>NZ_JAGGDM010000029.1:0-34008 GCF_017653625.1 Alteromonas sp. K632G
ACTCTGACCCCATTTTTATGGTATTGAACAAATTTCGCACTTTGTTACAAGTTTTCAGTTAACAGACAAGTCATTACGGCGTAGTCTGAAATTTGAACAATATAAAACCAAAGGAATGTTCATGCTCAGTATTACCGGCCTTACCAAAACGTATCCAAATGGGGTTAAAGCCCTGAACGGTATAGACTTGTCAATCCCCAAGGGAATGTTTGGGTTACTAGGGCCGAATGGTGCTGGGAAATCCTCATTAATGAGGACTATTGCTACTCTTCAAACTCCTGATAGTGGTTCAATTCAGTTCGATGATATCGATGTATTGGCCGATCCTAATGCGCTGCGCCAGCGTCTTGGGTATCTGCCACAGAATTTCGGCGTTTACCCACGCATCAGTGCTGAAAAACTGCTAGACCATCTTGCGGTATTAAAAGGGATAAACAGTAAGTCAGACCGCAAAGAAGCGGTAGAAAGCTTGTTGGTTCATACTAATTTATGGCAACACAGAGATAAAGCTGTGAGCGGCTATTCCGGTGGTATGCGTCAGCGTTTTGGTATTGCTCAGGCGCTACTTGGCGACCCCGACCTTATTATCGTTGATGAGCCTACGGCGGGACTTGATCCTGAAGAACGCAACCGCTTCCATAATTTGCTGGTAAGCCTAGGTGAAGAGAAAGTCATCATATTATCTACACATATCGTTGATGATGTGTCTGAACTTTGCCCAAAAATGGCGGTGCTGGGGCAGGGGCAAATATTAATGGAAGGCAACCCAATGAGCCTGACACACGAACTGGCAGGGCGTATCTGGCGCAAACAGGTTAGCCAAGAAGAATACCGCGAACTTGAACAGCACCTTAATATTATATCGGCTCGTCTAATTGCCGGAAAGCATGTCATTCATGTTTTAGCAGACACACCGCCAGAGGGATTCGAACAGGCGCCGGCTAACCTTGAAGACGTTTATTTCTCTACGCTGCATAACAGCCGCGCTGCGACAGCTGCGTAAGGGAGAACAACGATGTTTTTGAACAGCCTTACTTTTGAATGGCGATATTATCTTCGCCAACCCTCATTTTACGTCACCATGCTGGCGTTTTTCCTATTGCCCTTTATGGCGACAACCACCGACAATGTGCGCATTGGTGGCGGTGGTAACGTACTCTATAACGGCTCGTTTGCTATCACTCAAACCACGCTAATCATGAGTATTTTTGCCTTATTCCTGCTGGTTAATTTTGTTTCCGGAACGGCTACACGCAATCATTCCAGCAATATGGGCGAACTAGTCTATACGCGACCCATTACACCGTTACCGTATCATTTAGGGCGTTTTTTTGGCGCCTATCTGGTGAGCCTTTGCGTATTTGCTATGGTCCCCATCGCTATTTTATTAGGCTCTTTGATGCCTTGGGTAGATCAGGAACGGATAGGGCCCACAAACCTAAGCTTCTATTTGACCACCTTTTTTTACTTCTCAGTGCCCAGCATGCTTGCATTGGGAATGATATTTTACGCTATTGCCCAACGCCTTCGCTCAATGATGGCGGCGTATCTGGTAGCCATGGGTATCTTTATTTTTTACCTTATAAGTGGAGTGGTAACATCGGAGCCGGAATACCGCACTATCGGCGCATTGCTAGACCCATTTGGTCTGCGTACCTATAGAGAGGTAACCCGTTATTGGACTGTATTTGATAAGAATACCGCCGTTGTGTCGTTAGAAGGTGTGTTGTTACAAAACCGTTTGATTTGGCTTGGTATAGGCGCGGTTATTTTGGCAACCGTCGGCAGTATTTATCAAATGCGCTGGCAGCAGAAAGCCCGAAAAGAGAAGCCTACAAAAGCCTCAAAAATTCCACCACCACAAAGCCTAAACCTAACCATAAAATCTCAGCATGGCGAACAGCTTAGTAAGTTGCTAACTCGTATCGGCTTTGAAATGCGGCAAGTGATTTTTAGCCCTGCGCTTCTTGTGCTAATGATATTCACGGTGTTCAACCTTACTGCGTTGTACTTCGTGCCTATCGACGGCATTTACGGCACTTCAAATTGGCCGTTGACTTACAAGATGGTCGAGTTCATTCGCGAAAGTTACGGGCTGATGATGCTTATCGTTGTTACCTACTACAGTGGAGAGATTGTCTGGCGCGAGCGTGGGTCGGGGATGGGCGATATTATCGACTCTACGCCCGCGTTTAACCTTGTGTTCTGGGTATCAAAGCTGCTTGCGATGTGGGCAGTAACCGCTTTGTTATTCGCTATTGGTATCATTTTTACCGTTGTTTACCAAGCTACGCAGGGCTACTTTGATTTTGATTTCGGCACCTATTTTATTGGGATCTACTTTGTATCCTGGGTACCGTGGGCGCTACTCGCCGTGCTTGCATTCTTTATTCAGGTGTTAAGCCCGAATAAATTCGTGGGTATGCTGCTGTTTGTGGCGTACTTTATTGTTAGCTTAGTGTTTGCTGAGCTAGGGCTTGAGCATAATATGTGGAGCTTTAGTGATGCCCCACAAGTGCTGTACTCAGACTTAAACGGCTGGGGCTGGTTCTTAGCGCCATTCGCTTGGTATATGCTTTACTGGAGCGCACTATCGCTGGCTCTTTTCACTGTAGGCTATGCCATGTGGCAGCGCGGGCCCGAAGTTTCGCTAAAACACCGTTTCAAGCTACTGGGTTATCAGTTAGGTACTTCCGGAAAAACGGTGCTAGCGGCAAGCCTCATCGTATTCGTACTTACAGGTGGGTACATTCATTACAACACCAAGGTAGTGAATACATACCTTACACAAGATGAAGGTTTTGAGTTACAGGCTGAATACGAACGTCAATTTTCTCAGTACGAGGACGATTTTATTCCGGTGGTAACCCGTGTTAATGCGAATGTTGATATTTATCCAGAAGCCCGCCGTGTCGAAGTATCTGCAGACATTACAGTAAGCAATCCATTTAATGAGCCTATTTCGCGCACCCTAATTTCTGTGCCTCAATTCACCACTGAATGGGATATCGTTATTCCCGGCGCGCAAGTTAGCGAACGTTTCGACTCACTCTCTGCAGCATGGATGACGTTTGAAGAGCCTTTGATGCCAGGCGAAACCCGAACCGGAACCGTGTCAGTATTGCGTGAGAATAAGGGCTTTAAAGACGGTAACTTCGATCTTCAAGTGGCTGAGAATGGGACTTTTATAGACAGTTACTCGCTGTTTCCTTCTTTCGGATTCAATCCACAATACCTGATTGCAGATAGGCACGAGCGACGCAAGCGCGATCTGCCAGAACGCCCTCGTGCATATCAACTGGAAGATTCCTCACGCTACGCTGAAAGTGGCTTTGGTAAAGGCGTAACCTTTATCGACTTTGAAACTACCGTGTCTACTAGCAGCGATCAGATTGCTATCGCACCTGGTTACTTGCAACAAGAGTGGCAGGAGAACGGGCGTCGCTATTTTCATTATAAAATGGATGCCCCTATCGTGAATTTCTTCTCATACCTCTCGGCACGCCATGACGTTAAAAAGGACGCTCACAACGGTGTAAATATCGAGGTGTATTATCACCCAGAACATAACTGGAACGTGGATGTGATGGTGCAAAGTGTGAAGGATTCTCTGGACTATTTCACCAACGCCTTTGGCCCTTATCAACACCGACAGATGCGCATTATAGAGTTTCCAGGTTACCGCTCGTTTGCACAGAGCTTTGCTAATACCGTGCCGTACTCGGAGGAAATCGGGTTTATCGCGGATTTGCGCGACCCGGAAAATATAGACTACGTGTACTATGTTACGGCACATGAGGTTGCACACCAGTGGTGGGGACATCAGGTAGGGGCGGCGAATGTACAGGGGCAGGCTATTATCGTTGAAAGTTTGTCTCAGTACAGTGCCATTATGGTGCTGCGTGAACGCTTTGGCGAAGATAAGATGCGCCGCTTCCTTAAATACGAACTGGATCGTTACTTACGTGATCGCGGCAGCGAGCTTATTGAGGAAATGCCGTTCATGCGTAGTGAGAACCAGCAGTATATTCACTACCGCAAAGGCTCTGTAGTCATGATGGCAATCCTCGACCGTTTAGGGGAAGAACGTGTTAATACCGCGCTTAAAAACTTCTTAGAAGAGTATAAGTTCAGTGATAACCCGTATCCAACGACGCTAGATCTTCAAGCTGCGCTAAACGCTCAGGCATCAAAAGAAGAGCAGCAGTTTATTGCCGATTTGTTTGAGCGCATCACGCTATATGACTTAAAAATGTTGTCAGCAGACGCAGAACAAACCAGTGAGGGTAAGTTCGAAGTGACCATGACTGTCGCGGCTGCGAAATTTGAGGCTGATGGCGCGGGACGTGAGACCGAAGGTGCAGTGAATGAGTACGTCGATATTGCGCTGTTTAGCGGCGATCCCGAGGACGTGTCTGGAGACACCAAAGTGCTTTACAACCAGAAGCACAAGCTCGTAAGCGGAGAAAATACTTTTACCGTTACTGTGGAAGAAAAGCCTGCCTATGTTGGGGTAGATCCCTTCGTGAAAATGATAGACAGGGACAGCGGCGATAACGTAATCCAGCTTTAAGTAATAAATGTGGAATAAAAGGGGCAGAGTACATTACTAATAAAAAAGTACTCTGCCCCTATTTTTTCGACCTTCAGTGCAATTCCTGTTAAGTATTCAATTTATTATTTGAATTTTAGTTAATACTAGCTCTTTTTTAAAACACTATTAAATAATATTAATAAGTTAAGGCGGTAGATACTACAGTCTTAAAGACAGCTTAATAAACTTTCAAACCCATTTATGATTTCAAATTTAGCGAGTAAGTGATTCGATAGGACGCCATCTGCTTCCATTTTCATAGCAAAAATTATGATGTTGGCAAAGAAAGCTGAGTGTTGATAAATATCATTAGCAAAACACGCTATAATGGCTGATAAATGTAAATAGGAATGAATATGAAAGTCTGTGGTGTAGATTTAAAAGGTAACGAAGCAAATGTGTGTCTATTGTCGCTAATAGATGGCTTGTTTCATGTTCCCGACTGCCGAACACGCCGGTTAACGTTGGCCGATAGCAGTGCTAAAGGGCTCAAAAGCTTTCAAAGTACTTTCGCTAAACTTGTGGCCGATTACAAAATTGATGCTGTGATAATTCGCCAACGTCAAAGCAAAGGTAAATTTGCTGGCAGCGCTATTGGCTTCAAATTAGAAGCGGCTATTGAATTAATTGAAGGGTTGGATGTAATTGTATATAGCCCAACTGATATTAAAGAATCTTTACGCAGAAACCCAATTGCAGTGCCTTTTGCCGAAACGGGTTTAAAGCAGTTTCAAGAGCCAGCTTTTACTTCCGCTTATGCATGGTTAATGCAGAACCATTACGCTTCGCAAACAGACGAGTAAATTATGGGGGCAGGGTACTTAATCTTTAAATACTCTGCCCAATATAACCGTCACGCGGTGGTGAAAGAAGCGAGCTAATCCGCCTGCAATAGCGCCTTTCTTTTCAGTGTAAATCGCCAGGGTAATGCGGCGTCATCTTCGGCGTAATCTATACCAATGCGTGGTGAGCACGTTATATTATCCTTGGGTACTGTTTTTCCTTTTCCTTTTCCTTTTCCTTTTCCTTTTCCTTCACCTTCACCTTGAACCCAAACCAGGTTTCGATTGGTTACTGATGCTCCATTAAGGGAAGGCGTTAAACCAAGAGCTTGAGTGAGTTTAGCAGGGCCCGAACACAGGTTTTTGTTAGCACACTGCATGTTCCTTCTTTTTGCCATAGCTTCAACTCCCTCAGTTGGCTCAATTGCACGAATAAGCACCGAGTCTGCAAACGCTTCACTGTTCGTGACAATATTGAACATACTATGGTGGCCATAAACCTTGTATATGTAAGCAATTCCGCCATTGCGTTTTAGTGTTTTTATAGAAGAAGGGCGTCTGAGCAAATGCTTTTGCATTGCCAAATCGTTGCTATGGGAATAAGCCTCAGTCTCTAAAATTATGCCACCCGTTCGTATACCATCAATTTCACTGTATAGATATTTGCCTAGCAAATTCTTCGCTATGTTAACTACATCGCTATGAGAGAAAAAAGAAGGGGTCATTGTCATTATACGAAGTACAATAATCTATAAATAAGTTAAGACGATTTTTTAAGTTCGCTGTGCGACTTCAGTACCTCACTGCCATCGTCTTGTTCGATAAGATAAGCAGGGTCTTTTTCGCTGGCCTCACGTTTTACCGATGAGCCTTTAATTGTGCGCTCAACGTCACTTGTATATTTCTTTCGAATATTACCCGTGGCGCTACCTTTTCCCCATTCCCACTCTACTTCTGTGTTAATAGCATAATTTTTCATTTTAAATCCCTATGTAAATGTTTAAGAAGGCTAGCTAGCAAGGTTGCATTCGCTAAAACAAAATCACCGTACTCAATTGTTTTGTGCAAACTTTAAACGGGCATAGTGTGTGTAAAGTTCACTAACAGAAATGAAGCACGCTAGGCTGCTGGAGTTAAAAATTTAGGCGCGGTGTGGCAGCTATGGTGTGGTAATTAATTTATAGGGGGTACAACGGCGAAGCAGATATCGGGCAAATTAACGCCCCAGCACCAATCGTCGAAACATTTGGCGAATCTGAAGCGGATGTTACTATGAAAGACTGGCACACTATCGCAGTACTCAGCCAAAAAGGGTGATGTACTGCTTTGCTTTAAAGCGAATTTAATACTTACAAAATTAATATTGGCTCTATTCCATACTGGAAAAATAAACAAAATTTGCCGATAATCAAATCTTTAAACTATTGAAAGATAAAATGGAAACTCGACTCCCTCTGTACAAAAAGTTGTTGGTGATGTGTCGTATTGAACCTGGCTGCCTTGGGCCGCAGGGAGCAGACTATGTCGAGGAATTTTGTGTTTTTGCTAAACAAAAACTGAAAGACAACCGCGGCCACTGTTTGCGTTGGGTTGTTAAACCTCGATATGACAAATCACTTCCTGAGCTAGAGTTTCAGATGAAGAATATTACGGTATCGCGTGAAAATGCTGACAAGTATATGAACAGCTTCGATATTGATATTGATGTTTTCGAAGAAGAGTTGGAAGAAACCCTTGCCGATTTAGTTGATGTGTTTTTTGAGCGTTGAAAGCGCTGAACTAACGGCGCTTTCTACGCCCCTTCGATCTACCTTTACCTTTCGGCTTGTCGTCAGCCTCAAAATTCCCGTATAAGTCTTCTTCAATCTTAGCTGCGGGTGGCTTCGGTTTTGGCTTCGGCGCAAATTCGGCAATGAAGGTCTTTTTAAATTGCCTGCCAAGAAGACGTTCGATGGTTTTTAGCTGCTTTGCTTCATCGTCGCTGAATAGCGAAATAGCCAAGCCCTCTGACGACGCTCTGCCTGTACGGCCAATTCTATGAATATAGTCCTCAGCTACATAGGGCAGGTCGACATTAATCACGCATGGCAATTGCTGAATATCAATGCCTCTAGCGGCTAGGTCTGTTCCAATCAGTACTTTAATGCTGCCATCTCTAAAGCCATTTAACGCTAATGTGCGTGCTTGCTGCGTTCTATTGGCATGAATAGACTCTGCAACAATACCTTTCGCTTCAAGTTCATTCCTTAATTCATCTGCGCCGCGTTTGGTACGCGTAAATACCAATATTTGAGACCAGTCATTATTTTCAATAAGGTGAATAAGAAGCTCGTTTTTTCGCTCTTTGTCTACCGGATGCAATATTTGCGTGATCTTTTCAATGTGATCATTAGCCCTAGCTAACTCGATAGTTTTAGGGGTGTTCAGCATCGTGGTTGCTAATGTTTTAATTTCTTTCGAAAACGTGGCTGAAAAGAGTAGTGTTTGACGTTTATCTGGCAGAAGCCTTTGTATGTGATGAATATGCTCAATAAAACCTAAGTCCAACATACGATCGGCTTCGTCTAGCACCAGTATTTCAATAGAGTCGAAATTAATCGCGCCTTGTTCGTATAAATCTAACAAGCGCCCTGGTGTTGCGATGAGAATGTCTACACCTTGGGCTAACGCATATTTTTGAGGTTCAATCCGTACGCCACCAAACACGGCGGTTGAGCGGACTTTTAGATTCTGGCTATATTGTTCCACGTTCTGGGCAACCTGTGCGGCAAGCTCTCTTGTAGGAGCTATGATTAGCGCGCGTACACAGTTAGGCTCAGAGTGAGGCTTGTCTGCCAATAGCTGCAAAATAGGCAGTGAAAAACTCGCTGTTTTCCCCGTTCCTGTTTGTGCAATCGCAATAAGGTCTTGCTTACTTAATATTGCAGGAATGGCTTCCTGCTGAATTGGAGATGGGGTGGTATAGCCCTTTTCAGCAACCGTATTTAAAAGTTCAGTACACAGGCCTAGCGCGCTAAATGACATAAAAAGGGAACCCACAACGCATTAAATTTGGCGTCATGATATTTGAAAATAAGAGTAGAGTACACTGCCTACCTTAAAACACACTATTTCTTACTTATGTCCTTTTTGACCCGCTAAGATTAAGTTTTTGCCCTACCATCCATGTACAAACAGGCATAGTATCGTTATCAACAATCATCAAGGCATACCTCTATGTTGATACTTAAACCTAATTGCGAATGCTGTAATACATCTTTACCTGCTAACTCATCAAAGGCCTATATTTGCACTTATGAGTGTACGTTCTGTGAAGATTGTTTAAAGGGAATATTACACGGCGTTTGCCCTAACTGCGGGGGTGACTTGCAACGAAGGCCTATACGCCCTGTAAAAGCATACCGTCCGGGTTTGGGTTTACAGCACCATAGTGCAAGTAATGAGAAAGTCGTTGGACAACTCAGTGAGCAAGAAATTACTACATTTGTAGACACTATAAAGCATATTCCGGCGCATGAGCGCTAATCAATAAACGGCAACGAAAAGGGAAGGGTATGTTAGGTAAAGATTTATTGATCGCAATATTTATTGTGGTGATATGGGGCGTGAATTTCGTTGCAATTGCTTGGGGGTTAGAAGGTATGCCTCCTTTATTAATGGGCGGTTTACGCTTCCTGTTAGTGGCTTCGGTGGGGGCTTTATTTTTTAAACGACCTAACACCCCATTTATATGGTGGGTAGCCTATGCAGTGCCTATTAGCTTCCTGCAATTTGCATTTTTATTTTCAGCTATGGCCTATGGAATGCCCGCAGGGTTAGCGTCGCTTGCGTTGCAAGCACAGGCGTTGTTTACCATGATTTTTGCTATGTTTTTTCTAAAAGAATCAATAAAGAATTATCAAGTGTGGGCCTTTTTTATTGCCGCGTTTGGCTTAACTTTTATTGCACTAAGTAAAGACGACCATAGCATCACAGCCCTAGGGTTCGGTTTAACCATGGCTGGCGCGGCAAGCTGGGCTTTAGGTAATATTAGTGCTAGAAGCATTAGCAATCGAGGCTTTAATTCGAACGTTAACTTAGTGGTTTGGAGCGCATGGGTACCGCCTATTCCGTTTTTCATCGGCAGTTATTTTATTGAAGGGCCCGAGCAAATTATCACAAGTTTAAGTGGGTTTAGTTGGGTGTCGTTTGGCGCGTTACTGTATCTGGCGGTTGGGGCCACTATTACGGGATATGGGCTTTGGAGCTATTTATTAGCTCGCTACCCAGCTGGCCAAATTGCGCCGTTGTCATTAGGCGTTCCCGTTGTAGGGTTAAGCTCTGCTGCACTCATGCTGGGTGAAAGTATTACGCCTATGCAGTGGCTGGGTATTATCTTGGTTTTGTTTGGCCTGCTACTTAATACCTTTGGTGGTCGCTTTCGCCGTAAAGTGGCAGTAAGTGTGTGATAGGTGATTTTACGATGGCTGAATCTGCTGGCACTTTTGATACTGACATGAATACAAATGCCGACACTGAAACAATACCTATCTACATCGTATTGCTTCCAGAGCTTTTAATGTTAGATGTGGTAGGTCCTGCAGAGGTTTTTGCTTATGCAAATCGCTACGGTAAACCCCATTTTAAACTGCATTTTGTTGGGCCGCAGACTTCGCTTAAAAACTCACTTGGTATGAAGTTGTCGGTAGACCCTTTGCCAAATACCGTTGAACCAAATGCTTGGCTATTAGTAACCGGCATGGTGGGTAATGAAATTAAACTTGATACGCCTGTGATGCAAAAAGTATGTGGATGGTTAGCACAACATCAATTTGCCAAAGTGATCAGTGTTTGTGCAGGAGCATTGGTGTTGGCGAAAGCGGGGTTGCTGAATAATAAAAAATGCACCACACACTTTATGCACTGCAATGAGTTATCTGCTTTACTTACCGCTAAGCAAGTACTTGAAAACCGATTATTTGTACAAGATGGCAATGTGTATACCAGCGCTGGTGTATCCGCTGGAATTGATTTAGCGCTTCATTTGGTACAGCAGCAAGTTGGCCCCCAAATATCGGCAAAGATAGCCAGGCAAATGGTATTGTTTATTCGCCGAGGTATGCAAGATCCTAGTTTGTCACCGTATCTGGAGCACAGAAACCATTTACAGCAAAGAATTCATACAATTCAAGACAAGATTCAGCAAGACCCTGCTAAAAGTTGGAGTGTAGACGAACTGGCTGACTTAGGGCATTGCAGTAAACGCCACTTTGCGCGAATATTTAAAGACAGCACCGGTATTACTAGTAAAGAATATATTTACAAATTACGACTAAGTTTAGCCCAGCAACTCTTGCAACACTCGCCGTTGCAGGTAGAAGAAATCGCCCAGCGGTGTGGGTTTGAAGATCCAAGGCAATTTAGGCGTCTTTGGGCTAGATACCACAACAACCCGCCATCATCCTATCGATAGGATGATGGCGGGCTGCGAAACAAAGCAAAATTAGCCGATGTTAGCGCAAGTGAGCCGTACCCAATAAACACGCGTAAACATCGTTATTAATCATCATTTGCGTGCCACACTGCGGTGTGACAAGTATTACGCGAACCTTTTACAAGGTTAACAACGACTATGCGAAAACCTATCACGGGAAAAAAAGTAGCTTTTCTTTTTACTATGCTAGCAACCTCCTTCGTTGCGTCGGCTCAGTCTGACTTTCCAACTCAGGTTGAGTTGAAAGGCAGTAAGGGCACTATGCTTGTCGGAAAAGCTATAACATCATTCGAAAACCCTTGGGCAATGGTATTTTTACCTGATGGGCATAGTTTAGTAACAGAAAAGGCTGGCACACTGTGGTTGCTTGATAAGAACCAACAGAAACGCTTTGCAGTAACCGGCACTCCCAACGTTAAAGCGCGAGGGCAAGGTGGTTTAGGTGATGTAATTGTTCACCCTGATTTTAAAACGAATAGCACCATCTATATTTCCTACATAGTGCGCGATCCCAAAGATGATGCCTACAGTGGGGCAGTGATTGAGCGCGCAACACTAAATATTTCTGATAGCGGTGCAAATTTGTCTGACAGAGAAGTTATTTGGCATCAATCACCGAAAGTAACCGGAAATGGGCACTATTCACATCGTATGGCGTTTTCGCCGGACGGCTACTTGTTTATTACGTCAGGAGACAGGCAGAAATTTACGCCAGCGCAAAACATGGCGATGAACTTGGGAAAAATTTTGCGCTTAAATGCAGATGGAAGCGTGCCACAGGATAATCCATTTTATGGCAACGGTAGCGTGACAGAACAAATATGGACGCTCGGGCACCGTAACCCATTGGGTATTGATTTCGACGAACAGGGCAATTTATGGTCCCATGAAATGGGCCCCCGTCATGGTGATGAGCTCAATGTTATTGAAAAAGCGCGTAACTATGGCTACCCCGTCGTTTCGCAGGGCGACCATTATTCCGGTGTAAAAATACCGAACCACGAAGATTACCCTATTTATAAAGCGCCAGAAAATGCGTGGGTACCTGCCATAAGCCCGGCGGGTTTTATTATCTATAAGGGTGACATGTACAAAGACTGGAAAGGGAATGGCTTCATAGGCGGTTTGTCTTCAGAAGCGTTAGTGCGGGTTACTTTCAGTCAAGATGGTCAAAAGTGGAATGTGGAAGAGGCGGAACGTTACGAATGGGGTAAACGGGTTCGTGAGGTGGAACAAGATAACAAGGGCAACATATATGTACTTGAAGACAAAGAAGGCGGCCGTTTAATAAAACTTCAGCCCGATACCTAGCAAGTAAAACTAATTAGGTTAAATTGAAAGAGCACAAAAAAGCCCGAGTAAATCGGGCTTTGATTACCTACCAGTCCGTTAAAATGCGTAACGGGCATTCAGGCCTATAAAATCACATTGCTTTGCGAATGCCACGTAAATTTAGCACCTACTAAATTTTGCGACTAGCATTTAATTTTAATTCAATTATTTCAATTTCGTGCAGTTAAAATAAGTGTCAAGTAACGGCGGGTAACGCGATAACTATAAGTACTCTGCTCCCCCATTTTTATCTGCTAATCATCATCCGAAAAATTAATACGTGCTAACCGTTCTTGCTCTTCATCAGCGGCTGCTTGTATTTCCTCAAGAATGGCGTCTACATCAGCATCTTCACTGTCATCTTCAAACTCACCTGTAAGGACAGAATTAGGCGTTAGGTTGGCTTCTTCAAATAGCGCCCACATTTCTTTTGCGTAGTTAGTATTCAATAGCTCGGGAGCAAACTCGCCGTAATAACGGCGAATATTATTAACGTCGCGAGCAAACATGGCCTCGGCGTTGTTGTTGGCTGAGGCATTTACCGCTTGGGGTAAATCGATAATGACAGGGCCTTTGTCATCTACAAGAACGTTAAACTCAGACAAGTCGCCGTGAATAATACCCGCGCAAAGCATTAGCATAATATTGTGCATCATGAGTTTATGCTGGGCTATTGCTTCTTCTTTGCTAAAGCTAACATGACCTAACTGCGGCGCTACATCGCCGTGTTCATCAGACACCAATTCCATTAGCAGCACGCCATCTATACAGCAGTATGTATCTGGTACACGCACACCGGCTTCATTTAAACGTGATAGGGCATCTACCTCTGCAGTTTGCCAAATTTCTTCTTCAATTTGGCGTCCGTAGCTAGAACGTTTGCCCATAGCACGTGCTTGGCGACCACCTCGCACTTTGCGACCTTCTTGATACTGTGCCGCTTTTTTAAAGCTACGTTTAACCGCATCTTTATAAACCTTTGCGCAACGAACATGTTCACCACAGCGAACCACGAAAACATCGGCTTCTTTACCACTCATTAAGCGGCTTAATACTTCGTCAATTAAACCATCATCGACGAGAGGTTGTAGGCGTTTAGGTATTTTCACTCATTGCCTGCTAAATGGTGTTGTGTATTTATCATTGGTAGTAAAGGTACTCTGTAAGTGTTTATTTAATTTTCTAGCATAGTATATCAGCCTTGTGAAAATAATGGGGTCAGAGTTGCTCAAACCTAAATGTACTCTATCCTTTTTTTATTTTTATAACTCATTTGCACCTATATATATTACCAATATAAATATTACTGATGTTAACGCCATGTTAGCTTAGCTCACACGTAGATCTTGATTAACATAGCGAGACAACCAAAATGAATAAATCCAAACAGCTTTTTACGCTTATTAAATCAGAAGGCGAACTAGAGGTATCTATCAAAGAGGTAGATGTATCTGAGCCTAAGCCACACGAAGTGATAGTTCGTATGGAAGCTTCACCAATTAATCCTTCTGATATGTGGCCCATGTTCGGCCCTGCCAGCCTTGATAAAGCCACCTTTGATGCCAGTAAAAATGCGTTGGTTGCACCAGTTCATAAATCAATGTTGATGCGCATTAAGTCGCGCGTTGATCAAACTTTACCTATTGGTAACGAAGGTGCGGGAACGGTTGTTGGGGCAGGCGATAGCCCTGAAGCTCAGGCACTAATGGGTAAAACTGTTTCTATTCTAACTGGCGCAGCTTACACCGAATATGCATGTGTTCCAGCGCAAGCATGTTTGCCGCATATGGAAAGCACAACGGCGCAGCAAGCGGCGTCTTCGTTTGTAAATCCGTTGACTGCACTGGGTATGGTAGAAACCATGCGTATGGAAGGCCATAAAGCTTTAGTACATACCGCAGCTGCATCTAACTTGGGCCAAATGCTAAACAAAATCTGCTTAGAAGAAGGCGTTGATTTGGTAAACATTGTGCGTAGTCAGCAACAGGTAGATATTCTTAAAGACTTAGGCGCTAAAATTGTGCTTGATTCTACTAGCGAGAATTTCAAAGCAGAGCTTTACCACGCTATTGATAAAACAGGCGCTACGTTAGCATTTGATGCTATTGGCGGCGGCGAGTTAGTAAGCGACATTCTTACCATGATGGAAGCGTCAGGCAGTAAAGATGCCAAAGGCTTCAACACCTATGGTTCTGACAGCAACAAGCAAGTGTATATATACGGTGGCCTAGATTTCTCTCCAACTATACTAAATCGAGCTTTCGGTATGACATGGGGAATTGGCGGCTGGTTACTTATGCGCTTCCTTGGCAAACTAGATAAAAAGCGTGTAGGCGCACTTTATCAGAAAGTTGCCTCTGAAATTAACACTACTTTTGCGTCTTCTTACACCAAAGAATTAAGCCTTGAAGAAGCACTGCAGCCTGAAAATGTCGCCTTATACAATGCTAAGAAGACAGGTGAAAAGTACCTGATTGTGCCTAACAAAAAGTAAAACATTAATGGGGGCTGCATCAATTATAGCTAAAAGTAAGCGGCCCCCGTTTGTAGCTCCTCGTTTATAGCCCGCATTTTCATCTATCCCGAAAACAAAGAATGTAAATTTGGAACTATAACGCCGCTTTAGTGCGGCGTTTTTGTTCTAAATGCTACGTTAATCTTACGTAGGTTGTGTGTGTGCTTTGCACTTGTAGTAGACTAGACATAAGCAGATCATCATATAGCTCTCTATAATTCACCATGCGTGGTTAATCTGAATCTCGGATACGCAACCCCTGAAAGTCAATTTTACCCTCTGTTTTTTATCGCTCATCATGGGTTTAGAGTAACTAAACCACATCATGGACGCCCTAATTCAGGCAAAGATATTATGACTTACTCTAGTTAAATGGATTGAAAATAGATAGCTAATAGCTCTTTAATGAAATGATTGAGAAAAATGACTTCATTTTGAAATTTCTTATCCAAGGCCTCGGTTGATTAGCTAATTTTTGTGACGACTTAAAGATGTCACCCTCCTTCTACTTTTAAATGTTTGGAACACCAAATGTCAGATAAATTTTTTTTCAAAGGTCGTAAAGACGCTCGTCAAACGACCCTAACATACGGTTATGAACGAAATGCCAGCCGTATTGCAGGCAGTAAAAAATATCCGCTTAAATTAGTGGTAACCAATGAAGCTCGAAAACAAGAAGTAAAAGCATTAGTGGCGGACGCAGATTTGTATGCAGATATTACTATTGATACAAAGGAAGGAGCGGTGGAATCTATACAAGAGTTAACAGTGCTACTGAATAAAAAGGGTACTGTAACGGTAGAAAAAGTACCTGCACGTAACGATCCCTGTGTTTGCGGTAGCGGTAAAAAATACAAGAAGTGTTGTGGTTAGATTACTATAAATGTATGCAGGGTAACCTGCCCCCCGTTTCTTGGGTGAACAAAAAACGGGGCCAGAGTGAAGCCGACTTAAAGGTCTTTACCCTACAACACTTTGACAGCTTTTCATTAAAGAAAGCTGGCTACGTCGTTTAGTGACTTTTTCTGCCTAGCATGTGCTGGAATGGTTGCATTAGGTGCCGGATACCCCGCAACAATAAGCATATAAGCGCGCTCGTTATCGGGCCGCTGACATACATCGGTCAAAAAGCTCATAGGCTTGGGCGTATGGGTAAGTGTTGCTAGGCCTGCATTATGTAACGCGGTAATAAGCATGCCAACAGCAATGCCTACAGATTCATGAACATAGTAATTTTGACGTTTTTCTCCGCTTTCCACTTCATCAAATTTTTGACTAAATACTGCAATAAGCCAAGGAGCTGTTTCTAAGTAGGGCTTGCTTGAATCTGTGCCTAAAGGCTTAAGGTCGTTTAACCATTGTTGCCCAGCACGACCTTCATAAAATCCTCGCTCGTGCGCTTCCGCTTGCTCTCGCACCTTTTGCTTTACTGCGGCCGATTGAATAGCTGCAAAGTGCCAAGGTTGATGATTGGCACCACTTGGCGCGGAGCCGGCAGTTAATATACAGTTTTCTATAATCGTTTTGTCTACACATTGGTCGCTGAAATGTCGAATACTGTGCCTGCGTTGCATTAATTTTAGGAAGTCTGTGCTTCGCGATAGCATCGTGTGTTCGGGGTATTCATTAAAATCATCTAGTGGTGAATGGTCGTGAGGTTGCATTTTTTAGTCTCGTTTTTGTCACGTTTCTTCACATAGAGTAAAGCTAAATGTGGTAAGAGTACATTTGAACGAGGGTGAAATTCGTTAGCTCGTTTCTTTTACCCTACATAATGGTTAAGTGAATAAACGCTGTAGAGGCAGCGCGTTTTTACTGTTTCGTCTAGCGACATACCCCTAATTCTGAACTTCAATATATAGTGGTGCCTGATACAAAAGCGGAAGATCAAAAGTAGTTTTTGATTTATGGGCCCTTATTTCTCAGCCACTATTTTTTTGTAATTTATTTGTTCCTAGAGTGATCAATATGGAAGAACGGTTCGTTTATAAAATTATCCCAAAGCACATAATTGAGCTATGCGAGATAATAGATCCTCATACCCCGTTAGAGACTCCGATGATTGTTGTAAAGATTTCTGTGGGGAAAATAACTCTGAAAGAATTCTTGTTTGTAATGCGGGAAGTGGTTCTCTGGAACTTCAGTTATGGGAGGGAAATAATCGACTCGAACATCAGTCCATTGAAGGTGAACCAGAACAGCTCCTTAATCATTTTACCTCATACCTAAATGACGCTTTGCCTTGCAGCACACTATTATACCGTGTTGTTCACATTGGAAAAAAGGATAGTAATCCTCAAAAGGTTGATGAGGATTGCCTGAATGAAATTAGACATTGGTTACCCTTAGCCCCTCTTCATAACAAAATCTCACTTGAATTAATTGAACATGGGCTTCACAAGTGGCCCGATTGCAATCACTTTGTTTTTTCCGATTCTGCTCTTTTTAATACCCTTCCAGAGTACGCGAGAGTTTATCCGCTTCCAGATGAACTATCCAAACGGTGGCCAGTCATGAAATATGGTTTCCATGGGCTTGCACATCAATCTCAATGGGAGCAACTTCAAAAACAAAAGCGATTTAAGCGTGTTATTACCATTCATTTAGGGGGTGGAAGTTCATTAGCTGCCTGGCAGGATGGATGCGTAATAGATACCACTATGGGGTATACCCCAACCGACGGTTTACCCATGACAACGCGCAGCGGTGCTATCGACCCAAACATCGTTCTGCATTTGCTAGAGCATGGAAACTACACGTTAGAAAGCTTATCCAAAATGTTTAATAGTGAAGCGGGGCTGGCTGGTTTGAGTGGTATTTCCGGAGATTATCGCACACTGAAACAGAGCCAAAATGCCGATGCGGTTCTCGCTCGCGACGTATATTCTTATGCACTGACCAAAGCAATTGGATCTTTTATGGGGGTCTTGGGTGGCGTAGACGCAATTGCCTTCGGTGGAGGGCTAGGGGAGCACCAACCTGAAGTGAGGGAATCTGGGTTGTCACGTTTTGCAGGGCTTGGCATTTCTGTCTCTAAAGAGAAAAACAAGCATGCAGAAGGATGCTGTGCAATTCACGATACAGGTTCCCAAACTGAGATTTGGGTTACCCCCAGTGACGAATGCAAAGTGATGCTTAACCAATATAAAACGTATACGAAGGAGAATGGATAATGCCGGCAGTATTCAACGCAAAAGTTAATGACGCTTTCAATGAGTGGTCTAAGGGGTATGGAAAAATCCAACATACTTCCTCGACGATGAATATTGTCGAAAAGTATTTATCCCAACACTATCACGCTGCATGTGGTGAACAATCCGAATTATTAAACGCAATAGAATTGCTAAAAGCAGCTGATCGAATCTGTAGTGCCAGCATGTGGTTGGTTGCCCACATGACCTACGCAAAACGTGTGTCTATGGCAGGCAACCCACTAAATATCGACGATTTTAAAGAAAAAGCGCAGGGCCATACAGGGGGGGGCACTGAATATGACGCCCGCTTATACAGGGTATCTTCTGGCTAATGCTTTAAGCGGTAAAACTCGCTCATGGGTTATGGGCCAAGGGCACTGTGTGGCGGCAATAGAAGCTGTGAATGCAATTACCGGCAATCAGTATGAAGAGAAAGAACAACTTTATTCATGTAACGAGAAAGGGCTGAGCCGGCTGTGTAATGACTACTACCGATATGATCTAAATGCCGAAGGGCAATTAGAGTCTCGTGTGGGAAGTCATGTAAATTTACACACGGCGGGAGGAATTTCTGAGGGAGGGTATTTAGGTTTCACTTCACTCAAGTACGTTCATATGCCGCTTCCGGGGCAAGAGCTGGTCACCTTTTTAAGTGACGGGGCATTTGAAGAGCAAAGAGGAAGTGATTGGGCTCCGCGCTGGTGGCGTGCTTCAGACACAGGATTAGTCGCGCCTGTTATGATTGATAACGGACGCAGAATTGATCAGCGTACTTTGATGGTACAAGAAGGGGGCACCAGTTACTTTAAACAACATCTGGAGTTACACGATTTTGATCCTGTCACTATAGATGGTAGCGATCCTGCCGCATACGCAATTGCAATCATTAATGCTACGGAGACGTTAGCTAAACGCGGTTACGAAGCAGAATCTGGGCGGAATTCGTACCCTGTCAAACTACCCTATATTATTGCTGAGGTTGCAAAAGGCTATGGTCTACCTTCAGCAGGGACAAATGCAGCGCATAGTCTCCCGTTAGGTAATAGCTTAGTAGATGACGATAAGGCAAGAGCAGCTTTTAATGAGGCAACGGCTAAGCTTCATGTTCCTCAAGAAGCGCTATTAGAAAGTGTTAAGGTTTTGAATAATCATCGGAGCACCGAACGAGTACAGGAAAAGGATCATGAATTACGGTTATTAAAACAAGTTAGCCTAACTTTTCCCGATGATAATTATTCAGAAGTAGAGGGATCAGTATCGTGCCTTGCTCAGATTGATCAGTGGATTAACGACTTGATCCTTACCAATAAGTCTTTGCGCTTTCGATTGGGGAACCCTGACGAGATACAAAGCAATCAAATGATGGCTACAATCAGAACGCTTAAGCACCGTGTAAGTGCACCAGAAGACGAAGAGTTAGAGTCGTTAACAGGTGGGGTGATTACCGCACTAAATGAAGAAGCCGTGGTGTCAGCAGTGTTGGCTAATAAGCAAGGTATAGGTTTGGTTGTAACCTACGAAGCTTTCGCAATGAAAATGCTAGGAGCCATGAGGCAAGAAGCCATTTTTTCCCGAAATTTAAAAGTATCGAATCGTTCGGCAAGTTGGATAAGCGTGCCTATAATAGCCACCTCGCATACGTGGGAAAACGGAAAAAATGAACAGTCTCATCAAGATCCTAAGTTTACTGAAAACTGGATTTGCGAAATGTCTGATGTAGCACCTGTGTATTTTCCGATTGATGCCAACACTTCAAACTCAATACTTAAAAACGTATATCAAACCCATGGCAAAATTGCTGCTATCGTGGCGGCAAAAAAAGAATTACCAGTCATTACGAATAAAGCTGAGTCTGAACATGCCGCGAATGAGGGATTATTTATTGCCCTGGAACAATCAAGCCCAGATATACAGCTTATAGCCGTAGGCGGGTATCAATTGCAGGCTTGTCTTTCTGCGGCAAATTCGTTGAAGAAGGAGGGGATAAAATGCTCGGTTGTCGCTCTGCTAGAACCAGGTCGATTTCGTGCACCTCGAGACAAAACAGAGGCTGAATATTGCCATGAGCCTGCGAGCATAGAGCGTATTTTACCTAAATCTCCACTACGTATTATCGTTACACACACAGGTGCAGAAGTAATGGCGGGAGTATTAAGGCAGTTAGATCTGGGTCCACACAAAACAACCTTCATAGGTTACAACAATCAAGGCGGTACCTTAAATTTAGAAGGTATGCTAAACGTTAATGGCCAGTCAGCAGAAGGTATTCAAAATACAGCTAAAGACATGATTAATGGGGCAAAGTAAAAATGGGGCAGAGTAAAAATGGGGGGTGCGTATGTGGCCGACGGTGCGTACTAATGCGACACATTTGCTCAGCGCATTTCGTAGCGAGCCAGCATGGCTGTTCGGTGATATTGATGCGCTTATGCCTGAAGACTTAACCGCTGAAGAGCAAATTGACTATGTAAAAAGCGCGCTTCAAAAAACAACCACTCTAGTGATCAATAAACAAAAAATACCTGTTGAAACGGTTAGCTACACCTCGCATAGCGAAGCACTTCCACACGACGCTGAACTAGTATTGCAGTCTCGACACACATTTGCGCATGTAGATGAAGTGACTTTATCGCTTTCAAAAGCATTGGGCTCGGTACATACGAGTTTTGTAAAGCCGCAATACCAGCGGGTGGGTGCTGGCGAGTCTGCAACCGTAAAGTATAAATAATGGGTCAGAGTTAATTAAACACTCTGACCCTTTTTAAAATTTGCTATTGTGCTAAGCAAGAAATATCACTTAGCTTTTCAATATCACCAGTTAGATCATTGCGCAAAACACAATGCTCACCATCGGTCAGTAAGGTAAACGTAAATGCGGGATTATTGTGCCTTCCCTCAATAGGTAATCTTCTTTCGTCCAAGTGTGCTTTACGCTCAATACTAACTTGCGAAGACTCAGAAAATACATCGTCGGCAAGGGTAATTTTGATGCCACCAAACCAGTCGCTAATTTTAGTTTCTATTATCTGTTTCTGGGCAAAACTCAAGTCGTCAGTGAGTGCGTCAACCAAGTCTTTTTCATTCGGCACAGGGGTCATTGCGCAGCCACTTGCTACAGCAAGTGGAATGACAAGTGCACCTAGTACCGTTTTAACAACTGCCATTATTCGCGCTCCTCAATAACAGGTTCGTTAACCTTATTGTGCAAAATAAAGGTATTTCTACGAGTATTCGGATTATCAATAGATAACAGGGCTTCTCCTGTTTGGTTACTCGCTGTGCTAGCAGCACTTTCTTGATTACCTAAAGCGTTAGCCCTAGTGAGTTCTTCTGTGGAAGCAACCACAGGGCAGCTGCCGGTAGCAGAATATTCTAAGGCCGCTGCAAGCATGGCTTCTTCGGGGTCACCTAGTGATGCTGTAAAATCGTCTTCCACATCACAGCCGGGTAGTTCAAAGTCGAAGCTAGGGGATGCTACCGGCATAAAACCGTCGGCGTAATCGCCGAAGCCTTTATTGTTCACACCTTGGAACTGAATAGTGAAATAGGTTTCGCCGCAGTTATCGGTAGGGTAGAAACCATATGGCTTGCCACAGGTAGTAGAGCCTATTTGTACCACTTCAACAACGACCCCCCGCAATGCGTTCATTACCGCTTCACTGGCTGAGCACGTTGAACCCGTGGTTATCACGTAAACACGTGTAAGCGACAAACTAGGTAACAAGGTGCTGGTTAGTACGCCTGCATTGTAGTCTATTTCATTACTATAAAATGGGGTTGCTTGTACCGTGCCGCCGGTTACCGGGTTTGTTGTACCGCTCTTATCGTTAAAGCGAGTGGTTTCAAAAATAGCGTTATTAGTTTGGCTAGGGCCTGCTACCATATAGGAAACCTGAGAAGCCAAAGCCAACAGGCCTCCACCGTTGTAACGTAAATCTATAACCAGTTCGGTTACATTCTCATCTACGAATAAATCAAACGCATCGATAAGGCCATCTTGGGCTGTGCGAATAAAGGTATTGAACTGAAAATAACCTGTTTTGCCATTTTCAGTATCTAGCACGCTAACGTTTTGCACTGGCGTTACGCTTACATCGGATGATGTGATGTCCACAGCTAGCGAACTGCCGTCAATAAGTTCAAATTCGAAATTGGTAATAGTGCCCGCGCTTTCAGGAAATAGCGCCGCATTAAGGGCATCAACACCAGCTTGGGTGTTGTCGTTCACGAAGTCGATACCATTGACCGTAATCAATGAAGCGCCGCGAGGTACATTGGCCAATGCAGCAGGAGAGTCAGGTTCAGTAAAACGAACCACAAGCTCTCGAGGGTAAGTGTTAGCAACAAACTCCCAGTCGAATCCATACCCAGATGACACCCCTGATTGCGATAGCTCATTGTATTCTGCGGTGTCTTGAGAAAAGTGAAAGTTATCTTTAGCTGTTCCGCTTGGGGTTAATTCGTTGGTTTTTAACTGATCGAAGTAGGCTATTACCGAGAAATTCTCGGGGTCATTGTCATCAACTTCGTCGTACCAAAGATAAGTGTCGTTGGTCCATGAACGTAACCACAGTTTTTCATCTAACGCGGAGCCTTGTGAATCAGGGTAAGCGCTGCCTGTGAAGGGATCTATCCCTGTTCTTGGTGATTCACATTGCGCGATAAAAGTAGATTGTGATTCATACACACCTGGATCCCAAGTGGGTTCGTTACTAACAGGTGGTGTAGTAGTTACTGGTGTGGTGGTATTGCCACCTCCGCTACCGCCTCCACAACCACTTAGAATCACAACAGTTACTGCTAGAGCAACACCAGTACATTTACGCGCGTTTATCAGCATAGATTTTCCTTATCTAGTCGGCCAACAAAACGCAGGCCATAGAATTAAATAAATATTGCCACAGAACAACACATCTGACCGCACTTTTTTCTTACTACGACACACGCTGAAACAAACTTGCTTGCAGATCATTTACCAAAAGTGAAGGAGTAATGGCTACACACTTCCCGAGGTGGGTTTTTTTCTACTATACGTTCAAATGTTGAAATCCTCTTTACGCCTTATTTACTCAGCTTTGCGCAACTATCCCCACGAAAATGCCTCCTAGAACACAATTTGAAAAGAGTGATGTTATGTATTTTTATCAGCGGTGTTTCACCAGTGTGGCCATTATTAGCGCATTATCATTAACCGGATGCGTATATGTTGAAGATGACGAAGACGGAGATGGCAATGGCAATGGCTACGCACAATATGTGAATTTAGTGCCCCAATCGCCCGATATAGAGTTTGTGGTAGATGATGACTCGGAAGGAGAAATGTCGTTTGCCGAAGCCACCGCATACTCATATGTAAGCAATGTTTCTTACGACATTGAGTTTAATCAAATACTGCCTAACACGGAAAATAGCAATTTTATCGACGAAGATTCACTTAAAGTCGATAACAAAAAAGTACATAGCTACATTTTATATGGCGAGACCGACTACCCTAGTAGCTTGGAAATAGAAATAGACGTGTCCGATGTTTACGACTCAGATTTTGACGATGGTTACGCTATGGCGCAATTTGCCAACTTAGCCAGCTACGACGACTCTGTCGATGTATACATTCTTGATGCCGATAGCTCACTGACTAATCAGTCAGCCTCCTATACGCTTTCATTAGCCGATGTCAGTGGAGACACTGAGTTGGACGCTGGCGATTATAAAATAGTCTTTACCGAGTCAGGCACCGATACTATTTTAGCGATGAAAAACGACATAACTATTGAAGAAGGAGAGGCGCTATCTTACGTATTAGTTAGTTATGACAGTGCGGGAATAGAGGATTCATTTTTCAGCATTGTGGAGCTTAACAGCAGCGGGGCGAGGCAACTAACTAATGAAGCGCAAGACAGTTACCTTCGGGCAAGTAACAATATTACTAATACTAGTGCTATATCAGTGGCTCAAAGTACTACGTCAAATTTAGTCGCGGAAGATATTTATTTTGGTGAACTGTCTGACTTTATTTTAATAGCCATTGATGACCCAGACGAGGCAACTAATGTTGATATTTATCTTCGTGACAGCGATAGCCAAGCCGTATTAGAAAGTACTAGCATAGATTTTCATGCAGATGAAATTGCGCTGTTATTAGGTAGTGGAAATGCAAACTCCACGGTTACGTCTTATTCCAATACCGAAGACTTAAGAATTATTGAAACCCACGCGAAACTGCTTTTTTCTCATAATATTGACAACGAAAGCAGTACCTCAATTTCTGTGAAGGTGATTGAGCAAGGAAGTTCGCCTGACTCATACGATGAATCTGACTCATTTTCTTATTTGAGCACTCTTGATGTAGAAATTGAAGCTGGTGATTATGATGTATATGTTTACGATAGCGAAACTGACGATTTACTGTTAGAAACCACGCTCTATGACGTTCAAGCAAGCGATGTTATTAATCTTGTTTTATCAGACTACGATTACGGCGGCGCCCCCTATCAAGTTTTTACTCATTATAACGAGTAACAAAAATAACAGGGTCAGAGTAAATTAACTAAAAATGTAATCTGACCCAATTTCTGCTACTGGTCTAGTGCGTACGCAATGACATAATCCCCTGGTGGTGTCTCCATAAAGTGGTGGCCGGCAGCAACGATGACCAAGTAACTTTTTCCATTTTCACGATACATCATTGGGTTCGCTTGCCCGCCTGCGGGTAACGCGTCTTGCCAAACTGTTTCCCCGGTATTGATATCTATAGCGCGAATAAGGTTATCGGTGGCTGCTGCGATAAAAATTAAACCGCTTTTTGTAACAACACTTCCGCCATTATTGGGCGTACCTATAGTTAGCGGTAGACCTGAGGCAAATCCAAAAGGACCGTTATTTCGCGCTGTACCTAGTGGGCGATCCCACAATGTACTGCCATCTTCCAAGCTTATAGCACGTATACCACCGTAAGGAGGTTGCTTGCATAATAATTCTGTAAACCCTAAGCGCCATCCCGCATTCACATCCACGGCGTAAGGGGTGCCTTGTTGAGGGTCACCGGCACCTTCCGGACCACCCTCATCATGCTCCATTTCATCTCGTGGTTTCCAGCCTCGCTCGTTCGCTTCTTCGCGGCTAACCAGTCGGTTAAAATTCGGCATGTCATTATAATTGGCAATGAGTACGCCTCGAGAAGGATCGATTGCTACGCTTCCCCAATCGGAGCCGCCGTTGTACCCGGGATATTGGATCCAGTGTTGATCTGTGGTTGGTGGGGTATAAATGCCCTTATAGCTGGCTTTTTGAAATTGAATTCGGCAAGCCAGTTGGTCAAACATGGTCACGCCCCACATGTCTCTGGCGGTTAGGTCCGGTTTACGAAGCGTGTGAAATGTTGAGAATGGCTGGGTGCTAGAACGCTTCTCTGGCCCTACACCACCAGTTGGGACCTTGCGGTCTTCTACGCCCGTCAGTAGTTCACCGGTTTCTCTGTTTAATACATAAATATCACCCTGCTTACTTGGTAGCACAACTGCAGGTATAGGTCCGTTATCAGTAGGGTAGTCTATAAGGCTAACTTGAGAGCCCAAATCGTAGTCCCAAACGTCTTTGTGAACAGTTTGGAATGACCAAGCAGGTTTTCCCGTATTAACGTCCATCGCCACTAGCGAGGTTGAGTATTTGAGTTCTTCAGAAGTGCGTGAGCTACTCCAGTAGTCGGCAGACGAGTTACCCATGGGCAAATAAGCAAGACCTAAATCATTATCGCCGGTGGCTGAGGTCCACATGTTTGGCGTACCTCTGGTATAGGTTTCCCCCTCTGGCGGTAGTTTGGTGATGTAAGGCTTTTCCATGTCCCATGCCCAGCGAAGCTCACCAGTTTGCACATCAAACCCTTTTATAACGCCTGATGGGGCATAACGTTTTTGGCCATCTAATACTTGATGACCTGTTATAATAACCCCCTGAACAATAACGGGAACGCCGGTAATCGCTACAAATCCACTGGGGGTTTTTCCCATATTTTTTTTAATATCGACCTCACCCTGATTACCAAAATCGAGACAGGGCTTACCCGACTGTGCATCGACTTCGATGATCCTTCCATCTAACGTTCCGCTCACTATTCGTTCATTGCAGGCTTGCGTGGTAGATGGGTTATTGCTATTTGGTACCTTGTAATAGGCGACGCCTCTACAGGCTGCAGTATAAGGTATGTCTTCGTCGGCAACTTTGGGATCATAACGCCATATTTCCTCACCGCTCTCAGCGCTTAAAGCAATTAATTGGTTTCTTGCTGAACACAAATATAGTTTGTCGTCGATTTTAATGGGTGTGGTTTCAGCGCCATATCGCTTAGAGGGGATATCTCTTGTTCTGTATTGCCATGCCCGTTTTAACGAAGAAACGTTTTCAGGAGTTATATCGGTTATTGGTGAATACCGACTGGCATTGTTATCTCGCCCATACACCGGCCAATCATCATCGCTAATATCGCCAAGCCCGTTACCCCTACCGAGTTTTATCGAACTACTTCCTGCCTCTGCAGTGGTAGCGTTATGAGTCCAGTTAGTCGGCACGAACGCCATACAAAAGGCACCTACAAAAATAACTAAAAATGCGCCGGCAAGAGAAAAACTCGTTCGTCTCGAAATGTTAAAGCTTGGAAGTAGAAGCGCAAGAATTAACCCCAGTAGAACAGGTACACCCATGCGCGGTACCCAGCGCCAGTAATCTAAGCCTGATTCCCAAATAGTCCAGCCAAGGGTACCCAAGAATAAAAGGGCAAAAAGCCATAAGCCCAAACGTTGACGGAAATATAGTAAGAGGCTCGTTAATATTAACGTAGCCCCTGCAATAAGGTAGTAATAGGAGCCGCCCTCTATAGCTAGCCAAGCTCCGCCTACTGCTAAATATAACCCGATAAAAAAGCTTACTACTGAGAATATTCTTAGCAGCCAATTAGAGATGCGATGGTTTGAGGAGGAAGGCATTTTACCGTTTCCTTTTTTCAAGGTGGAACGAAGAGCGTAGAATTAAGTTCATGGCAAATCTAAAATCAACGTTATGTCAGAACAATCCGTTTTACTCACTTAAAGATGACTCAAGTAAGCCAATGCAATGCAAAGCACGCACCATCTTGAATTAACGGTAATTTCGGGCGAATTAAGGGGGAAGCCCTCCGCAAAATGAAATCATTTCACGGTGGGTGTAACAATTACTTAGATTAGTGAATTGAGAAATGCGGTTAGTTTATGAGAAATTTACGGCTAAACTAAGCGCGATTTCTTTATCGTTTACCGTAGCATTAGCACCTGATTTTCTTGTAGTGCGTTTGCCATTGTTAATGATTAAGCTGAAAAATTAAGACTTGATAGGCTTCCAGGTAAAGCATGGCGTAACTATTTCCTTCACGATTGCTATTTTCCTCATGATCATTATCTTCTTCATGATCATTATCTTCTTCATGATCATTATCTCTTTCGTGATC
This sequence comes from Alteromonas sp. K632G, assembly GCF_017653625.1. NCBI lineage: Bacteria > Pseudomonadati > Pseudomonadota > Gammaproteobacteria > Alteromonadales > Alteromonadaceae > Alteromonas > Alteromonas sp. K632G. Next base: position 27,366 of record NZ_JAGGDM010000029.1, read on the forward strand.
ATTATGTTCTTCACCAGCGGTATCATTCAAAAATGAAAAGTCGCTTGGCTCGTGATATCCCCCGTACCAATTAAAAATACAATGCCATTGACCTTTGTTTAGGTTGGGTATTTCGTAATTATCGTGTGCTTGATCCTTAAAGTTTATGACAATCATTACCTTGTCGTTTTCGGCTTGGTTTGTATCATCATCGCCGTTATCGCCTCGGATGTAGGCTAGTACGCCATTGTCTTTATCGAAGTGCGTCACTGTTACCTCATTACTATGTAAGCTTGGGCTACCCTTGCGTAACGCGATTAAGGCTTTGTAGGCTTTGTGTAACTGCGGAAAATTCTGTTCTCTCGACCAATCTAGAGGGTCCATATCATCAAACCAAAGATCTTCTAGCAACTCTTGGCCTTGGAATAACATGGGAATACCAGGCGCTGTGAGGGTAAGTGCTGCAGCTATTACAGAACGTTGACGAGCGAAGTAGTCTTTATCCACGTTACCAGGTGCTATTTCTTCTGCTAAACGCGCGCTACCGTTTGCCACTTCATCATGGGATTCCACGTAAATCACGCGGCGAAAAGGGTCGTCGGAGTATTGCTGCGTAAGTGCTTCTTGGACGGTAGCAATATCTCTATTCTCGTCGTCTGGCTGGGTTAAAACATCTCGTATTGGATGGACAAAGTGTGCATCCCATTGTGCCGTGTAACCAAGCCCACCGTCTTCTGTGGAATTGGTGACGAAGTCATTTCCGTGAAGATCTTCGGCAACGACGATTTTTTCTGGGTGACGTTGCTGTATTTCGCTGTTTATCCAGCGAATTAAATCATAAGCCTCTTCAATGGAATCTTCAGGAGTTTCTGAACCAGATACAGAACGCATATAGGGGATCATGTCCATACGCAAGCCATCTAGTCTGTATTCATCTAGCCACATCATTGCATTATCAAAAATGTATTGGCGCACTTCTGGTCGGCCATAATCTGGTCTTGTATCGCCCCACGGGGTGTCACTACGCCAGTCATTGTAAAAGTAAATACCGCCTTTATTGTTTTCAGACCAGCCATCGAATTGCCAAAGGTGAAGATCACTTGGTCCAAAGTGGTTGTAAACCACATCTAATACTACGGCGATACCTCGTGCATGAGCTTCGCGAACAAAGTCTTTCAAGCCATTTGGTCCACCGTAAGCTTCTTCAACCGCAAACGGGTAGGCAGGGTTGTAACCCCAGCTGAAGTCACCTGCAAATTCATTAACGGGCATCAATTCAATACAGTTAATACCGAGTTCTGCAAGGTAATCTAATTTTTCGATAGCACTATCAAATGTGCCAGGCTTATTCGGCGTTCCATTTTCGTCTCTTTCTTTGCAGTTAAATGTGCCTATGTGCAGTTCATAAATAACCAGCGACTTTTTGTCGGGCATAGAGAAGGGAGCATCAGGCCAATGATAGTCATCATCATAAACAATTGAGGCTCCGACACTGTTGGTAAGCAATCGAGCCCTAGGATCGTTGCGCTTTAATACGTCGCCAGATTCGGTAGTAATAAGAAATTGGTATTGCTGATTGTTTTTTAGCTCTGGTACGTTTGCAGCCCATACCCCACCGTCTTCTTTAGATAGCGCAAGTCCGTCGTCACTCCAGTCGTCAAATTCTCCATGTATGGATACGCTAGCCGCATGCGGCGCCCAAACACAAACTTTGTAGCCTTTATCTAACTTGCTTAAACCCATAGGAGGGGGATTATGCTGTGGCATTTGAGCTCTCAGTAGAGTTGTAATATGAACCCATCATTAAGCGTAAAACGCGCCAACACAGCATCTATAGATAAATAAAAACGAGGGCTTGTCTGAAAGCCACGAACTTTGCCCGCTGTGTTTAAATTTTCTACTTGTTTAAGTGCCATCCACACCATTTTGAATTCGTAAGGTAGGGAGTAGGAAATAAGTAATTTTTGCAATTTCACGGTAAATTTGTCAGCACTATATGTATAACGGTGCCTTTTCGCGTTTACTCAAATTCGCTTAGTTAAGGGGGCGTGGTGAGTATTCCTAACAGCTTCACAGCTGCTTCTATCGATAATTCTTTTTAAGGGAATGAGTTTTGCAATTCTTATTTCTATAACTGAAGTTAGTCCGAGTTCGTTAACCTAATGCTGAGCGTTACAAAAAGGAAACATTATGAGTAATGAGATCAGAGGAAAAGTCTGCGCCATCTATACCGATGAAACTAGCGCCAAAACTGCCGCCGAGTCGGTACGAGAAAAAGCTGCGTTGAAGCCTGATGAGGTCAACATTTTAAATCCTCACGACACTCAGTTTGACCAGAAGATAGAGAATAAGGACAGCCAGGTCGGCTTTTTTATGCTCAAAGCTCATATCGCGATGGGCATAGTCGGCGTTGTTGTCGGTGTTGTCATCGCTGCAATTTTATCTTTTATTGGGCCAAGCTATACACAAGATAGCCCCATGATGACCACACTAGCGCTTTCAATATTGGGTTTGTTTGGTGGGTTAATGATTGCAGGCTTTATATCCCTTAGGCCAGATCAGGATGGTGTGGTGGATCAGGCTAGAAACGCCACCCGAGAAGGCAAGTGGGTAGTAGTAGTCAATAGTCCTTCCCATGAAAAAACAGAGCAAGCATATAACCTACTAGGCAAAACAGCCGTTTCAGTAACCAGCAGCTTGTAGAGAAATAGGGGCGGAGTACGCTGTTTCCGTCTACCGAGTTTCCGTCTGCCGAAGAATCTAGATTTCGACGTAGGTGAAGACGTAAGTGAAAAGGTACTCTGCCAACATTTTTGGGTTTAGGCAGCCATTGCACGGCAGCTTTCAGCACATTCGCTACACGCTTTAGCGCAAGCTTGGCAATGTGGTGCTTCATGTTTACCACATTCTTTCGCACACGCATCGCATATTTCTGCGCAGAGCTTACATATTTGTGGGGCGAACTTACTGCCACGCGCCATTGCAGCGGCAGCGAATCGGCATAGGGCAGCACAGTCCATATCTAAACGTATACACTCCGCCATTTCGGCTATATTGTCTTCTTCCAAACAGGCAGTAGAGCAGTGGTCGCAAGCATCTGCACAGCGATTACAAGCATCAACACATTCGCGGTATTCCTCAGGTAACATAATATTCTCCTAATTTTCAAAGTTCATAAATAGAATTTCAGTTCCCTAAACTTATTGTCGCTATATGAAGTGAGACTTCTGCACGCCAATAGCAAGCTTAAGGATACACGGAGAGAATTGCGGGATTCATGCCAGTGCTTACTGTTTTTACGATACGTTATTGGAAAAAGCGATTTTGCAAGTTCATGAACGGGCTATGGCGAGCTGCTTTTATGGGCGCCGGTTTTTGAAGTCAGTAATGGAACCAAATTTTTGAAGCGAGTTGTCGTCCATAACTATAATCTTTACGTAAAAAATGTATTTTCTACATAACTTTGGTTTTTTAAGGCGCCGAACCCCTTATCAAACTGGCTTTGATACTGGTAGAACACTTGCATAGTAAAAGAGAGCTTGGCGTTCGCCAAGCTTCAACCAAAAGGAGCAAGATGAATGTATATACATGAAGTTATGACTAACAATACCGAAATACTACCTTCTAATACCACAGTGATGGAAACAGCAAAAAAAATGGCCGAAATGAAGGCTGGCCTTATGCCTGTCTACAACAACGATAAACTGGTTGGTATCGTGACTGACAGAGATTTAGTTGTAAATGCAGTGGCAAAGGGAGTCAGCTTAGATGACAGCATTTCCTCTATTTTAAGTGAGCCTGTCCTCTATTGTTTCAAAGACGACGACACCGATACTGTATTAGGGAATATGAGCAAAAATGAGGTTCAACGTCTTGTAGTATTAGATAGTGAAGAAAATAAGCAATTAGTTGGGGTAGTATCGGTAGGTGATATCGCCAGTAAGTGTGAGAGTAGCGATACGGCGAAATCTATAGTGGATTGCTGTAAACATTATCATTAGTCGATCCGGTGTAATCTAGCAAAAAAGATATACTTCAAGGAGAGCTTACTCAAGGAGAACTGAGTAGTACTCTCCTTTTTATAGCCATTATTCCTTATCTTCTTTCTTAACTGCCCAGAGTTTAGCCAAAGGTGCCGCTGTTACTCCGTGAACAATTAGTGAAGCGGTAATAACCAAACTACCCGCCGTCCACGCGATATCATGTCCACTCTTATCTAAGATTACCATACCGTAGAATAGCGCAGAGATCCCTATAGGGCCGAAATGCCCAGCTAATAGGGCTAACTTCCAATTGTTCCATATAGGAAGAAAAGTAGAGAGCGCAATAATAACCGGTATGCGCCTAACAAGTAGAATGGCCAGCGCAAACCACACGCCGTCCCACCCAAGCTCAAACCAACTATCTATAGGTAACATTAAGCCTAAAAATATGAAAATAGGAAGGGTGAAAAAAAGATTAACGGTTTCTTGTACTTTGTCTTCTTTCGCTCTATCTGAACCGCCTACCAGCTGACTGAAAACCATACCTGCAACGAATACCGCTAAGACACTATCGGTGGATAGGAATTTAGCGACGCCTAATGTCAGCAGCGTCAATGCCAAGGTGGTAGCCAAAAAAGCTGAATGGTCGAGGGTTTTTTTGTGTTCAGCTAATAACAGCGACTTGCCGACAATCCAGCCTAATAACGCCCCTAGTACAATAGCGCCACCAATCTCCCACAACACTACTCGCAGCCCCCAAGTTAGCCAAGGGCTATGTTCTGCTGGCGTCAACAACAGAATTGGTAATAGCACTAGGGGGTAAGCCAAACCGTCATTTATGGCTGATTCAGTAGACAGGCCATAGCGGAATCGATCTGGCAGGTGTTTTCGCGCTAATCCGCCGGTAACGATTGAACTTGCGACCACGGGATCGGTAGGGCAGATAGCCGCGCCAATTAGAAGCGCAATAAGTAGAGGTACCCCTAATATCCAGTGTGCCATTAAGCTGCTGAGAAAAAACATTGCAGGCATTCCTACACCTAGCAACAGAAAGAACGATTTTTTATGGTCGAATAAGTAGTTTCTAGGAATCCGCAGCGCTATTGCCATTAGACTGATGCCGATTGTAACGCGAGCGCATTCTTCAAGGAGTTTATTACTATCGCCCCATAAATCAGGGGTTAGTATGCTAGTGCCTATTGGGCCGAGGACAACACCTACAATAAACGCGAGAAGTGGCATGGAAAGGTAAGAACGATTTATCACTCGCGTAAGCATGCCTAACGTTAAGACAACCGCGCCAATAGTTATTAAGGCAAGATTTAACTGGTTCAAGTGTTACCCCTCCTTGTCATTTTTCCTTTCTATTTAAAGCCCCGTATTGCGTAGAGTATCAGTGTACTAATTCAGAGAAAGGCGAATCATGTAGACCGATGCAGAGCTATGAGCCTGCTCTAGAAACCGAGTTATGATTATATAGTGGTAGAACGCAAATATTGTTCAATTTACCAACCGCTCAAATTATCTTAATGACGCCAAAATATCATATGTGGAAAATAGGAAGCGAAAACGTCGCTAGTAAGAGTGAGTACGTAAAACTTTCCCCTAACATTACAAAAATTTCATATGCTATCGCTGTCTTTTTTGCAACACCTTGATTAGTAGTGAATTAATATGGGTATGCCCTTTGCTCGTTTATATATTTGTTCTGGCCTATCAGAGACTTCTCATGAATCAACATTCTTCAATTAGTGTCATCATCACAGTGAAATCCCGCATAGAGGCATTTACCGCATTCGTAAATCGACTTGAAAAGGCGGAGCTACCACCCCGCGAATTAATCGTGGTCTGGATGGGAAGGCCTTCAGAACACTCGCTTTACAAAAGTGAGGTATTTAACATTGTTCATCGGTTTGATAACTGTGAAGAATTAGATATTGCGGGGGCGCGAAATAGAGGGTTAGCAGCAGCTACATCTTCTCTGTGTTTGTTTATGAACGTTGAGAGCATATTTTCACCTCAGCTATTTAAGTGCTTGCAAAACTCATGGTCTCAATCTCGTGTTATAACCAGCAAAATATCATGTGTTTCAGAAGATATAAGCCTTACCGATTATTCCGATTTAATTGAGCACACTAACAATAATCCCGAAACAAAGGAGAATGGCTCTGACTGCGCTTTTAGTATTCGACAAAATAGTACACTTTTTTGCATTGGAACCGACGATTTAAAGCGTATTGGCGGTTTCGATGAGGGATATCGAGGATATGGCCTGAATGATGAAGACTTCTTTCAAACATGTATAAATGCGAATCTTGATATTGAACGTATAGATCTGATCACCTTTATTAAAGAGCGCGAAAATTATCGATGCCCCGTAAATCATCTAATCGACTTTGTTTCTAATGCAGGGCGCTATAAACAAAAGTGGGGTGAATACCCATGCCCAGAAATATTGCAGGACTTTGCGGATAAGGGCTACATCAACCAGAGCTTCCAGAAAGAAGAACTTCATATTCTTCGTTTACCGACCCAAGAGGAGCAGTACTTTAAATAGCGGGACATAAAGGGGGCAGAGTACATTATCACCTAAGAGTCAACGTACCTGACTCCGGCGTGTAAACCTTTGCGTTATAGTCTCCAGATTTACATACGGTTAGCAGAATTAAAGTACTCTGACC
>NZ_JAGGDM010000003.1:0-251596 GCF_017653625.1 Alteromonas sp. K632G
TACGATATTTACCTAATTTGCCACACTTATAAGTAGTAACCCACCTCCGCAGCCATTTATTGGTGTGGTCTACAGAGGATTATGTCTTTTTAGAGGGGAAAATCCCTAGAACCCCTATATCGTTCAAAGAGGTGACTTGTGTGACATTTTCTAATTCAGCATTGGGCGGTGGGGCTTTGCTGGAAACATAATAACAGTGAGACAAATTGACTTCTTGCCCTGCTTGTATATCTCGCCAACTGTCACCAATCATGATACTTAAAGGTAGTGAAATAGAATGGTCTTCTGCGGCCTGTATTAACATGCCTGGATTAGGTTTGCGGCACACACACTGCTTTTTGTATGTCCCAATGCCGTGTTCTGGATGATGAGGACAAAAATACACAGACACTTCACCAATTCCGGCTTGGTAAAAGTCTTGCTGAACCGCGCTCATCAATGCCTTAAAATCATCTTCAGAATACAAGCCTCGTGCAATGCCCGACTGATTGGTAACGATGATAATTTTATAGCCCGCATTTTCAAAACGCGTTATTAGCGAGAATATGCCGTCTACATATTCAAAATCTTCGTACCGGCCCACATAACCATGGTCGACATTTACAATGCCATCACGGTCTAAAAATAAGGCTTTAACAGTGTGTGAACCCATGTTGTGCTATCTCTTCAACTGCATTCAAGCGGTTTCTGGCATTTTTAGCCAAGCTTGAACACGAAAATCAACGGTGACGTGGTTTAGCTTTTCAACAATGACAGCCAATCTATCCGGAGGTAAACGCCAGTAATAAGGCGTCATTTTTATCAACGCGATTTTTTGTTCATCGTTATCGAAATGCAAAGGGTAATTGACGGTTTCATCCAAAGTTTGTTCAAAACCCACCCGCTGTTCTTTTTCTACAGCATGTTTTGCGGGGTTGTCGTATACCAGCGACTTTAACTCGAACAAATGCATGGGTGCAGGGTCCACGGTAAGCAAGAGCCCACCCGCTTTTAACACCCGTGCATACTCTTCACTGCTACCGGGGGCAAAAACTTGAATTACAACATCTTGCGTATTTGATTCAATGGGCAAATCAAAGCTACTGGCCACAACAAACTGCTGCGATTTATACGCTTTCGCTGCTAATTCCACCGCAATTTTCGCAATATCACTACCACTGCCAGAAGTATTAATACCGTGGGCTTCTAAACCGGTTACTAGGGCGTTTAAATAACTCCCTTCCCCGCACCCTGCATCGTAGATTGCAAGCTCTTCTTTCCCATTGATACTGGCATTTTCACGCTTGCGTGTATCGGTGTAATACTGTGCCACTATATCGGTCATGCGTTGCTTTAACGGCCCATAACCATTGAGGTCGTGGAACTCTCTTCGAGCGCGAACCATACTTTTGTCGTCACCAGGTGACTTAGAGTTTTTAAATTGGACGGGAAGAAGGTTAACGTAGCCTGCTTTCGCTTTGTCAAAACTATGGTTATTGCTGCATTGGATGACCGAGGCGCTAATATCGATTGGGCTTCGGCAAAGTGGGCATTGCCACATAAAAAAGAGTCCACTGTAAAACTGTCTAATACTGGCAGCGAGTTTATCAAACTTCGCTGCCGGTGTCGTGGCTGCTTCAGCCTTGATACTAGGTTGTGAAAGTGTTTAAGGTAAAGTATGGCTCACACAATAAAGTGTGGCTATAAATCAGCCAATGGATGGGTTTCATTGGTCCAGGGTGAGTCAAAGAAGGATGCAACCACCTCTTCTGGCACATCTTCCACTCTCTTGTACTTCCATTTAGGCGATAAATCTTTTTCTATTAGCAATGCACGTACGCCTTCCTGAAACTCTCCATGTTGACCACAGCGACAAGACATAATAGCTTCCATACGAAAGCAATCAGCTAAAGACAACTCGGCCCCACGTTTGCACTCTTCAAATACTAAATGCGCTGTTATAGGTGACCCTTTAGCCAATGTAGATTGTGCCCGGCTTAACCACTTATCTTCGCTTACATCTGCTGATAATAAATTATTCACCACATCAGTTACATTATCGGGTTCACACCATTTCTCGATAACGGCTCGGTGAGATTTTACATTTGTTACAAGCTCATTTTCTGGCGTGTTAAGGCCGTTTAAAATAGTGGTAACTTGCCCGTTAAGTGACTCAGATTTATCATCAAGTTTCCACGAGAAGCTTTGCAGTGCATCAAACATGGCGGGCTGTTGATCAGACGCCACTAATACATCAGCTAATTCTACGTAACAGGCGTCTGCCCCATTCATTTGTACACCGGTTAGTCCTAAGAAAAGGCCAGTTTTGCCTGGTAAGCGTGGCAGAAAATAGCTGCCTCCTACATCAGGATATAACCCAATGGTTATTTCAGGCATAGCAAGACGTGACGTTTCGGTGACCACGCGATGGCTTGCACCACAGATTAACCCCATTCCACCGCCCATAACGATACCAGAGCCCCACACAATAATGGGTTTGGTGTAATGATGAATTGTATAATCGAGGGTATATTCGGTACGGAAAAAGGAAGCTAGAAAATCAGGAATTTCGCCATTCGATTCAAGCATTGCGTTGTACATAGAGACAATATCGCCACCGGCACAAAATGCTTTTTCCCCTGCCGCTTTTAATACGACACAAACGAGATCGCTTCTATTTGCCCATGCTTGCAGTGCGTCTAATAACAAACTCGCCATTTCTAAATCTAACGCATTTAGGGCTTTCGGCTTATTTAGGGTAAGCACGCCAATCGTATGCCCTGACTGTGTTGCGATTTCTTCAACAATCACTACAGATTTTGTATGTTCCACTTTTTACTCCTTGTAGCATCAGCTCTTCTTTTTCATCAAGCCTGTTATCACAGAACGCTATTTTCATCGCTTAGCAAGCGCCTTCCGATGATAACTCGCATAATTTCGTTTGTGCCTTCCAATATTTGATGTACCCGCACATCTCTTACGTGACGTTCTAACGGATATTCTTTGATATAGCCGTATCCACCATGCAACTGTAACGCGTCGTTACACACCTTAAAACCCACATCTGTGGCAAATCGTTTCGCCATTGCGCAATAGGTACTGCTATCGGCATGTTTACTATCAAGCTTACTGGCTGCCATTCTCACCATTTGTCGGGCAGCAACCAATTCAGTTGCCATATCTGCTAATTTGAATTGCAACGCTTGGAAAGTAGCAATGGGTTTTCCAAATTGCTCACGCTCAGTGAGATACTGCCTAGCCACATTAAGCGCTTGTTGCGCCGTTCCTATGGAGCATGTTGCTATATTAATTCTCCCACCGTCTAACCCTTGCATAGCCATTTTAAAGCCTTGGCCTTCATCACCTAAACGACACGACGCATCAATCTTTACGTTGTCGAAAGTGATCATTCTGGTTGGCTGGGCATTCCAGCCCATTTTCTCTTCCGCTTTGCCGTAAATAATACCGTCGGCATCAGCGGGAACAGCAAACGCACTGATCCCTTTTGGGCCGTCTCCACCGGTTCTAGCCATTACCACAAGCACGTCGGTACTTCCTGCGCCTGAAATAAACACTTTTGCGCCGTTGAGCACATAGCCATTATCTACCGGCGTAGCTTTAGTTTTCAATGAAGCAGCATCTGAGCCAGCACCGGGCTCGGTTAAGCAATAAGAAGCCAGTTTTTCCCCTGATACAAGTACTTCACACCATTGCTTTTTAGTCGCTTCTTGGCCCCAAGTAGCAATCATCCACGTGGCCATGTTGTGAATGGTCAACATGGCAGTGGTGGTAGTGCACCCCATGGAAAGCTGCTCAAAAATAATAGATGCATCAAGGCGCGATAATCCCAGCCCGCCTTCTGATTCGGGGGTATATAAACCACAAAAACCTAGTTCACCCGCTTTTTTAATGGCCTCAACGGGAAAGTGATGGTCTCTGTCCCATTGAGCTGCATGGGGGGCAAATTCCTGCATCGCAAATTGACGGGCGGTTTCTTCAAAGGCGAGTTGATCATCTGAAAGGTCGAAATTCATATTACTTGCCCTTCTGGGTAATAAATTGGTGATGTATTATGCCTGTATCAACTAGAACACAAGCATTGAGTAGTCAGTCGTAAATACAGTATATAACAACTTACCTTCACGTAAACGTAAACATCAAAAATAAATAAAGTTAATGTGAAATAATTGTGAAAAATACAGTTATACATTAATCTAATTTTCAACTCCCCTTGCCTTAAAATAATAAATAAAGACATATAGTTAGAAAGTTAAACTTACGGCTAATGCACTTTACACCCAGCGCTGATAAGCTATGTTTATTAAAACACTACTATACTGACACCTCTTGGATTATCGGATTGCTATTGTTGAAGATAACGCAACTGCGCGCACCACGTTGCGGGGGCACCTCCTGCCCATTGCAAAATTAAACGTGAGCAGTTTTGGTTCAGGTGTAGAACTTAAATCGGCGTTACGTAAGCAGCATTTCGAACTCATCATTATGGACTACCACTTAGGCCAAGGAAGAACAGGAGTGGAATGGGTGCAAAGCCTTAAAGAATCAGGTTTTATTCGCCCTAGCACCGGCCTTATTTTTCTTACCTCCGATCGTTCTCCGCAAACCATCGGCCGCATAATGGATTTGCAACCTGATGCGTTGCTTATAAAACCTTACACGATTGCCTCGTTGTCTCGTCAAATTAAGCACTATTTGAGCTATCGTAAGTATATTGAGCCCGTGTTACGGGAAATGGATAACAAACAACGCCCTTCTGCTATCACACTGTTACGTAAAAAATTGCGAGAAGGCGTACCACCAAGGCTAGCGTCTGATGTAGGTAAACTTTACGCCAAACTCTTGTTTGAAAACGAAGATATTTTACATGCGATGCGTGTATATGATGATGTACTCACGCGTTCAGATAAAGTACTTTGGGCACAGTGGGGCAAAATTAGGTGCCAATATGCGGCGGGACTATGGCCCGATTGCCAAGACGAACTTAGTGGTATGGTAACTTCAACCCTAGCGCGAGACAGCGCGTTTGAATGGCTTGCCTCTCTATCTTTTGAGCAAAAGTCGTATGAGCAAGTAGAGACCTATTTAAGCCAGATAAAGTTCAGCGATCTTAGTTTACCCGCTGCTAGGTTAAAATCTCTCGCGTATCAAAAACAGGACAAGGTGGTAGAGGCTATAGATCTGCTCCAAAAAAAGCGCGCTATGCATCGAAGTGCCAGAGACAGATTTAACGATTTCACCTTCGAATTGGCGGAGTTTTACTTATTGCTAGCAGAAGAAGCGCCTAGTACCAATCGAGAAGAAAGCTTAAGCCAAGCTCGTAAGTTAGTTGGCTTGGCAGGTCGCAGTCAAAGTGATCGCCAAGTATTGCAAAAAAGAGACTACCTACTGGCCTTTTCAGCCATTTTAGAAAGCGAAGATCAAAAAGCCGCTCACTTACTTGAAAGTGACTACATGGATGATTACTTGCGTACCGAGCCTTCGATGCTAGTGATTGCCGCAAAAGTACATCATGGTTTGGGCGAGGAAGGTAAAGCTAGCCAATTACTTGCCCTTGCAAAGCAGAAGAATGCCGAGCTGCAGATCATCTCAGAGCAGGTTGCTAACGACGATCTTATTTTTAGTGGTGGTGAGCGCCTGGGCCTTAATCATGACCAGGCAGTTATGCTAAATGAAACCGGTACACAGTTGTTTATGAACAAACAATACTTGCCGGCAATGAAACATTTCTATGATGCATTGAATTTATCGCCAGAAACGGCAGCATTCGGGCTTAATTTATTGCAGTGCATGATTGAATCAGACACCGCCGTTTATCGCAAATACGGAATTCGCAAACTGCTTCGTGTTATTGCTGATATGGCACTTTCAGATAGTAATCATCATAGGCTCACCCAATTAAACCTAACGGCCCAAGCTAATGCAGAAAAGCTAATAGCCCCTGCTATCAACGAAGACAACAAGCACCATTAAACGTTAGGTATAAACTGACCAAGTGTGCTCATACCGATGGTATGTTATTTCAAACGCATTAGTAGGCTTGATGTATCCCAGCGATGGCCACCCATTTTCTGAACGTCGCCATAATATTGGTCGACCAAGGCCGTTAGCGCTAATGTTGAACCATTTCGACGCGCTTCATCAAGGGCAATAGATAAATCTTTTCGCATCCAATCTACCGCAAAGCCATAATCATAATGGTTTTCGAGCATGGTAGACGCACGATTTTCCATTTGCCAAGATTGTGCAGCGCCTTTACTAATGACATCAATCACCGCTTTACAATCTAATCCTGCTTTTTGACCAAAATGAAGTGCCTCCGCTAGCCCTTGAACAATACCGGCAATGCAAATTTGGTTCATCATTTTTGCTAACTGGCCACTACCACTTTCACCTAGCAATTGACTGTGTCTAGCATAAGCAGAAAAAACAGCTTCAGCACGGTCAAAAGCCTGTTGTTCGCCTCCCACCATAACGGTAAGCAAACCATTTTCAGCACCGGCCTGGCCGCCTGACACTGGTGCATCTAAAAAGGCGATAGACTGCTTTTGACATAGTGAAAACATTTCACGCGCTACTTCTGCCGACGCGGTAGTGTGATCTATCAGTAGTGTACCCGGCCCCATCGTACCTAAGGCTTGGCTGGCAACGTCTTTAACATCGTTGTCGTTACCTACGCACATCAACACTATATCAGCATCTTTTGCGGCTTCTGCTGGGGATAGGGCAAGGGCGCCCTGAAACTCTTTAACCCACTTATCTGACTTCGCTTTTGTGCGATTATAAACAGTAACATCGAAGCCTGATTTTGCTAGATGCCCTGCCATGGGGTAGCCCATCACGCCAAGCCCTAGAAAACTGACTTTTATCGATGCATTATCGATAGGTGAACCTACAGATGAAGACGTTGTAGTTGTATTATTTGACATAGTGTAACTCTCGTCATAACTGATTATACTGAAGCGAAGTGTAACAAACTTTCTGATAACTAAAACAAAACAATAACTAAAATAAAGAGAAGCGCTATGAGCATATATAGTCACCAAGTGGTTAAAAATAACGGCGAAGCTATTGCTATGTCAGACTTTAAAGGCAAAGTATTACTTATCGTTAATACCGCCAGTAAATGTGGCTTTACTAATCAATATGAAGGTTTAGAAAAACTCTATAAAGCATATAGTCCGAAGGGCTTCGAAATATTGGCATTTCCTTGCGATCAATTTGGTCACCAGGAACCGGGTTCAGATGATGATATTGCTCAATTTTGTAGTATGAACTTTGGAGTTTCTTTCCCATTATTTAAAAAAACTGACGTTAATGGAACGCAAACCCATCCTCTTTACGTTGAATTAAAATCACAAGCACCTGGTTTACTTGGCTCTAAACGCATAAAGTGGAATTTCACTAAGTTTCTCGTCGATGCCAATGGAAACGTGGTAAAGCGTTACGCCCCAACCACGAAGCCGAATGAAATAAGCAATGATATTGATGGACTCTTAAAAGCCTAAATTATTAACTATTAATGAAGAGGGAGTGCAATATAATGAAAGTCGCCTTTTTTAGCGCTAAGCCTTATGAAGAAACTGTTTTTAAGGCAGCAGCCTTGAGCTTAGAAAAAGCCTTGAGCGTAGAAAAAACTGAGAGCCTCCCCCCTATTTCCTTTACTTATTTCCCTCATCAACTCACCGCTGAGACTGCCTTGCTTTGCCAAGGTTTCGATGCTGTCTGTGTTTTCGTCAATGATGAACTTAACGCGAAAACTTTGTATATTTTGCATGAGGCTGGCATCAAGCATATTGCCCTACGCTGCGCCGGTTTCAATAATGTTGATATCGCAACAGCTCATGAACTCAATATCAGTGTATCGAGAGTACCTGCCTACAGCCCGGAAACCGTGGCTGAACACACGTTAGCACTCATTCTTACGCTAAATCGCAAGACACATAAAGCCTATAACAGGGTGAAAGAAGGTAACTTTGAATTAAGCGGTTTACTGGGTTTCACTTTACACAACAAAACAGTAGGCGTGATAGGTACAGGGCGTATTGGCCAATCGGTGATCCGAATTTTGAAAGGCTTTGGTTGCAATGTCTTATGCTACGACCCCTACCCTAATGAGCAACTTAAACAGGAAGGCGTTGTTTACACGTCACTTGAATCGCTTTTTAGCCAAAGCCATATTGTTACTCTTCACTGCCCGCTTACCGAGCAAAGCTATCACCTTATCAATGAGTCGAGTATTGCCCTCATGCCCAAAGGCGCCATGCTGATAAACACATCACGTGGCGGATTGATTGATGATAAGTCGGTAATCAATGCGCTAAAAAGTGGGCATTTAGGGTATGTGGGTTTGGACGTTTATGAGCGAGAATCAGAGTTGTTTTTCAGTGACCATTCACAAGATATTATTCAAGACGACGTATTTCAGCGTTTACTCACGTTTCCCAATGTATTGGTAACCGGGCATCAAGGCTTTTTCACCAAAGAAGCTTTGAGTGAGATTGCCGCCATAACCCTAGATAACTTACGGTTCTTTGCCGGTGACTCTAGCTTGAACGTTAACAACAATATGGTTCAGCACACAACTTAAGGGGCTTATTTTAAAGGCTTGGCTTAACGGGCTTAAGCTAATGAGCATAGCTTCAAGCACAAAGTTTAAAGAAAATAGTAGAAAAGTAGCAATATTTGCTACTTTTCCAACACAAGATGGAAGTACTTACCTAACCACATAAATGGCTCTGTTTGGTTATAGGTTCGTTCTAGGTTTACCAACCCTTCAAACTGGGTAGTTTGATGCTCTGGGTTCTTCAAGTAATCATGAAAACATCGTATGCCAGTTTTCGCTTTTACCGTAAAACCAATAGACTCACAAAAATCGCTGGCTTGTTTAGCCGGTAACGGATTTTTAGGGTTAAGGCGAACTTGGTTCCTGACTTTCATACCTTGCGCAATGTAATCAAAATTACCGTAAATTGCGTTAGTCATTAAGTTTGCATCACGGTTAAAAAAACTCAGGCTTAATATTGCCCCTTTACGCATGTTGTCATAGAGAAACTGAATAGCTTGGTAGGGCTCATTCAACCATTCCAAAACAGCGTGGCACACTATAAAATCAAAGTCTTCCATATTTTGAATATCTAACAAATATTGATGTTGAATATTCACGTTTGAAAACGTTTTTAAATTTTCTTTAGCATGAACCAATACATCTTCTGACCCATCAGTTAGCAACACACTATGCCCTAACGATGCCAAGTGAGCGGCCATCACACCTGTGCCGCCCCCCACTTCTAGTACCTTTTTAGGCAGTGTACTTTCTGTTAATTCAACAAAAGGGGCTAAGGCTTCACAAAGCATAATTTGTCTAAGCTTACCTTTTGTAGTGCCATAGATGTTATCGGCAAACTTTGCGGCTATACCGTCAAAAATATGATCTGATTTTTGTGTCATGCTGGATTTGGAATATCGATAAAAGAGACGTCGAGGTTAAACTCGATTTGAATGTGCTCACCTAATGCCTTCACGCCGTAGCGCTCAGTGGCATGATGACCCGCCGCAAAAAAGCTAATGCCCATTTCACGCGCCGTATGAATAGTTTGTTCAGACACTTCACCGGTAATAAACGCATCTACCCCTGCCGCAACAGCTTGCTCTATAAAGCCTTGACCGCCACCTGTACACCACGCAACGGTTTTAATAGCTTTAGTATCATCACCTTCCGCTAATACAGCGTGTCCTAACTTATCAGCTAAAAACTGCTGTAGGTCATGCTGAGATATTGGGCTTTCGAACTCCCCTTTCATAACCACACCCGTAGGTTTTACGCCGCTTAGGGCTTGTACATTGTCAATATTAAGCAGTGCCGCAAGCTGTCGGTTATTCCCAAACTCGGGGTGAACATCCAATGGTAGATGGTATGCGTATAAATTAATATCGTGTGCAAGTAATGCCTTGATGCGCTTTTTCTTCATGCCGCTAATCGCTTGCGACTCGCCTTTCCAAAAATAGCCATGATGCACCACGATGGCATCGGCATTTTCTGCAATGGCGGCATCAATCAAGGCTTGTGAGGCCGTTACCCCTGTTACCACACGTTGAATTTCTGGCTTGCCTTCAACTTGCAGACCATTAGGGCAATAGTCGCTAATCTCATGGGCTCTAAGTGTGCCATCTAGATAGCGTTTAAGTTCAAGGTTACTTACTGACACAAACACTCCGGTTAACTGTTATACAATCACTTCAACAATCATGTTGAACCTATAGAATTGTTAAGCATTATACTAATTTTAAACGGCTACTGCCGTCCTTTCTTTTTACACATGCCATGCTCATGTGGGGACTTGTTGAATAGTATATTAAGCCAAGACCACACAATAATTTATAGCGTTAAACTCACTAGTCCACGCTCAATGTTAACTGTAATATAACCTATGTAGAGTGTTAATTTGTCTTGCCTTCAAAACACATCAATTTATGTGACGACGCAACTAAGGACTAGTTATGTCAATTAAAACAGTAATTACTCATCAATATCACTTACCGATGAGCATCGAAGAGATGGTGGCATTAAGTGATGGTCGCTGCGCAGCTTTGAGTTGGAGAAAGGATGCTGGATATCAATTTATCCTACTGCAAGACGGCAGCGTTGATACGCTTCCCTTCGTTATACCTTATGAACTAGGAGTGCTTTCGTGTGCAGCGTTATTTATTACAAAAACGGGGTTCGGCTGTGTTTTTCACGATAGTGTTGTCATATATACATTCACAGACAAAGAATTCAAAACATACCCTTTTTCAACACCCTTACCGTTAGATGCAGCTAAGCACTCCACTGCGCCGGTAAAAGCATACATGGATGAACTTACCGGAACAATCCACGTAATTTTAGAAGATTATTTTTATAAAAGGCGTGGACGATTTATTTCGACAATAAGTTTAAATAACAACATTGCTTACTATTCACCATTATATACTTTTCCTTTCAATACGGCTTGGTATTACGAATGTGCCGATATCTGTTTTAATGAAGGGCCACTTGTACACATCATTAATTGTCCATTCATGTGGCGTAAAATTGAGCCATGCCCATCAAACTCAGCGCACTTAATGAAACTAAACGATGACGGAAACTTTCAAGTGACTCCTACGATACACGGCCGCGGAAGTTTTTCTTCAGATAAACAATACTTGATGGTTAAATCAATCTTTAGTCCTTACAGCATTCATTTTTATACACTGGACGGAGCTAAAGCTTATGTTTTAAATCTGACACCCAAACGGGTACTAGGGAACATTGATAAGAAGTGGCTTGAAAACGTCGATAAGTTTAATGACACATTGTGGCTTGCGCACGATCACGACGTAACTCAGGTTAGGCTTTTGTAATAAACGCCGCTCGAGCTACCACTCCCCGCTCTTATTTAAAATATCCGTAATGGACTTTGCAATTTCCCAGCGCGGTGTATCACTTGAGTTACTCAGTATAATTATTGCGTTTTTACTGTCTGGATATGTAAGCACTAGCGATTTGTACCCACGAATACTACCTGGATGCCTAGCGACTTTCCCATATTCATTCTCATAAACCTGCCAACCTAGTGCCATGTATATTTCACCCCACGTGGTTTTTACTTGTGGCACTAACATCGCATCGAAGGATTGCTTATCTAAAATGACAGGAGCGTGGTTAAGCGTGAGCGTAAGCCATTGGCTTAAATCGTATACATTAGCAATGAGGCCTTCACTGGGGTTAAAAGCTAAGTCATAGGGTCGCTGCTCAAGCTTGTCTATTAACTTTCCCCTGTAGGTTGGGTGCGTTTCAGCGAAATTTTCATTTGAGCCATCATAAAAATGACTTTTTCTGATTTTTGCTGGCTTAAAAATATTGTCATAGATGAAAGCGTCATAGCGCTGACCACTAACTGAGAGAATGATCTCACCCAACAGATTATAATTAGTGTCACTATACACAAAGCTGTGACTTTCAGACTCTTCGGGGACAGCGCCTCTCACCAATTCTAAATAACGCTTCAGCGATCTACCTTGTTTAACACTCACAGGCCTAATAACGTCCGTTAAGCCTGAAGAATGGGTGAGTAATTGCTTTATAGTAATTTGAGATTTTTCAAGCTGGGGGATGTATAAACCCACTTCGTCATCGAGGCTTAATTTTCTTCGCTCTACTAATTTCATTATGGCTTGCGCGGTGAAAAGTTTAGAAATTGACGCAGCCCTGAATAGCGTTTTATCCGTTGTGGGCTTGGTTAACTTCTCATCTAGGTAGCCGAAACCTTCAATATAACTGACTTTGCCGGCAGTAATGACCGCGACTGCCATTGCGGGAATAGCAGACTCACCTCGAACTTCATCCAAATACTGAGTCAGCTCCTTATGACTGCCCGGTTCGGCGGAAATAGCATTTACTGAAAAAATGAATAGTGTTGAAATAGTAAAGTTACGGCATATATACCCAAACGCGTATTCAGTATTCACAAAGGGTTTCCCTACTCATAGCCA
This sequence comes from Alteromonas sp. K632G, assembly GCF_017653625.1. NCBI lineage: Bacteria > Pseudomonadati > Pseudomonadota > Gammaproteobacteria > Alteromonadales > Alteromonadaceae > Alteromonas > Alteromonas sp. K632G. The sequence continues at coordinate 12,514 of NZ_JAGGDM010000003.1, forward strand.
AAATTAAAAATAACTTCGGCTATGCCGTTTTAAAATGAAAGTAGCGGTTGGTTCACGATGAAGGTAGAGGACGTAGTTACCAGAATTTTAATACGTTTGCTGCCAGATAACCTACACCTATACCGAAGCACATCATAGAAATTGTTCTAATGAACTTCAAAACCTTTGAAGCATCGTATATTTGCTTACCTTTGAGCAATGAATCAATTATATGATCCTGCCCCGTAATCGACAAAATAATGGAAGCCACAAAAAAGCCGAGGGAGACATAAAGATCTTTATCTGCTTCTATGGCTTTCAATTGAACAAGAACGACGATTGCACCAATAGCAGCGGAAGATAACCACGCATATTGTTTTAGTAATTCAAAATGTAATTCTGTGGTTAGGGTCTCATTTTTGATTTTATTCTGTTGGGCTGAATCTAGTTCCGGTTTTTCTTCTAATTCCAATGAATCCATTATAAACATCCAATTTTAATGTAGATCTACTCTCATTGATGAGGCTAATAATACTTTTGCAATTTTCTTACAGGAGATGAACCAACAGCATTTCATTAGTTGCGTTCAATTTACCGACTTTGTCTAGTAGGCTCAAACGTATCATATCTTGGCAGCGCAGCATCTAAGTTGTCCCAGTTTGCTTTTGACGTAACAAAGTTGTGAGAGATGGGTCTTTCTGAAATATCTGAATCTACAATACCAAGCCGAATTCTCAGTTTTTCAGGATTAGCTGCATTTGAACTATAAATGGGTGATGCACAGGTCGAGCAAAAATGTCTATTTTTACCCGGTTTAAATTCGTAAGTAGCCAGTTTCTTTTGTGGGTCTATTAGGCGGAATTCGTTAGCATTGATAAAGCCATTGGTGGCATAGGCAGTACCACTATTCTTTCTACAAAGTGAGCAATGACAATGAATGATGTCATCTATCGAGCCTAAAATCTCCACGCTTATTTCGCCGCACAGACAGGTTCCGTAATACATATATACTTCCTTTTACTTAATCCCTATCTAGAATGCATGTTATCCACCCTCGGTAACTTGACACTCTGACCCCATTTTTTAGTTATTTTGTGAAATGTTACCAGCAACACCTTGTGCTACAAACGGTACTAGGTGACTGATCACCTCTTCAATATTCACATGCTTGTGAAAATCTGACTCAGCGATTTCTGTCAACGCTCGACTTGAAGCCATTGAGAAGACAAAACTACCCATTGCAAAGTGCAAGCGCCAGAAAAGCGCTTCTTCAGGTAGGTCGGGTAAGCACTGTTGAATAGCGTCAACCAAGGCTCTAATTGTCTCGCCATAATCGTTCATAATGAAACGGCGCAAATGACCTTGGGTTTCGTTATACCCTCGGCCCAATAGCTGGACAAAAATGGCTGTGCCCGACGGTCTTAGCACATTGAGTTTCAACATAGGAGGAATAAGTGCATACAACAAGGTAGCAACACCTTCGCTACCGGAAGATACCTTATTGTTGGCAAGGCAGGTATTCACTTCAGGCATCAAAACATCGAAATACCTTTTTAGCACTGCCTGAATAAGGTTCTTCTTACTACCAAAGTGATAATTGACTGACGCTAGATTAACCTCGGCCCGAGTCGTAATCTCGCGCATCGATGTCTGCGTGAACCCTTGCTCTGAAAAGAGCAGTTCAGCAGCATCTAAAATATCAGCTTTAGTTTGCTTCGCCATTTTTTATTTTTCTTTAACCTAAGTCTCATCACGCCCGTTCAATCATGTAAAAACGACTCGGAACGGGGCGAAAAGGTTACGCATAACCACAAAAGAATGCTGTAACCTATTATTTTATATTAATTATTATTAAAACCAGTGCCTTGCTTTGTTCCAAGTCTGCATGACTACCCGTTCTGCAACAGCTGCAACCGACAGCCCTAGTTTTTCTGCCACATTCTTTTTCAACGAGTACTTAACCTTAAATATTTCGCGCTCTGGGAAGTGCGATAAAATGTAATCGTCTGAGGTTGAAAGCGCATCTACCAAACCTAGTTCTTTTGCTTTAACACCAGGCCAATATTCACCCGTTGCCACTTTCTCAATGTTCATATCAGGGCGCTGACTATGAACGAAGTCTTTAAATAACGTGTGAATTTCTTCAATTTCTTCTTTAAATTTTGCACGCCCTTCGTCATTATTTTCGCCAAACACGGTAAGCGTACGTTTGTATTCACCTGCCGTATGTTGCTCAAATTCCACATCGTTCTTCTTCAATAATTTGTTGAAGTTCGGCAATTGCGCTAACACACCAATTGAACCGATATAAGCAAATTGTGATGCTAACAATTTATCTGCCACACAAGCCATCATGTAGCCGCCACTGGCAGCTACTTTGTCTACCGCGATGGTTAATGTTAGGCCTTTTTCTTTGATGCGCTGTAACTGCGAAGCCGCTAGTCCGTAACCATGTACCACACCACCACCACTTTCCAAGCGCACAAGTACTTCATCTTCTTTGTTAGCCACACATAAAATAGCGGTTATCTCTTCACGTAAGTGTTCAACCTCGTTGGCATCCATAGAGCCTTTAAAATCAATCACAAATAACCGAGACTTTTCTTCTTCATCGTTCGCTTTTTTACTTTTGCTTTTGGCCTTATCTTCTTTCTTCTGCTTTTTAGCCAATTGCTTCAATGCTGCTTTGTCGAGCAACACTTGCTTCGCGTAATGAGTAATGTCTTTTAGTTGCTCTGAAAGAGAGATTATTTCTAACTGACCTTTACCCTGTTTCTGCTTACTAGCAACGCCAACGATGGTCGATACCACAATAATAAACGTGATAACCAAGGTAACGGCCTTAGCCACAAATAAACCGTATTCGTACAAAAACTCCAAACCTATCTCCTAGTACAAAATAAAAGGGTCTGTTATCAGACCCTTCTTAACGACCTTATTGTCCTAAATAGAACTTACATTAAGGCGACTTTATATAATGGCGCCTATAATAGCAGTCTAATTTTCCTCTGACGATAGGGTTAATGTACTGATTGTATTTGCAGATATTTCTTCGTCGGTAAAATACAAATCACGTAACGTGGGTTGAGCCGAGTAAAGCTCGGTTTGATCAGTCGAATGTTCACTGCCATACCCCCTAGATTGAGAGTATGAAAGAAGACCTCTGCCTTGTGGCCCCTCTTCAGTAAAGTTAATGACCATCATCCAACTGCTACCATAATTAATATGATAACCCTCTGCTTCTGCGCTCATAATGGTATTACTGTTAAGCGGTGCATAGGTATGTCTTGGCAGTAAAGTGCCATTGTTCCCCGGCACAATATTAAACACATTAAAGCCACCTTCAATGTTATGTGCCCCAGCCCATGGAAGTTTAATTCCCGATGCAGACCCGTCTGGAAGGCTCCGTTCTACAAATTGTACTTCGCCTAAGGTTGCATCAAGCGCTACACCGGCTTGGTTAACAACATGAACTGCAGCAGCAAATTGATTAATTGTGGTGTCATTCTGCAATAAACCACTTGGCGTGGTAACAGGGTTATCAACAGAAAACGGTGTTTCCCACTGGGGATCCCTGTCGAATTGAAACGCAAACTCTCTAAATACATGCGCCCCAACACTGTCTTTGTTCATGGTGCCATCCCACGAGGCCAATGCTGCACAGCCAGCGGAGATATCCACGTCTTCACCATTTACCGTAACAGGATCACTACCTTGGGCAGTACAAGCTTGAAGTAAGCTAGGCAACACCATATCGGCCAGCATGCTTCGGTTGTTAAGTAGCAAGGTTTCCACTTCGTCAGGCGTGAATGTGTTGTCACTACCTGCTTCAGATTCAATAAATTGCTGAGCTAACCGTGATCGCAGACTTTGTTGATTTTCCACATTGCCATAAAGTGGCGAAACACCCGTGATAGGTGATGATAAATTTGTTAACCAGAAGCTGTTGTTGGAGTTTTGAACTGAATCTGTTCCTTCATATTTTGGTGCTTCCTCGTAAGGTACAGGTCCATCAAAATCAAACGCTGAGGCAAAACCGGGTAAAACAGTAAAACCTGCCGCTATCTTGGTTTGTATTAAAACAGGATTAGTGGTTAATTCTGAAATGGCGGTTTCAGTTAAGTTGGGCACAGTAGAATCGTCAATATAAAATACCTGACCGTCCGCTGAAGCAGACATGGTGTTGTTAAAAATAACACCATCATAGTCTTTGAAGGCTTGTTTAAACTCATCCATAGAGCCCGCCATATTCATCGCTAGCCAGTGATCAACAACATCCAAATTCGGCAAATTTGCATCTTTAATGGCAAACGCATTTGTGTCCGTCCACTCAAAATTACCCGGCACTTCAATCATAGGCCCGTAATTTGTGTAATAGGCTGTTTTATTGAGCATGATGGTTTGACCTGGTGCCACCGCCACCTCAATCTGCATTGGCTTCTCGTAAATGGTTCGTTTACTACCATCAACCCTGTGGGTAAGACCCGTATCATCATCTTCATCTAACGTTAATTGATAAACGACAAAGTGCTCAGCGGTAGAAAAGGTGTGTGTCCATGCAACGTTTTCGTTGAAGCCTATATTCACCGCACCTGGTAACCCCGTTAAAGAGCCACCTGTTACGTTTAAATAACCTGGTATTTGCGTATGGAACTGCCAAAAACGTAAATTCCCTGTGTGAGGAAAATGGGGGTTTCCTAGAACCATTCCCATACCGTTAGTGGTTTTGTCGCTCCCTAATCCCCAGCCGTTTGAACCCATGTCTTGCGGATTTTTTTCCGGCAGTACTATGGTAGGGTTAATGTTAAATGGCATGGCATTTACTCGCCTATTCGCCGCCATGGCAGTGGCTGATGCATCTGTCTCTTGTGAAGCGATGTTCGTGTTTGCCGCAGGTGTAGGTAAGTAACTTTCCCCTTCAGGCGCCGCTAAAAACATTGGGCCTAAAAAGTTAGCAGCACCGGGGAGTAAAGCAACACCCAGTGAATACGTTAATAAATCAGTACTGTCAATTTCTGTTACCCAAGGCTGTCCAGCACACGATTGATCTTGGTCAGCCACAGGGGTGTCGGCCAAGTAGCGGTTATAACCTGCTGTATAACCTTGAAACATGGCTCTTGAGTTTGCTGACATGCGTGCTAAATTTTCTTCAGCCAGCGCACGAATCCCTAGTGTTAAAAAGCCGAAATCGTTAATAAGATGCTCTGAATCACCACTGCCCGCTTGGTTGTCGGGTCCAAAGTATTTCGAGCGCTCAGAATTATATTTAATAATTTGATCGGCTAAAACACACAAATTATCTTTAGCAAACGCATAACCCACCCCGTAGGCCATACTTTCTAGATTATCCGCTTTAATATGAGGTACACCGTAAGTCGTCCACGTTATGTCAGCCGTTAATACACCATCTGTATCGAAAGCTGGTACCGGTGTAGGTGTAGGTTCAACGGGAGATGGCTCAGGGGTGGTAGGCGTTTGAACGTTATCAAAATTATTATCGTTCCCTCCACAACCTACTAGCGTGGCAGCAATAGAGGCTGCGAGAAGTGTACGATATGGCAAAATACGATTTTTTGGTATTTTCACAAACTGTCCCTTATTGTTGTAATACTCGAAATCAAGATCCTGTATCTTTTTTTCTTCAACAGATCCGACCAATTAACACTACATTAACAATAAGAAACATTCAAACAACATTTTGATCTTTAGCTTAAATAAGCAAAAAAAAAGACCGACATAAGTCGGCCTTTTCATAATTACAAATCAACTAGTTACATATCGTTAGTTAGATACAACCGTTTCATCAGTAATGGGTAATACTGTAGCGTCAGTAGAAATATACCCGGCTACTTCTCTTTGCATTTCAGCCGTAACTTCAGCGCTGGAGGCTGGGCTTAAACTTGATGCATGCGCACCACTGTTAAATAAGACCAAGCCACTTAGTGCATCGGTACCAGATTGGGTAGTCGTGACCTGCTCTAAACCAATGGTATTGGCAAGCGCTAACTGGCCAGACAATGGTAATGATGTGGTTACTGGTATCACTTGGTCAGGCAGGTTTTCTTCGCCGCCATCACCTACTACCGTCATCATGTGTACTGGTGTCGTTTCACCAAGCGTAGTGGCATAGTTAGTTGGGTCTCCAGCATCCATCACAGTTTGTGCTGCAAATGCAAACTCAGCAAGTACCGCATTTACTTCTGCTGCTTGCTCATCACTTAAGGCATCCATAAATGCGCTTACCGCACCCACTAATTGTGCTTCTGAAACATCCGTTGTGCCATAAAGCTGAGTTAACAAGGCAACAAAATCTTCAGATGACTGTGATAACAATAACCCTTTGATAAGCGGACCAAAAGTAGGAGACTCAAGTAAGAACTGAGCCGCACCGCCTCCTGGAGACTCTAACGAGGCTTGTTTAACAGCATACATACCGTCTAGCGCACCTAAAGTCTCGCCCATGCTGGTATTCGCTACTGCGGCAAAGTTACCGCCAGTAATAGCGCCTAGTGATACACCCATGATAGACACACGAGACATATCAAATGACACGTTCTGGCTTGCTGTAGCATCAACTACTGCGTTCAAACCTAAACGTAAGCCCAATAAATCAGACACGCTTTGACGCAGGTTATCACGAGCAGTTGGTAAGCTTGCCAAATTCATGTAATGCGTCGCGCTTACCGTTGTAGCATTGATGTCATCAGTGCCGTCGCCGTCCAAGTCGTAACCACGAGTACCGTGAAGTGGTTGGTCGATAGCCACTGAAGCAATACCTGCCAACGACAACGTACCCGTAATGGCTAGCATATCTTCTTTTTTACTCGTAATACCATGGGCTAAAATCACTACTGGCCAACCCGCATCAGGCATGCTGACAGAGAAGCCGAGTGCACCAGCAATTGCTGGGTCTGGAATTGTCACCTGCACATCTAGCGTTTCTTCACCCATGTTTCCGCCCGTCATCTGAGGGAATGGGTTAAACTTAGTGATGTTACGCGCGTTATCTAGCATTTCGCCATCAACACGTAAATCAGATAAGCCAAGGCTTGAACACGTTTCAAAGTTTGGACCTGGTGTGGCACTGGCGAGTACTTCATCAGAAGCCGTTGCCAACACAATACCGCTGTCGCAAGCTGCTTGCCAAAATTCATTAACTGGTGCAGTTGGGTTTTCTGCACTGGGAACACCTAGGAAATAAGGAAGCGACACGCTACCCTCATAACGTTGTGCGGCACAAAATGGACCCGCTTCAGCAAGTATGCCAGTCGACACAGCCACAGCGAAATCGTTAACCGCACCCCATTGGGCAGATAACTGACCAGACACGGTACCTGCTAACCCAGCGCACGTTTCAAGGGCACTGAAGTCGGTGGCTTCAATAACAGGTACTAGGGCTGCTGCCTCAGCAGGTAAACTGTCGATACCGACTGAGACCGCACCAGCGACTACTTCTTCGGTAACTAAATTTAATGCTTCCATAGCCGTAGGTGCACTATCAACGTCTCCTACTACAATAACAGGAAGTGCTTCACCCGCGGTTGGGTCTCCAGCAGCAGCGCGTTCTGCAAACTCACCTACCATTACTTTTTTGATGGTATCGAGTGAATTCGCAATTGATTGCGTGGTGAATGCGGAAACATAGGTGATATCTTCACGCTCATAACCAGCACCAATCACTGGGTTTACCAGTGAGTTCACAATGCCTTGAAGCAATAATTGATCATCACTTGATAATGGCAGTGTATTGATGTCTTGTCGTGTTGAATCCCACGATGTAGAGCCTTGTACAGACTTACCAGACGAATCTTTCAACGCGGTGGTCATTACCAACATGTGACCTTGAGCCGGCTTCAGTGGCTTTAATGGCACAAAGGTAATTGTTGATTCATCAGCAAGAGAAAGCACATAATCTTCGCCGTAAACCAACTGATCGCCAAGCTTACAACCCGCAGAAGGCGTCGTGATTTGCGCGCAATCTGGATCATTTAAATCCAACCCTAGGGTTGCTTCAAACATCAACACGCCAGCCGCCAAGGTAGACGCGTCAAGTGAAACACCTGCCGGCGTCTCTACCGATATAGCAAATGGATGCTGTGTTGACCATCCGTCTAGTACATTAAGTGCGTTTTGTGGGTCAGCAAAGTTAGTTGGATCGTCTACCGGAATGTTAAGGGTATAATCGAAAAAGCCGTCATCCCCTGGTAGCATTAGAAGATCATTAGGTATATTTAAATCGCCACTAGCGGGATCAAACACGATACGTGAAAATGGTGTTTGGACCTCTGTCTCGGCCTGAATATCGGACAGGGTATCATCGGAGCCGCCACAGCCTGTTAGACCCAGCGCAAGGGCCACACTGGAACTTAATATGAGTTTTCTCATTCTTACTCCCTACAAGCATTGTTGTTATTCTGTGTATCTAAAACTCGCATTGCTTGTAAGCTGGCACCTTTAACGCCTTGTTCTTACTGCAAACTCACCGAGTTTCAAACATGTTAGACCAGTTGTATCTCCCTCAATCTTATTAACTTTGTTGCAACTTTGCAAAGTTTTGTTAACGCTAAACGTTATTTTTTTTTACGTTTGGTGTTTTTATACTTCGAAAGTTTTACTTATTGCGTAGTGTGAGTATCATCTGCACCTATATAATATGAACCTATTGCGCAGATAACTATATGCGAATTTATTAAGGATACTGATGAACGATTATCAAGCCCCTGCCGATTTATTAAAGGGTAAAGTCATTCTTATCACAGGTGCTGGCGATGGCATCGGTGCTCAAGCAGCGCGGACTTACGCAAAACATGGTGCCACCTGTATTTTATTAGGCAGAACCGTCTCTAAGCTAGAAGCCGTTTACGACGAAATCGTAAATGCTGGAAGTGCTGAACCTGCACCAGAGCCTGCAATAGTACCGCTAGATATAAAAGGCGCAACACCGTCACACTATCAACAAATGACGCAAACCATTATAGACCAATTCGGTAAGTTAGATGGTGTGTTACACAACGCTTCTGTGCTTGGGCATTTAAGTTCTTTTAAAGATATTGAGCAACAAGAATGGCTTGATGTGATGCAAACCAACGTAAATGGTACGGTTTTCTTAACACAGGCGCTAATCCCTGCCCTAGAAAAAGCTGATAATGCATCGGTTATTTTTACTACCTCTAGCGTTGGGCGAAAAGGTCGCGCGTTTTGGGGGACTTATGCGGTATCGAAGTTCGCTACAGAAGGTGTCATGCAGACGTTAGCTGACGAGTATCAAAATAAGTCGCTGCGCTTTAACTGTATTAACCCAGGTGGCACACGCACTAATATGCGCGCGCAGGCTTTTCCTGCTGAAAATCCTGATACATTGAAAACACCTGCCGACATCATGCCTATGTATCTTTACCTCATGGGTAACGACAGTATTGATGTGAATGGTCAATCTCTTGATTGCCAACCTAAGCGCTAAAAGTGACTACCAACACATAGCAATAGAAAAAGCCGCGTAAACGCGGCTTTATAATAGTGATACTTTATGTTTTCTTGATGGCGTGGCTTAGTCGCCCATTTTAGCCCACGTATCACGTAACCCTACCGTGCGGTTAAATACAGGCTTGTCATCTGTACTGTCTGCATCTAAACAAAAATAACCGGTACGCTCAAACTGCCATGCACCTGCTTCAGGCGCTCGCTTAGCAAGCCCAGCTTCAGCCCAGCCAGTCAGAACCGTTAATGACTCTGGGTTTATCACATCAGTAAAGTTCTCTTCAGCGGCTGGGTTAGGCACGTTGAACAAGCGATCGTACAACCTAAACTCAGCTTGCTGCGCTGTTCCTGCGTCAACCCAATGGATAACGCCTTTAACCTTGCGGCCATCAGCCGGATCTTTACCTAGCGTGTCAGCATCATAGGTACAGTAAACCGTGGTTACGTTACCTTCTGCGTCTTTTTCAACACGATTAGCTTTAACTACATACGCATTACGTAAACGCACTTCTTTGTCTAGCACTAAACGCTTGAACTTTTTATTTGCTGACTCGCGAAAATCTTCCGCTTCAATCCAAATTTCACGACCGAAACTAATTTCGCGTGTGCCCATAGCCTCATCACTAGGATGATTTGGCGCTACTAATATTTCGCTGTCGTTTTCTGGATAATTTTCAATCACTAATTTAATAGGATCGAGAACTGCCATCGCACGAGGTGCGTTCACGTTTAAGTCTTCACGAACACACGCTTCTAGCATGGACATTTCTACCATGTTGTCCATTTTAGTCACGCCAATACGCTTGCAAAATTCACGTACTGAACCCGCGGTATAACCACGACGACGCAAGCCTGCCACAGTCGGCATGCGAGGGTCGTCCCATCCGCTAACGTGATTTTCTTCAACCAGCTGAATTAATCGACGTTTGCTCAATACGGTGTATTCAAGGTTAAGACGTGAAAACTCATACTGACGTGGTGTGCTATCAATAGTGATATTTTCAATCACCCAATCATACAAACGGCGGTTGTCTTGGAACTCCAAGGTACACAATGAATGGGTAATACCTTCAATGGCGTCCGAAATACAGTGCGTAAAATCGTACATGGGGTACACACACCATTTATCACCCGTTTGGTGATGGTGAGCGTGTTTAACACGATAAATTACCGGGTCACGCATGCACATAAACGGTGAAGCCATATCGATTTTAGCGCGAAGACTACACTCACCTTCTTTATAATCGCCCGCTGTCATCTTAGCGAATTCACGCTGGTTGGTTTCAACGTCGGTATCACGGTATGGGCTATTCTTACCTGGCGCAGTTAATGTGCCACGTAGTTCGCGCATCACGTCTTGAGTAGAAAAGTCGACGTAAGCTAGGCCTTTGTCGATTAATTCATTCGCAAAACCATGAAGCTGGTCGAAATAATTTGAAGAGTAACGCTCTTCACCATCCCACTCAAAACCCAACCATTTAACGTCTTCTTTAATAGAGTTAACGAAGGTAATGTCTTCTTTTGCTGGGTTTGTGTCGTCGAAGCGCAGATTACAAGAACCTGAGTAATCTTGCGCAACACCAAAATTTAGGCAAATAGACTTTGCATGACCAATATGCAAAAAGCCATTTGGCTCCGGCGGGAACCGAGTTTTAATACTCTCGTGCACACCATTGGCAAGGTCTTTGTCGATGATCTGACGGATAAAGTTGGTCGGACGGTGCTCAGTCTCGGCCATTCGCGTGTTCCCCTTAGCGTTTGAATTAACGTTTAAAAATAATCTTAACGTTTAAAATTAATTAATATTGTGGATTAGTATAACACTGACCTAAAACTGACAACCACGTTTTATTACAACTAGCCTTACAAGTGATTAGTTTTAACGCGATGAAACGTTTTTTTGCTGTTTCTTGTATTAAAAAAGGCGTGTGACTAGCAAATAAAGCGTGGTTAGAAGAAAGTATGGTATCTTTCTACTTGTCGACAACTCGGTCGTAGCAGACAAACATGGTGCCCATGAAAGAAAAAGCAACCTCTTTTGATATTGCACATTTGGCAGGCGTTTCTCAATCAACAGTATCAAGAGCACTAAATAACAGCCCCTTGGTAAATCAAGAAACCCGTGATCGGGTTCAGCGCATTGCTCGCGAACTTAATTATAAAGTTGATAAGAATGCCAGTAATCTACGCAAGCAAAAAAGTAGCACCATTGCACTTTTGTTGTTTGAAGATCCCACCTCAGATGATTCAATGATTAACCCCTTCTTCCTCGCCATGTTAGGAAGTATTACCCGTGCCTGTGCGGCTGCGGGTTACGACTTGCTGGTGTCGTTCCAAAACTTGGAAGATGACTGGCATGCAGAATATGAAGACTCAAATAAAGCAGATGGCATAATTTTATTGGGTTACGGTGATTACACCGATTATCGCAGTAAAGTGGCACAACTTGAGTCACAAGGCACACATTTCGTTCGTTGGGGCGCACCCGATGCCGCTCATCCAGGTGTGAGTGTTGGCTGTGATAATTTTCAAGGTGGTTACAGCATTACCGAACACTTAATCGCCCTAGGTAGAACTCGGTTTGCGTTTATCGGCGATTCAGGCAATAAAGCCCCTGAGTTTATGGCTCGTTTTCAAGGTTATACAGAGGCGCTAACAAGCCATAATTTATACGAAAGTTCGTTGCAAAGTGATGCGGTTTCTACCGAAGAAGCTGGCTTTGATGCCATTCAAGGTATGTTGAACGATGCTAAAACTAACGAAGCAGGGTTACCTGACGCTATTGTTTGCGCATCTGACCTTATTGCTATGGGCGTTTTGAGAGCGTTAAGGCAAACAGCGCTTAAAGTGCCTGACGATATTGCAGTGGTAGGTTACGATAATATTGCTGTGTCGGCCTTCACGACCCCAGCGTTAACTACCGTTCAGCAAAACACGAAGCTAGCCGGTGAATTATTGGTCAGTACGTTAATTAAAGCCATTTCAAATGAAAAGGTAGAAGATTATCTCATGCCAGCGGAAGTCATAATTAGGCATTCATGTGGGGCAAAAACCTAGGCAGCCTACGAGCCTTGGTTGCCTAATTTAATAAGCCTGGCTAACTCGCTAGGCTAACTATCTTACGTTAGCTACCTCAGGTTAGCTATCTTGAGTTGTTTAGTTATAGAAAATGCCCCGCTAAAACATGATTTATAAATAGTGAAAAAGCGCTTGATGTTATTAGTAGTAAACGAGCAACAAGCGCTTTTTTATTGTGAGGTAAAATTTACTGCGCCGACATTTGCTTAATAAGCGCCGCTTCTAGGGCATCTGAATCTAACGCCCCTTCCCTAACCCATACTTGAACGCCGTTGGCGGGCACTGAGGTTGTTAACGCGTCACCGGAAACCAATTCACGTGTTTCGCCAGACAACTGCTCAGTCCATGTGCCAGCTTGCATGTATTCATCGATACTAAAACTTGCAGGTTCTTCGGCTTTATTCAGCATGACCAATGCGGTTTGTTGTGCACTATCACTTTGTAAAACACGGTAAAACGCGGCTTTGTGCCCGGCTAATTCAAGATTGAACTGCAAACCTCGTTGAAGTGCTGGTGTGTTTTTACGCACGTGCGCTATTTTAGTTAGTGCTTGTGCAATAGCATGCGATTTGGCGTTGTCTATATTGTCTTGGCCAAAGTAATTGCGGTTACCTTCGTGCTCAGACGTACCACGCATAAAGCCAATTTCTGAGCCTTGGTACACCACCGGAATACCTCTCACCGTAAACAACCAGTTGTGCGCATTAATGAAACCATTGTCGGTGGCGTTAATGCGTGCCATATCATGGTTGTCGTAGAAAGTCGTTAAATCATAAGGGTTATTGTAAGGCCCATGGGTTAAATACAAGGTGTCGGCTAACGTTGCGAAGTCACTTTCAAGTGGCTTTTCGAACACCTTTACCATGGCTTCTTGCATCGGGAAGTCGAGCACACTTACCGCACCATTTTTTGGAAGTGTGTGCTGCGCGATAAAGTTCGCATCATATTGGAAGCTTTCGCCGAACATAAAGAAGTCGGGATGCTCTGCCCTCACCCGGTCAGACATTTCTCGCCAAAAATCATGAGGGACATGGCGAATAGTATCTATACGAAATGCATCCGCGCCTTGTGAAATCCAGTAAAGGTAACTATTGATAAGATAATCTCTTACCTTGGGATTTTGATCATTAAGGTTAGACAGCTTTACCAAGTCTGGATAATCATGAAAAAATTCATGCAACGGATTGTTTTTCGGGTCTAAATCTTCCGGGGCCAAGTTCTGGTGATCAGCGACTAACTCGCCTTCAGCATTATAAATTTCACCATATCCAGGTTGGTCAGAGGGCATGGTAAAGCTTGGCGTACCGTGGTTGGCTACAATATCAAATACCGATTTTAAACCGAAGCTTTCACGCATTTGTGTGGTGTACTGTTTCACACTTAAATCATGGCTTATTAGATGCTCATCAGCTTTATAAAAGTTAGTTGCCCAGTACCCGTGATAACCGGTTTTGCCACCGTCTTTAAATGCGCCACCAAAAGTAATTTGCTCATCGCCACTAAATGATTGGTTAGGATTTTGTAGTACTGGCGTCATCCAAACGGCGGTGAAACCCATATCGCGAATATAGTCGCCATTGTTAAGCACCCCTTTCAGGTCTCCGCCCATATAGCCCACATAGGCTTTTTTCCCGTCAGGACCTTCCATGGGTAGCTGCCAGGTTGGAAATTCCCCACCTTGGTCTTCATGGTTATTACTGGGGTCGCCATCCACGAACCGGTCGGTCATTACAAAGTAAATCGCTTCGCTCGCAAACGGTGTGGTGGTACCTGAAATAGTGACTTTGTTATCCGCTTTACCATTCGAGGCAGCTGAAGATTCTGCCTCGGCCTTTGCCGAATCAGCAGACATTGACGACGATGTATTAGCACAAGCTGTTATTGTGCCTACACCCAATGCAAGTGTGATAGCAAGGGTAAGGTTTTTTAGTTTAGGGGTCATTGTGCTAGTTCCTTATCAGCTACGTCTGCTTCTACTACGTCGTGTTCTTTTACGAAAAATACAGCGATAGCCCCCAATAACATGGACGCTCCGGCGACAACAATAATGTATTTAGCTTCGTTATCGAACACACTACTTAAAATCCAGCCTGCGGTTAAGCCAGACACTATCTGTGGTGCGGCTACCGTGAAGTTAAATATGCCCATATAAACGCCGGTTTTGTTGGCCGGTAACGCGCCCGCTAGCATGGCATAAGGCATCGCTAAAATAGCGGCCCATGCAATCCCTACCCCAATCATTGGGATAAGAAGCTTCACTGCCCCAAGGGGCACGGTAACTTCAGTAATCAATAAGTTTACATTCACCATGGTGAGGTCTTGGAAGAACAGAAAACTAACGTAGCTTAAGCCACCTAAAATTAACGCCCCAGCGTAAATAGTTTTTCTGCCAAACTTGTCGGCGAGTCGAGCGAGAAATACTGAGAAGACGGCGGCGAATACCGAATAAGCAGCAAACAATATACCCACCCAATCACCGGCTGCGCCTTTAGCGGCTACAATAGCGTCGGGTACTTGAGCAACTGAGGCAATGTGCGCTGGATCCCACCATATTTTGTCAACACCCCAGATATGTTGGGTAATTGCTGGCGTGGTGTATACCCACATAATAAACAGGGCAAACCATGAAAAAAATTGTACAACGGCAAGTTGTTTCATGGTTTTAGGCATGTGAACAACCAAGGAAAAAAACGCTTTCATACGCTCGATAAATGGTGCTTTTGGCGTATTTTCTGGCTTAACGTCATTCTCAGTGCTTAGGCCTTTGTATCTATTGTACTCTTCGGGCGAGTATTCTTTGGTGCGAAAAACGGTCCAGATGACCGTACCAAGCAATACCGTAGCCCCAATATAGAAAGCCCAAATAACAGACGGAGCGACTTCTCCCATTTGCGCAGTATTTTCAAGACCTACCACGTTAGTTAACACGAAGGGCAAAATTGAACCTATTACTGCACCAATATTGATTAGCAACGATTGTATGGAATAACCAATGTTACGTTGCGACGGCGGCACCATATCCGACACTAAAGAGCGGAAAGGCTGGAAGCACACGTTAAATGAAGCATCCATTAGCGCGACCATCAGCGCCCCCATTAGCATTGGTGCAAGAAAGGCAACAAATAAAGGTGCGTTGGGTAATAAGATCATACCTAGCACGGCAGCTACCGCACCCGCAAGAATAAAGGGTCTTCTTCGTCCTAAACGATTCCATGTTCTGTCAGACGCCGAGCCAACAATAGGTTGCACAATCAACCCCATAATCGGTGCCACTAGCCAAAAAAGAGACAAAGAATGAAGGTCTGCCCCTAGGTCGGAAAGAATTCGGCTCACATTGGCATTCTGTAGGGCAAAGCCAAACTGAACGCCTAAGAAGCCAAAGCTAACATTCCAAATTTGCCAGAATGATAAACGAGGTTGTTGTACTTGCATAAGACCACTCTACTTTATTGTTGTTCTATTATTTAACGATGAAAACATTCGCCGACATTGGCGCTAACGTTACGGTTTCACTGGAGGCGAATTCCTTATCGTCTTTAAGACGAGTCATATTCTTTTTACCGTTAGTAACCATGTTATATTTATTCATATCTACCGTTGATGCTTTTTCATTTTTGTTCAAGATTACCAATATCACGGGTGACTTACTGTTCACTTTCTTTTCATCGGTATCGTTAGTATCTTTATCGCCCTGTATACTTGGGGGATTTTTAGCATTGGCCTGCCTTGCGTAGGCATACACGCCATCAACAGGTGCATAGTGCTTAAAGCTGCCCTCAAAAACCGCGGGGTAGTTTTGTCTTAGAGAGAGCAATTGTTTAATTCGTGACTGTGCCCAACGCTCATCATCCGATAGCCCTTTGCCAGTAAATGCGTTCTTAGTATCGCTTTTCCACCCGCCAAGGAAATCACTTCGAATAATACCGTGATCTTCCGTGTTAGGGTTGCTCATCAATATTTCGGTGCCGTAGAAAACTTGAGGAATGCCCCGCGCAGTGAGATAAAACGTCATCGCCATATCCCAGCGATTAATGTCTTCATCAACCTGAGAATAGACGCGGCTCATGTCGTGATTGTCAGCAAAAATCACTAGATTATTTGGCTCGCCGTAAAGAAAGTCAGTCGCTAACGTTTCATAAATAGACGTTAGCCCTGTGTCCCAGCCTTCTTTTGAAGTAAGCCCGTCAGCTACCGCATGTTGCAACGAAAAATCCATCACACTCGGTAATGCACTGACATAATCATCATGCCTATGGCTTCCAGCTTGCCAATAAGCGGTAATAGCAGGGTTTACCGACCACTCTTCACCCACTATGTTTAGATTCGGGTATTCTTGCATCAGTCGCGTGGTCCACTCTGACAAAAAGCCTTTGTCAGAATATGAATAGGTATCTACGCGAATGCCGCTTAAATTTGCAAACTCTACCCACCAAATCGCATTCTGAATAAGGTATGTCGCTAGGTGCGGGTTCCTCTGATTCAAGTCTGGCATGCTGGGAACAAACCAGCCATCACTAAATGCTTTGATATCGCTTTGAATTGCATGTGGGTCATGAAGTGATTCTCGTTTATGAGTAGTGCCAACAAACACGCCCTGATTGTTAAGCCAATCTTTAGACGGCTTGTCTTGAACCCAAGCGTGACCGCTGCCGATGTGGTTTAACACCATATCCATAATAAGCCCAACACCATGCTCAGATGCCTTTTCACTGAGCTTTTGATATTGTGAATTTGAACCGTAACGTGGGTCTATTTTATAATAATCTGTGGTGGAATACCCATGGTATGAATACGAATCCATGGCATTTTCAAGTAACGGCATCGACCATATTTGGGTAAATCCCATATCAGCAATATAATCTAGATTGTCGATGATCCCTTGAATATCACCGCCGTGGCGCCCGCCTTTGTTGTCGCGATTTAACCTGTCTTTATATCCATCAACGCTGTCATTGCTTTCATCACCATTGGCAAACCTATCAGGCGCAATAAGGTAAATGGCATCTTTAGGGCCAAAGCCCACCCGCGATTGAGAATGTTGTCGTCGTGCATTAAGTGCATAGTCAATGTCGTGGGATGAACCATCTGGTGCGATGAGCGATATAACAACCCTTCCCGCTTCTGCACTATCTGTATTCAACGTGACAAATAAATAGTTTTCACTGTCTAATCGTTTCGAGTCCACAACGGTGACATCAGTAGCATTGATTGAAGCGGAATAGTTGGCAACACCGTCGCCATGCAACATAAGTTCAACAGTAGGCTTTTCCATACCCACCCACCAATTTGGAGGGTACACGTCTATGTCAGCTATTGCAGCATATGAGAACGTGAGCAATGCAAGTGTCGCAACGCTGTTTACAAAACGGGTAGTGACTAATGAAGCTGCTGAAACCAAAAAGCGAAGCACTAAAGGAGAAGTGAATGAGGGCGCCTTTACTATTAGCCAGATGCGAGAAATGTTAAAACGGAAATGCAACACACCCCCTCCATGTTAATAAGACGTTAAACCACTATGGCATACTACCCCCACAAGCTACTCACGCCAATCCTATGCATACGTATTCACCTTGAGGATGAGTATGAAATAGCGAGCGAAGGCTTGGATAAGCATGTTTTAAGCACATTCTCTGTGTATTTTTCGGCCAGCGAATTTCATAACGGGGCATGCATCGAAAAAGTGCCCACTCGATAACTTCTTTCAATTCCATTAGGCATTGGAATAACAATAGAAAACCATATTTGAATTAATCAGGAACCAAATCAAATACCTTACTTTCTAAGCCCGCTAAGCTAATTGTAATTTCAAGCCCATTGTCAGTGGCTGTCATAGTGGCATCATCATGAGGCAGCAGCGCCTTTACGATGATGGGCTTCGTGCTATTGAAGCGCCTGCCTAGTGCGTTTATTTCCGTCATATCGCCAGAGGGGATCGTAAGTGTAAACTCCCCTGTTGCTTCTTTTGAAAAATTGGCTATGACTAATATCGCGTTATTTTCAGCATGCCTGATAAAGGCAAACTGTTGCTCAGTATAAGCACGAGGGCGCGCACGTTGCAGTTCTTCATAACTGTTACCTTCGAGCACAGCTTGGTTAAGATTAGCTTGATGCAAACTCACAAAATCACCACGGATGGCTGTATTGTTAGATGCAATTTGCATCACATTTTCATAGAAGCGACGTAAGGATATTTCTTCAGCTGTTGACTGGCCACCATCAAATTTCCCCAGATTCATCCAGCGTTGATGGGCGGGTACGCCAGCATAATCGAATATAGTGGTACGGGTAGGACTACCAAATCCCATGTCTTCACTGCCATCCTCTCCTACATCTTGACCGAAATAGAGTAAGAAAGGGGCGGTGTTTATTAACGCACTTACGGTTAACGCTGGTTTGCCCTGCTTCGCACTGCCCGCAAAATCAGCGCTTGGAATGCGTTGTTCATCATGATTTTCTAGAAAATTGAGCATGTGTGAAGATATGTCTGCAACGTCTTTGCGCGTGCTGACCAATTCACTCACTTTACCTTCACCTCGAACAATTGACTTCAAGGTGTCATAAAAGCCAACCTTATCGTAAAGATAATCCATCTTTCCTAGCTGAATGTAATCTCGATATTTATCAGGTTGATAGACTTCCGCTAGTAGAAATGCCTCAGGGTTTCTTTGCTTAATGGCACTGTTTAAAAATGACCAGAATTCGACTGGCACCATTTCAGCCATGTCGAACCTAAAACCATCAACGCCTTTATCTAGCCAGTAAATGGCGATGTCTCTGAATTTGTACCACGAATCAGGTAATGATTTGTTAGCCCAAAAAGCCGCATGTTCTTCTACAGGCATATTTCGATAGGCTTCTGGTAGCTTTGGAAAGTCGTAGCTACCGTCGGGTTTTACGCCGTAATTAATCTTAACGGTTTCATACCAGTCGTTAATATCGGGCTGTGGTGCTCGACTGCCGTTGCCCGTCCATTTAGCCGGAAATTCATCAAACTGTCCGTCAACCAAATGATGCTGATCCTTTCCAGTAACTGCGCCCCCTAAAACAGTTTCTGCAACGACCTCGGGCAATACAAATGGTGTATTAGGTATGTAATAGAAATTATTATCTCGAGAATACGTTTTTGACGTATCGTCGTTAGCGCCAAAGTTATCATGGCGTGATGAAAACGAATGATAACGGCGCGCTACATGGTTAGGCACTATATCGATAACCACTTTCATATCGTGTTGATGAGTACGCTGGATAAGCGCTTCGAATTCTTGTAGTCGGTTAGCGGGGTTATCTGCTAAATCAGGATTAACGTTATAATAATCTTTAACCGCATAAGGCGAGCCAGCACGCCCTTTAATCACATCGGGATCATCGTCAGTAATTCCAATGTTGAGGTAGCTGGTAGCTAAGGCATGATGCGGAACACCGGTATACCAAATATGAGTGGTACCTAACGCTTTAATACTTTGAAGGGCCTGTGGCGTGAAGTCACTAAATTTTCCCACACCATTTTCTTTAAGTGTCCCCCACGGTTTATTGGTGGTATTCGTATTCCCGAACAATCGAGTAAATACTTGATATACCACAGGCTTGCCAGAATTGGGGAGAATTTCTGTCACTGAGTTATTCGTGTTCTCACTTTCCATGAAATTGGCACCTGACTGTGGGTAAGCGATACAGGATAATAGGCCTAGAGATAAAACTGCTACCGTTAATTTCTTAACCGCCGAGCTTATATTTACGTTTTTATAAACGCTTTGGGAAGGAGTTTGTGCCGCGTTTTTCGCCACACTTTTGTTCACGTGGAGGTGATTTGTTTTTGTAATATCTAACACTACAAGCATACCTTTGCATTGAATTGCCAATAGCATACTCGTTAAGGGAATGTTAAAACAATTCCATACGTATTCAATACTAAATTAATACGATGTGATTGCTTTGTTCCGTTTCCCTTGTTCTTCGATTTGTCCCTCAATCTGTAGTATTTTAGTCGTCTTTAAAGAACGGCCGTACGTAATATAATACTGATACTATGCCGCTTTACTGGCAGTAAACTCTTCCTCAGCTTTCATGGTGGAACCAAACATGTTTTCAGTTAAGCTGCCGGCAAGATCACTTTTAATACGCATTAAAAAGCTGCGTAGCGCCGGTGTTAATTCACTCTCGATAGATTTTGGTTTGATACGATACACCGCACGTAAACCGTTATAGTCAATTGGGTCACCCAAACGTTCAAAGTTAAACCCAAACATTTTTAATCGGCGTGCCAATTTAGGCTCCATCAATACGTAGGCATATTCCATTTCCTGTTCAACGCAAATGCTCAGAGCGATGAAGTAGAGCGCCAAAGACAGATAAGGTATGTGTTCCAGCAGAACGCTTTCCGCTTTACTCATTTTCTGTTTACCAGAAGGTTTGAATGGCGCTTTAGCTTTAAGCTGTCTAACTCTAAATGACTTCGGAATAGCTAAACGAGAAATTTCACATATTGAAGTTCTGCCAAGCTGAGCGGGCACTAACGCTTTGTCTTCAATAGCGTGAATACACTTTTCTTCTAGCGGTAAGGCTTGGTGGCGAATAGCAGGCATAATGATACGAATCGTTCCTGCACAATCACCTGTTGGTAAATGTTTGATATAACAGTTAACAGAGTAATCGTCATATCTGTCGACTTCTAATCCCGTAGAGCGCTCTTTTTCGAAGTTCATTTCTTCACAATAAACTTCGTGTCTTGTGCTGAAACATGTCTCTCGGTCTTCATTGTTTTGTGCTACCACAAGTGAGTAACGACTAAAGAAAAAACTCGATAGTTCATCCATCTGTTTTTTCTTTCTTTTGTTTCTCAATTTCTTCAAATTAGAAGAAATATGGCTATGAATTGTTTTTAACTTATTTAGCGAAGTAGCGACACGTTTTTTCAATTTTTGGTCCTCTATAGATTTAGCAGGCCCAGTTTGAAAAGAATGACAAAAGTTCACCTTGTGCTCACACACAATTTCACTCTCGAATACAACGATTCAAACCGATTTATAGTTTTGATTGATTATTATTATCCCGGCTCTCACGTATGAGGCTATTACCTGAGATATACTCTGATTTTGCTAAACGATCGTAAAGTACGACGTTTGCGGTAGCAGCTAGATTCATACACGAGTACGTAGGTATGTAAACAACATGGTCACACCACTCAAGTACGCTTTTATCTAAACTGCCATCTTCTGGTCCGAAAATGTACATTGCATTTTCAGGATGTTTGAATTCTGGTAAAGGTAACGCGCCTTCTACTAGCTCTATGGCTACTACACTTGCATTTTCGGGCACGACCTCTTTTAAGTCATCAACGCCGATAGTTGGGATCTTTTTATGAAAAGCCTTCGTATCAGCATTAAAGTTCTTTGCAATACGGTATCTGTACCCAGTGTAAAACACACTTGATACTCCGTAGCAGCCTGCAGCTCGTAAGATAGAGGCGACATTTACGGGGTTTTTCGGATTCACTAATCCGATACTTACGGTTTGCTTTGATAGCGAAAGGGAACTCACACGACCTCTTTTTATTATTCTGTTATTTTATTATTTTGCTATTTTGCTATTTTGCTTCGCAATAGCCTTTTAATACTGCCACTTAGCTATTGCTATGACTCGCCATTCTAGTTTATTCATTAGTTCGGTATTGCGCATTATTGTTATACTTTAGTTTAATTACGCGACGGTTTTATTACCTTGCGTACTTTGCGCTTCTACTTTCGACTTCGATATCACTCGTCTTGCCATTCGTCTTCCCTGCCCGTAGCCACGCAGTAATTTCTTTTTATCCATTGTTAAACGCTTAACGCAAAACGCTTCATCAGGCGCTATGACAGTAATCGTGCAGTCAGACGGCGGATCTAACAAAAAATTCAATGTTTCATTATAAATATTTGATCTTTTTGTCATCTTATCTAGTAAAGCCGGTTGAGCGCCATACATTTTTTCTAATAGCCACGCTGTCTTAACTGTGGGTTTTGTAAAGCCCTTAGGTTGAGAGAGCACCACAGTAATATCACGAGCCCCCATCTCATAAGCTTTTCTCACCGGTATAGCATCAGCTACACCACCATCAACATAGCGCTTGCCATTTATTACGGGTTGTTCTCTAAACGCAGTTGGAATTGCACAAGATGCTACCATCAACGCATCAACATTTTCTTCCGTTGCTTGTATGTATTCACATTCACCTGACTCAACACTGGTGATCCCTACATACAATGGCATTGCTGCTTCTTCACCAGGCGCTGGTATACCCAGAGACTTCTTAGAATGGTGCCATAACCAATGTACATCAGTCATATGCCCACCCTTTATAAACCGCATTGGGCTAAAAAACTCACATTTAGTGGCGTACTGCGTGATGATAGTCTTGCTAAGACCTGGCATTCTAGCAACATAGGTTGAAAGGTTGGTTGCCCCGGCCGATACCCCTATCGCGAAATCGAAAGGATAGTAATTTTGTTCCATGAACTTATCCAATACGCCGGCTGCAAAAACGCCGCGCATCGCACCACCTTCTACCACTAAAGCTGATTTCATTGTCTCAATCTCCGTTAAAGCAATATATGAATTACTGCTTAATTAAATCCTTCTATTGGAGCTCCCCTAGCCCTTTAGAAAGCTCAGGAAAACAATGTCACTCAATGATACCTATCATCATCCACACCTATTGCTAACATGTCATTGTGCATAATCATGCACTTTTATTATGTTGAAATGGTGTAAGGCGATTATCTACTACATAGGTTGAATAAAGCAAAGTATGTTCCAATAGTGTGAGTTTTTTATTCTGACGGAATTTCGAAAAAAAAATTGCGGAAAAAATTGATTGGTTTAATGGGAAAAACTGTTCAAAGAAATGAAAAAAGCCGTGAAAATCCACGGCCTTAGTTTCTCATTTAACGCTAACGGTTATTTAGGGCTAACAGTAAGCGTAGGAGACTGACCATTGGGGCCAGATACTTTAAATTCGTATAGCCCCGCTTCAGATACTTCAATAACAAGATTATTGTTGCTAAATGCCAACACTTTTGGTTGATCAGGGGTCACAAGGTTAGATACCGCATCATTTGGGTTACCCAGGTTAACGGTATTCCAATCTTCTGATGCCACTTTGAATTCTGCACTTCCTATGCTGAGCTCAATGTCTACCGTATATTCGCCTTCACCCTGATAGGTAAATAGGTCAGTGGTTCCCCACCCATTCATCCCGCCACGAACGTACACTTCAGTGTCACCAAAATAGGCTTCTTTGTAAACACCTATGGTTGAATTGTTTTCGTCATTCACATCAAAAACAAATACATAGCGGTCAGCTTCTTCAATGGTCAGAAGCAGGTTATCGTTTGTTCTTGCTAAGGCCGTTGTTTGGCCAACGTTCACATTTCTATCTGCATCATCAGCACTTAATGCGCCAAAGTTAACCGTATCCCAATCTTCAGAAGCGACTTTGAATTCATAACTACCTGGTTCTATATCCATTGTCACTTTATAGATACGCCCCCCTTGATACTCAAGTTCGTCGTTAGTGCCCCAATCGTTCAGTGCACCTCGAATATACACTGGCGTTCCAACATAGGGCTCCTCGTTTACAATACTGAGTACTGGAGACTCTGCATCCGAGGCATCAATGGTAAACAGATAAGTAGCGCTTATTGCCGGCGTGAATGCTAAGTTATTGTTGGTCCTAGCCAACACTTTAGGCTCAGTTTCCACAAGCGCAGCATCATCACCTTCTGCAGCACCAAAGTTAACCGTTTCCCAATCCTCTGAAGCAAATTTAAAGCCGTAAGTGGTTGAACCTTCTAGGGTAACGGCCACTTCATATACACCATCACCTTTGTAGATGAATGGGTTATCAGTTGTCCAACCATTCATATCACCGCGAAGGTAAGGCGTAGTATCGCCATAAGGCACAACATCCGGCGCACCAGAAGTTGCGTAGGCCGATAACCCATAACCTTGTACCCCTGATTGCGGCTTCACAAATACAGCAATAGTCAGTGCTGGAACGGTGAAAATACCATTCCCGTCTTCTGCTTCGTTAAACGTTGCCCCTCGAACCGCTTCATCACTTGAGTTCATTTGCAGTGCATGTAATGAAAACCCGGTTGCGGTATTAATACTAATGGATTTCGTTTCGTACCCCGTATTTACTAGCACAACAATGGCATCATTTTGCATATCAAGATCGGCGCGGGCTTCTCCGTCAGTGTCAGCGTCAGAAGCAACACCGTCATCAATGCTCATGGCTATCAAACCTTTTTGCTGGTTTGAACCAATATTATGAAAGCCGATACGGTCGATGATGTCGTCAGCGGTGGTTAAACGAAATAACGGACTTTCCGTACGAATGGCCAGCAACTCGTTAAATGCATCTGACGCAAATATGATGTCGGCCATAGATGCATCACGTTCTGGGCTATAAATAAACTCACCCATTTCTTCCCAACGAACTTCATTGTCTTCAGCTAACGGTAAACCCACGTTCCAGTTATTGGTTTCATAGGTAAAATCAACGAAATTGAACCAATCGCCTGCGTCATAGGTGTTTCTGTCCATAGACTTAGATCGCAGTAAATCACCGCCCATCTGTAAGAATGGAATACCTTGCGACACAAGCGGAATACCGATAGCTACGTTTTGTGCACGTACGCGCTCACTCAACGAAATGTCCATTGGTAATGTATAGTTCAGCTGATCCCATAAGGTTTCATTATCATGTTTAGATACATAATTAATAATGTCGGCTGGGTCTAATGCGTAACCACCTAGGTTACTGGTATTGCTAGCTACGCCTGCCGAGGTTTCAAGCACATAGTCTTGCAGTGTGCCTATCATGCTCATTTTCACTTTGTCTTGGTCGCTTAACAGCGCGTCAGACTCAGGTGAAAAGATATTACCTTGGCGAATAGCTTCACGAATTCTATCGTTGTACGTGCCTATTTGCGTACCGGCCATATTCAGCTGGTTCGCTTGTTCGTAACCTCTGTCGATGCGTGTCCAGCCCTCACCGTAGAAGTAATTATCTTCATCTAATGCTTGCACGCTGTTGCGCAATTGCAACATCGTCTCTTTAGAGGCCTGGCTCATGATGTCAAAACGAAAGGCATCGTATTTGTAATGCTCGGTCCACATAAGTAGTGAATCCAGCATTAATTTTTCCATCATTACGTTACGCGGTTCCGTATCATCACAGCAGGTTTCGCGAACAATATCGCCGGTGTCGATTTCATAGCGATGGAAATAGCCAGGTACAACCTTATCCAGTACAGATTTCGCAAAAACGCCAGAAGCATTGGTATGGTTGTATACCACATCTAACGCAACACGAAGCCCCATTTCATGAAGAGCTTGAATCATTGCCCGCATTTCGACAATTCGTTCTACACCTTCTGCATTTGATGCATAGCTACCTTCTGGTGCGTTGAAATGATGTGGATCGTAACCCCAGTTGAAACCATCAATAGCACGCATGTCACTTGTGAGCTGCTGTGCTTTCGCTGCTTCAGCGAGAGGGTCGTAGCTGTTATATACATCAATAAGTAATGTGGCACTGTTCTCTTCTTCACAAACCACGGCTTCCGCGTTAAGGCGACATAAGTCTGCAACCGTGTCGAATAAACCAATAGTCTTAGTCGGGTCTTCATCAATGGTGGCAATATCGTTCGCGGGCAGCACATGGAAGTAGGTTAAGCCTGCCTCAACCAATTTTTGTAGATGTAAAACAGGCGCCGTGTTTTGCTCGGTAAAGGCTAAGTACTTACCACGATTTGCTTCGCTTGTAGACATATCGCGAATACTGAAATCACGAACATGGCCCTCATAAATAATCGCATCTTCAGGGTTTTCTAACGTAGGAATATTCTGAGTATCCCACCCCTCTGGTTTTAAATCGTCATCTGATAAGTTTACAAAGCGAGAGAAGCGGCCATTGGTGCTAAGGCTTACCGAATAAGGGTCAGTAACTTCAAGTACTTCTACCGCCCCCGTTTGCGGATGAAAAACCGTGACTTCATAGCGATAAAGTTGTCTATCTAACGACATATCGCCTTCAAATTGCCAGATACCTGTATTAGTGTCGTGGGTCATCGTATAGCGACTCGTCAGGGTTTTATTGTCATTGTAAGTTAGTAAATCTACATTTTGCGCTGTGGGGGCCCATACCGATACAGCAATACCCGTGTCAGAATACACGGCACCTAAACTTGCTTCGTTTGCATCTTCATCACCTGCGGTGAAGATAGCATCAATAACCTTTGCGTTTTGTAAGCCTGTTGCTGCTATTAGCACCCCGTCACTGTCATACCCACCCACTACCGCTTGAGTGGTTAAGACAGTCTTAGCATCCTCTAGGCTCCAGTCTCCTTCCCAAGCCTGAAGTGCCGCCAAGTTTTCTGCTTCAGCTGTTTGGTTTTCATCTAACGTGGCAGGCATTAACGTTATTGAGGTGCCGTTGATACCATCTTCCAGTGAACTCTCTAAGTCAGCATTCGCCGAATAGTGAAGCTTCACGGTAGATACGGTATCAGCCACATCCCACAATATCGTATTAGCATCTAACCAATGTGCACTAAAACCTTCTATATCTACAGGCTGTGGCCCAAGAGACATAATGGGGTATTCAAACAACGTGGGCTCCCCTGACAACGTAAAGTTCATACGCACGTACGTTTCGTCATCTTGAACTAGCGAAGCTTGAAAGTCTGAACCGCCCAGCTCTTTACCGGCATCGTCAGTGCCTAAGTGAATGATAAAATTGTGGCAGTTATCAAAATTGTCTTTTAAATCTAATATCCAATACGCACCATAATTAGGGTCGATACCCGTATGTTGACGTCCATTGGCCCAGTCAGTATCTGCATCGGCATAAGCGTCGCATTCATCATTGTTCCATGTATGCAAACGCCAGCCCTCGTACGCGGGGTCGTTTGTGGAATTATCAGCATCAACTGCCGCGCGGTTGTAGTATAAAACTGCTTGATTATCGGCAGGGAAAAATACCGGTAGAGGCAAACTCGGATCGGCGCCAACTACACACGCATCATTAGTTTCATTAGGCACCGTGGGTGCATCACATTGAATAGGCGGTGGTGCTACGCACGCTGTGCCGTCTGCATTAGGTACGTTTGGTACATTACAAGTCAGTAAATTGTTCGAGCCAGACTCAACACCTGAGCCCCCACAACCTACTATAAAGAGCGCCGTTAGGATAAGCGCCGCAATGCGCCAGGCCTTCAGCATTGGCGTTGACATTGGCGCTGATAAGGGTTTTGTTAACATGGATAACTCCAAATTTTTCTTTTTCATAAACGCAGTATTGGCAGCGATAGCCTTTGGTTTCAGTTTCTGGCAGATAGGTAAAATGCTCATAATTGATATGTCATCCCCAAGTAATACTGCGTTCCGAAAAACTGAATGGTGCCGGTTTGTTCAGAAGAGGTGAAATAGCTTTTGGTAGGTTCGTCAGTAACGTTGTTAACTTGAAACAATACGCTCCAATTGTCGTTAATTTCATAGGACGCTTGGTAATCGACAACCAGTTCAGAATCAAAATTTACGGTTTGATCGTTTACAGCTACTTGCTCAGACACAAAGAAATCGCGATAACGCCCAGATAAGCGGGTTTCAAACCCATCGTATTCCCAAAATAGCGTTACCGTGGCCACATTTTCAGATAAGCCAGGCAAGCTATCCGAATACACCGAACTACTCAGCGTACGTTGAATTTCACTTTCCGTGTATGAGTAACTCGCGGTTACCCCTAAACCAGACCAGAAACTTGGCAACATGCTATAAATTTCAGTGTAGGCAATTTCAACACCCCGAATATAGCCACCTTCAGCGTTATTCACCGCCGTGCTATAGCTGCCATTTTCTGTAGGCACGGTAACAAAAATAGGGTTGCCATCAGCATCCCGTGACAACTCAGCCTCTTGCCCTACAAATTCAGGTTCAAGATACACAGGAACCTGAACCGACGCTGGAACCACAATGCCGTTGCCACTAAAGTCATAAGGTTCTATGTTAATTTCTTCAATAAAAGATTCTATGTCTTTGTAAAATGCCGCCAGTATTAACGCCCCTTCGGTATCCTCAAAATAGTATTCCCATGAAATATCGTATTGAGTGGCATAAAAAGGTTCTAGGTAAGGGCTATTTGTTGCGTTACCGTTTACCTTGGCGGTAGGTTGCGACAAGGTCACTTCCCCGGAGTCTCTATCCTGTACAGCGGTTACCGTTTCAACGGTGGTAGAAGCATTTGCCGCAAATCTATTAATAGGCGCACGGCCCATCACTTTTGCTGCGGCTACTCTTAGTTGCGTATTATCTGTCAGCGCAAAATTTAGGTTGATAGACGGCAACACATCGTCGTATTCGTGAGTAAGCGTTGTGAAGCGATAAAAGTTGTTAATGAGGCCAGCATCGTCGGTAATGTTTTGCGCGCCAGCGGTGGGATCACTGACTTCAACTGTGACACCGGTTTCTGGATCGGTAATTAATGATGTGGCACGCTGGTAAGTGGTAGAGCTTTGTTTTGTTTTTACGTAACGAACCCCCACATTACCGGTTACAGGCATACCCCCAATTTCAGTATTGAGTCCTGCCATCAAATAAGCGGAGTTTACGGTTTCAAATACCTGCCCACTTTCCTGCATAGTCCAAGAAGTAGATGGCCCTGTACCTGGGCCATTAATCACACCTGCTGCTCCAGCCCCCCAGGTTTGTACTGGTTGAGGATAGCCGCTCGGAAACCATGCATTAAGCGCACTGTTTAAGTCTACCGACAAATAGCTTGGGAAATAGCTAAAATCGCCAGCCCAATCAACTTGCTCTACCATGTCATCCGTTAAACGCAGCGGTGGCTCACTGGCAGAGAAAGCACTGTCGTTTCCGTATTCAAATACAGAACGATCGTTACTGTACTCTCTATCGGAATAGCGATAACCAAACTCAAACCCAGTTACAATGGGCATATCCACAAAGTATTGAAAATCGACTTTATAAGCATCGAGTTCGTCTTTGTTAACAAACGGATAAATGCCGTATTTACTGACCATCACCCTATCGATATCGGAAAAAGCATCCGCTTGATTGAAGGCTAAATCAGGAAGGTTGTTGCCATTCAATAAATACGAGATTTGAACGTTCTCATCAAACACTGGACTGACAGCGTTGGCATCTTCGCTGACTAATGACCACAACAAGCCATTACGGAAATCACTTTTCGCGGTGGAACGAGACACATCAAATTGCACCGATAAGTCAGCACTAATTTCCCAATCTGCGTTAATACCAACGTTTTCAACGCTATCGAAATCTTGGTTGTCGTCGTTAACTAACTCAACTCGAGTAAAGCTACTGTCTGTTCGTGAGAAAGTGCCACCAATCACACTATTGTTTACAATAACAGGGTTCGTGATGCCTGCCGTTATCCCCCCTAGCTTGACTCGATACCCACGGGCAAATTCTTCTGAATCGAACTTAGAGATAAACGCATCGGCTTTTAAGGTGAAATTTTCTAATGGTGCCCACTCTATGGCTGCAACGTAACCGTCGCGAGTTTGCTCGCCACCTTTATGTTGAATCTCAAAGCCTTCAGAAATAAGCTCACATTCTGGGCAGTCGGTGCCAGCTCTGTCGTTATCACCTTCAATACCATCTACATCAACAGCCCCGTTATACGCTAAACCCACAAACTGAGTAGAAACACTGGGTTGGAATAAGCGTGCATAACCTAGGGATAAACCGACGGTGTCGTCCATAAACTTTCCTTGATAGGAAAAGCTCAATCGATGACCAAATTCACTCGCGTCCGATATCTCACTGGCTCGGTCGTTATACATGCCACGCATATTGGCACTGAACTTATGCTGCTCCTCCATGACTAACGGGCTTGCTGTCTTGAGTTCTACCGTTCCAGCAATTCCCCCTTCAATGAGTGATGCTTTAGGCGATTTATATACACTCGCTTCGGTGATTAACTCTGAGGGGTACTGGTCGAACTCAATGGCTCTGCTTCCACTGGTAGACACTTGCTCACGTCCATTTAATGTAGAGAACACAAAGTCACCCGCTAAACCACGAATGTTAATCTCGGCCGCTTGGCCCCCTGTACGAACTGCAGATATACCTGGCAATCGGGTAAGCGCATCTGCCATAGATACATCAGGCAAACCGCCCAAATCATCAGCAGAAATTTGTTCTGACACCGTGTCAGAAAAACGCTTTTGGTTGAGTGATTGTATGAGGCTAGTACTAAACCCCCTCACCTCTATGCGTTCGAGCGTTTCCTCGGATATATCGTCGACCGGTATATCTTCACCTGATAATTGGCTACTCGATTGATTGTTACTATTTATGGCAGATTCACTGACTTCATCAATGGTGTCTTCTTGCGTTTGTTGAGCGTATGTTGGCAAAGTAAATGCCAACCCGCTGCTGACCAACGCCACCATGATGGGCTTAAGTTTGAATGTTCTCATTGGTGCCCCGTTCCTTGTTTTTTTATCAACGGTTCGGGAATACCACACCCAAACACGTCACTTATGGTTCTGCCACAAATAGTATCGGGTTGTATAAAAAGAGAGCAACACTATGCATACGTATTCATTTACATTAAATTTACAATGCATTAAATATTAGCAAGGGCTAACTTAAACGGGATAAGTAAGATATTGAAATTAAATAGAGAAAAGCCCCCTCAAGGGTAACTTAAGGGAGGACTTGAGTACTTGACGGCTTAAGAATGTTAAGTGACGAGGCGCGATTTATCGTGATTTACAGCAAGACGCAGTAACTTGCATCACAGCACACAGGCCAATTAGATTAAAAGCTTACAGACGTTTTATTTGCACTATCGATCATTGATTGAATGTATGCGTCATGAGTGGGTAGCGATGCTATTGGTTCACGCTTAATGTTATACAACGACGATAGCATGGCTTGCGTTTTCTCATCTGAAAGGCTATTTGCTAACCCATGATAATCTTCTGGTACTAGCCCTTGTCCATACATAACTTGCAGCCAAGAGCTTTCTAAGAACAGGTCATTTTGCTCACGCACCAAATTGCCATTTTGTTTGAACAGCGCCATTTTGTGAGTCAACGAATCTGGCAAGGTTAAATGGCGCATATCTCGCCAAAAATCACTGTCTTCACGTTCATTTAAACAATAATGTAATACTAGAAAATCTCGTATTTGTTCAAATTCTACTTTTGATTGTGCGTTGTATTCTTCAACCGCACTATCTGAGATACCTTGATGCGGGAAAAGCTTAATTAGCCTCACGATAGCTGATTGAATAAGGTGAATACTGGTAGACTCTAAAGGCTCTAAGAATCCAGAAGATAGCCCTACCGCGACCACATTTTTACACCATTGTTGTCTACGACGGCCAGTAGTAAATTTAATGAGTTTAGGATCGCCCAGTGGTTTGGTGTCAAGGTTAGCCATCAAGGTGTCGTGAGCTTGGCTATCACTAATATAACGTGAACTATAAACGTGACCATTACCATTACGATGTTGTAAAGGAATTCGCCATTGCCAGCCAGCACTGTGCGCGATAGAACGGGTGAAGGGTGCGGTATTTTCATGGCGTTCAGAAGGTACAGCAATGGCGGAGTCACAAGGCAATAAATGAGACCAGTCATCATAGCCTGCCCCCAATGTTTCATTAATTAACAGCCCTCGAAAACCTGTACAGTCAATAAACAAGTCCCCTTCAATGGCATGGCCATTTTCGAGATGTAATGCTTTTACATTCCCACTGTGTTTGTGTCTTGATACGTAGCTGATTTTACCTTCAACACGTTTAACGCCCAGTCCCTCGCTGAGTTTACGTAGGTATTTGGCATACAATGAAGCGTCAAAATGATAAGCAAAAGGGAGCTCTAAAACCGGGTCTTTTGCGTTAATACGTGCAAATTTACCTGCCTCGGCTGCTAAGTAGTTAAGGTCATACTCCCATAAATCGTGTTTCAAACCCTGCTGGCGTGCTTTTAGCCAAAAGTGATGAAAGTGACAAAAGGCCATGCTTTTGCCTGGTGCACCAAACGTATGGTAGTACTGTTGTCCTTGTTGCTTCCAGTTTTCAAAGCGAATTGCCAGCTTAATGGTGGCCTTGGTATCGCGAAGAAAGGTAGCCTCGTCAATCCCCAGCACTTGGTTGACGAGTCTAATGGGCGGAATGGTGGCCTCGCCTACACCTACTGTGCCAATAGCCTCAGATTCGACCAAGGTAATATTCACAGCGTCGCCAATGACTTTTTTGAGCAACGCCGCGGTTAGCCACCCTGCTGTGCCGCCGCCTGCAACAACAACACGTTTTACCGGCGCTTGCTTAGCTTCATGGTGATCTGTTGTCTGTTGATCAGTTGCTTGTTGACTCGCTGGTGTTTTATTTGCTATTGCCATACTCAGCCCTTACTACTTACTTCACCACACTGTAGATGGTTTACTTGTACTTTTACAATAAAAAACCACCTTTTGCTTCCTCGCCTGAATACATCTTCGAGCGCTGAAACAACAAGGTGGCTTGTATCTATTCTACTGTTTGCTTTCGCTTAACAATTAGAAGGTATAGTTAAAGCCTAACAAGTAGTTAGTACCGTATGATTGATATTGCGTAATCTGACGAGAATCCGCCTGAGACGCTTGAATATCATCTTCATCAGTTAGGTTTTGAGCTTGGAAAGTAACACGTAGGCCTTCCAAAGACTCAATACCAGACTCACTAAAGTCGTAACCGATTTGGGCATCAACCAAGGTACCGCCTTGCTTAGTAGCATCTACCAATGCCAAGCTAGTACCACGTTCTTCCGTTAAGTAATCATCACGCTTAGTTGCCGCAACACGGAACTCGAAACCATCGCTTTCGTAAAAGAACGTCATACTGTATGACTCTTCAGACAAGCCTGGAATTCGGGTTTCAGTTTGCGTTGGTGCTGCGTCTACTTCACCTTCCATGAAGGTGGCACTTGCGAACAAGCCAAAGCCTTCAAGTGAGTCATGAAGCAATTCACCTGGTAATGAACCTTGCAGTTCATAACCGCGCACATAACCTTCAAAACCATCTAGTACACTGCCGACTGAACCTAAGAAAGTAGCAGGCGTCTGCCCTTCTGAACCTTGGTGTAAATCAGGAATGTACACATCAGAGAAATCCGTTAGTACGCTCGTATCGCGATGCCAGTTTTTAATATCTTTATAGAAGAATGATGCCGCTACATAACCCGTATCCGAGAAGTAATTCTCATAAGCGATATCTAACTGGTTAGCTTCAAGAGGCTTAAGTTCAGGGTTACCTGAGCTACCGCTCCAAGGACCATTTTCAGGATCGGTACTGGTAATTTGGTTATCATTAAATGCGAAAGACGCCTGCGTATTTGGACGCATATCGTCCATACGTGGTCTTGAAATGACTTTACCCAATGCGAAACGTACAAACTGACCTTCGGCAACTTCTGCTGAAAGGTTAAGTGTTGGAAGTACATCTGTGTAATCAGCGCCGCCAGAAACAGGTACCGCTACTGTCATGCCATCAGCATCGGACGTGGTTGAGAAACCCGTAGATTGCTGGTCAGCATTAACCACTTGTACACCCACGTTACCGCGAATATAGATATCACCTACTTCCATTTCTAAATCAAATTTAGTGTAGAAAGTCAGCAACTCTTCATCAACTGTATAGCTATCACCTAAGCGATCGTTTTGTACCAGCTTGGCATCAGTCGCTGTGTAATAACCACTTTGGAACAGACCAAGTGAATCATACGCTAGAATGCCGTCTATACCGATGAAATCTAGAGGTACTACGCCTAGTACATCTGGAATAGCCGCATCACCAGGATAGCTAGGGGCAGTTAAATATGCACCGTTGTTTTCTTTGGTTTTGCTACGATCTGAGTAGATAACGCCCGCAGACATGCCAGTCACTACGCCCCATTCAACGTACCCTTTTGCATCAAAGCGGTAAGTATCTAGGTCTTCTTCATAGTTTGGTTGGTTAACAAAACCATCTTGTGCGTCTGCGCCAATAATAGGTGCGCCCCATGCTTGTGGACCTGCAAGACGAATTAAGCTTTCATCAGTAAGGTCAACAGGTGCAATGCTTGGGTGATCAGAATATACCGCGCCGGTAGTCGTCATTTCCCAGCTACGAGCAGTAATAGGACGTCCATCAATTCCTGCACGGCCTACGCCTGAATAACTTTCTACATCGATAATGTCTTTTTCAACTTTACCGGTAGAGTAGTCGAACTCTAAGGTCCAGTTATCATTTAAGATGTATTCTGCGTTCACGCCTACCGTCGTTAAATCAGCTTCTTGAGTACGAGCATCATTACGAATAACTGAATAGAAGCCATCGTAGTAACCTGATGTTACTAAACCGTTTTCAACACCAGTAATGGTATATTCGCCAGTTCCCCATTCAGCACCACCTTCTTCAAGACCCCGACGAACGTCATCTTCTACGAAGTCGATATAAAGCGCATCTACTTGAACATTTAGTTTATCAGTAGGCGCCCATTCAACTACAGCGGCGATAGAATCACGCTCTAACATTGCTGAACGTGCAAAAGAGTCGTGACCACCTAAAATAGTAGTTCCTTCTGCCACATCTACACCGGCTGCTGCATTATCAGCATTCGCGCCTGCATAGCCCCAACCACGGAAATGTTGTTCTTGACGTGGTGACTCCATGCTAGCAACAGTCAGTGCAAGACCGATAGTATCGTCAGCAAATTGGTCAACGTAGTTTACTGAAATACGATGTCCGTTGTTGTCAAAATCTGGGTTAGGAGAATCTTCAGCATTCTTTTCATACGAGCCATTAATAGCGAATGTACTTTTTGCTGCAAGCGGACTAATGGTTTGAAGGTCAATTGAACCACCAATATTTTGGGTGGTCATGCCAGCTTCTGCTGTTTTATAAACAACGATACTAGAAATGATCTCAGTTGGGTAAAGGTCGAATTCAACGCCGCGGTTGTCGCCCATACCTAATAATTCACGGCCGTTAAGTGATGTACCTACGTAGTTTTCGTTGAAACCACGTACTGAAATACCACTTGTACGTCCGTTTCTACGCTCACCAGCTAAGCCAGGCAAACGTGAAATAGATTCTGCAATACTTGTGTCTGGTAATTTACCGATGTCTTCTGCGGATAACGCTTCAACAATGGAGGTGCTATCCATTTTAATCGCTTGAGCGCGTTGCAAGCTGCCACGTATACCGCTAACTTGAATAACTTCAACATTAGCTTCATCAGCTGCTTCTGAATTTGTTTCTTGTGCAAATGTAGGCGAACAACCAAAAGCTACGCCACCAGTGATCAGCGCAACCTTGATGAGATTTGGTTTAAATTGTTTCATAAAACAGGTGTCCCATTCAGTTATATTTGTTGTCTTTTTGTTATTTTTATGACAATCGAATGACAATGTATCCAGTCGCTGACAATCCTATAGAGCACACGGGCTTTGCACAATTGCTTGCATACGTATTCATAGAAAATATTCAACACCCCATTAACATTAACCGTTATGAAATTATTGAAATTTAACAACAAAATTACGTAAATTCGCCACCAAACTTGTTTTATGTTGTAATTTTGTTACGTCATAAAGGTATTTTTTGAAGGGTTATGCGAGGGCGCAAACAGTGAGGACGAAAGTTTAAAAAGCAGAATTTTTCTGCTTAGACTTTTTTATAAAACACCAATAGAAAGACACAAAAAAGCCCGCTAATTAGCGGGCTTCACTTAAACACTTACGTGCACTTTGCCAACTACCAACCCGTAGTTTCGCGAAGTGCCTTGCCGATTTCAGCAAGAGAGCGAACTGTTTTAACGCCCGCGTCTTCTAGTGCTTTAAATTTCTCATCAGCTGTACCTTTACCGCCAGCAATGATTGCACCAGCGTGACCCATACGCTTACCTTCAGGTGCAGTAACACCCGCAATGTAAGAAACAACAGGCTTAGTGACGTTAGCTTTGATGAATTCAGCAGCTTCTTCTTCTGCTGTACCACCAATTTCACCAATCATAACGATAGCTTCTGTTTGAGGATCGTCTTGGAACAACTGTAGGATGTCGATGAAGTTAGAACCAGGAATTGGGTCTCCACCGATACCAACACAGCTAGACTGGCCGAAACCTTCGTCAGTAGTTTGCTTAACGGCTTCGTACGTAAGTGTACCAGAGCGAGAAACAATACCTACTTTACCAGGCTTATGGATGTGACCAGGCATGATACCAATCTTACACTCTCCAGGAGTAATAACACCTGGGCAGTTAGGACCAATCATGCGAACGCCTTTAGCATTTACGTATTCTTTAACGTAAAGCATATCTAGCGTAGGAATACCTTCAGTAATACAAACGATAAGCTCGATACCAGCATCAGCAGCTTCAACGATTGAATCTTTACAGAATGCAGCAGGTACATAGATAACAGTCGCAGTTGCGCCTGTTGCTTCTACCGCTTCACGTACTGTATTGAATACTGGAAGACCTAGGTGCTCAGTGCCGCCTTTGCCTGGTGTAACACCACCAACCATTTGCGTACCGTAAGCAATAGCTTGCTCAGAGTGGAAAGTACCTTGACCACCAGTGAAACCTTGACAGATTACTTTGGTATCTTTGTTAATTAATACAGACATTATTTGCCCTCCGCAGCA
This sequence comes from Alteromonas sp. K632G, assembly GCF_017653625.1. Lineage (NCBI taxonomy): Bacteria > Pseudomonadati > Pseudomonadota > Gammaproteobacteria > Alteromonadales > Alteromonadaceae > Alteromonas > Alteromonas sp. K632G. Next base: position 49,751 of record NZ_JAGGDM010000003.1, read on the forward strand.
GCAACAACTTTCTCTGCTGCATCAGTTAGCGACTCAGCAGCAATGATATCAAGACCTGAGTTCGCTAGAACTTCACGGCCAAGCTCTGCGTTTGTACCTTCAAGACGTACAACAACAGGAACACTAACGCCAACTTCTTTAACGGCGCCAATGATACCTTCAGCAATCATGTCACAACGAACGATACCGCCGAAGATGTTAACTAAAACAGCTTTAACGTTGTCGTCAGATAAGATGATTTTGAATGCTTCTGCAACACGTTCTTTAGTCGCGCCGCCACCAACATCAAGGAAGTTAGCTGGCTTGCCACCGTGTAGGTTTACGATGTCCATTGTACCCATTGCTAGGCCGGCACCGTTAACCATACAACCTACGTTACCGTCTAGCGCAACATAGTTAAGTTCGAACTCAGCAGCATGCGCTTCACGTGCATCTTCTTGAGTAGGATCTTGCATAGCTTTAACTTTAGGCTGGCGATATAACGCGTTGCCGTCGATTGCTAGCTTAGCGTCAAGACAGTGAAGGTCACCATCTTCTTTAATGACAAGCGGGTTAATTTCAATCAATGCAACATCAAGATCTTCAAACATCTTAGCTAGGCCAAGGAAAATCTTAGTGAATTGTTTGATTTGAACGCCAGAAAGACCAAGTTTAAACGCCATTTCGCGTGCTTGGTAAGGCTGAGCACCAACAATTGGGTCGATTTCAGCTTTAAGAATTTTCTCTGGTGTTTCTTCAGCAACAGTTTCAATCTCAACGCCACCTTCAGTAGAAGCCATAAACACAACACGACGGGTTGTGCGGTCAACTACTGCACCAAGGTACAATTCGTTAGCGATATCTGTGCAAGTTTCAACAAGGATTTTGCTCACAGGCTGACCATTTTCGTCAGTCTGGAAAGTCACCAAATTTTTGCCAAGCCAGTTTTCTGCGAAAGCTTTAATTGCGTCAGTATCTTTTACTAACTTAACGCCACCTGCTTTACCGCGACCACCTGCGTGGACCTGACATTTTACTACCCACTCACTACCGCCAATGCGGTTAGCGGCCTCTACAGCACTTTCAGGAGTGTCTGCTGCGTATCCTTCAGAAACAGGTAGACCGTATTCTTTGAATAGCTGCTTACCTTGGTATTCATGCAAATTCATGGTGTTTCTATCCGATTTTTAGTAAGACAAAAGCCGCTTTCGCGACTTGATTAATTAGACTGATATTATAGGGCGAATATCAGCGTTGTGGCAGTAACGCGACTTATATAAATAAGCAGCGCTGCTGCACACAATAACAAGAGAGGAAAGCCTTACACGTCTAATAGAAGGCGTGTTGGATCTTCAAGCATCTCTTTAATTGTTACCAAGAAGCCTACTGACTCTTTACCATCAACAATACGATGGTCATAAGACAGGGCTAGGTACATCATTGGCAGAATTTCCACCTTACCGTTAACAGCCATTGGACGATCTTGGATTTTATGCATACCCAAAATAGCGCTCTGTGGCGGGTTAATGATAGGCGTAGACATCAATGAACCAAACACACCACCGTTAGTGATAGTAAAGTTACCGCCTTGAAGGTCTGCCATCGACAATTTGCCATCACGGCCTTTAATTGCCAATTCTTTAATTCCTTTCTCAACACCAGCCATACCTAGTGTATCCGTATCTTTTAAGATAGGCGTAACTAGACCGCGAGGTGTTGATACCGCGATAGAGATATCGAAGTAGTTGTGATAAACAATGTCATCACCGTCAATCGATGCATTAACATCTGGGAAACGTTTAAGTGCTTCAGTTACCGCTTTCACGTAGAAAGACATGAAACCTAAACGAATACCGTGACGTTTCTCAAAGCTCTCTTGATACTGCTTACGAAGTTCCATAATTGGCTTCATGTTAACTTCGTTAAACGTAGTTAGCATAGCAGTAGAGTTTTTAGCTTCAAGTAAACGAGTTGCAATCGTTTTACGAAGACGTGTCATAGGAACACGTTTTTCTGTGCGATTACCAGTAGGTAAATCAGCTGCAGCAGATGGCGCTGAAGCCGCTGGTGCACTGCCACCTTTAAGGTGTTTTTCTACGTCTTCTTTAGTGATACGGCCATTTTTACCCGTACCTTTAACTTTTGCTGCGTCTACGCCTTTTTCTGCCAATAAACGGCGTACTGAAGGACTAAGTGCATCACTGCTGTCATCTGAATCATCAGATGCAGCTTCAGACGACTCAGATGCTGCTGCACCTGACGTTGCGCCTTCAACAAATTTAGCAATCACTTCTTCAGCTGTCACTGTTGCGCCTTCTTCGGCAACAATTTCTGATAGTGAGCCATCAGCAGGCGCTACCACTTCTAGAACAACTTTATCAGTTTCAATATCAACCAAGTTTTGGTCACGGCTTACCACTTCGCCTACTGCAACATGCCATGTGGCGATGGTTGCATCAGCTACCGACTCTGGTAATACAGGTACTTTAACTTCTGACGTTTTACCGCTAGCTGCAGGTGCTGCTTCCTTTTTAGATTCAGCTTTAGCTTCAGATTTAGCTGGCGCAGCGCCACCCTCTTCTAATTTAGCAATAACTTGCTCGCCTAGTACCGTTGCACCCTCTTCATTAAGAAGCTCACCGATAGTTCCGTCGGCTGGTGCTACAACTTCCAGCACAACTTTATCAGTTTCAATGTCAACCAGGTTCTGGTCACGCTTTACCGCGTCGCCGGCCTTTACGTGCCAAGTTGCAATGGTGGCATCGGCAACTGACTCTGGTAGGACCGGAACTTTTATCTCAATTGTCATCATTGTTCCTTATTTAATAGTGAGTGCGTCTTCAACCAGCGCTTTTTGTTGCTGATTGTGAACGGAAACATAACCTACAGCAGGTGAAGAAGATGCTTCACGACCTGCATATGTTAATTTGGCGCCATCTGGAATTGCTTGCCAGAAATGGTGTTGACTGCAATACCAAGCTCCTTGGTTTTGCGGTTCTTCCTGACACCAAACCCAATCTGTAACGTGGCTGTATTGTGCCACAACTTTAGCGCATTCTTCTTGTGGGAATGGATAAAGTTGTTCCAATCTTACGATTGCAACGTCTGTTTGTTCATTTTTACGGCGCTGGTCAAGCAAATCGTAGTAAACCTTGCCTGAACACATCACCACACGCTTAACGTCTTTCGGATTAATATCGTCAATTTCGCTGATCACGTTGTGGAATTTGCCTTCTGCTAACTCTTCAAGAGAAGAGGTTGCAAGCGGGTGACGCAACAAGGATTTAGGCGACATAACGATAAGCGGTTTACGCATAGGGCGAACCACTTGACGGCGAAGCATGTTAAACACTTGCGCTGGTGTTGAAGGTACACATACTTGCCAGTTGTGATCAGCACACATTTGCAAGAATCGCTCAAGACGAGCAGAGCTATGCTCAGGACCTTGACCTTCGTAGCCGTGTGGAAGCAGCATGGTTAGACCACATAAACGGCCCCACTTCGCTTCACCTGAACTCAAGAATTGGTCAAATACAACCTGTGCACCGTTCGCGAAGTCACCAAACTGGGCTTCCCAAATAGTTAAACACTCAGGTTCTGCCGTTGCGTAACCATATTCAAACGCCATAACCGCTTCTTCTGAAAGCACAGAGTCGTATATTTCGATCTCGCCTTGACCTTCACGAATATTTTGCAGTGGCATGTATGTCGAGCCATCAGCTTGATTATGCAATACCGCGTGACGGTGGAAGAAAGTACCACGGCCAGAATCCTGACCTGTCATACGAATGTCTTCACCAGCATCAACCAATGATGCGTAGGCTAGATTTTCTGCCATTCCCCAATCAAGTTTCTTTTCACCGCTTACCATGGCCTTGCGGTCTTGATATAACTTGTTTACACGAGATTGAAGTTTATGACCATCAGGAAAACTGGTTAACGCTTCGCCAAGTGCTTGAAGTTTTTCAACACTGATAGCACCATCATATGGCGTATCCCAATCGTGACCTAAGTACGGAGACCAGTCTACACTGTGCTCTGTCATCGGACGCCATTCTTCAACTACACATGCACCATGATCTAATGCTGCGCGGTATTCTTCTAAATAGCGGTCGGCATCACGCTGCTCAATAACCCCTTCAGCAATAAGCTGGTCGGCATAAATAGCGCGAGGTACAGGATGCTTCTTCACTTTTTGGTACATAAGCGGCTGAGTTGCATTTGGCTCATCAGCTTCGTTATGTCCATGACGGCGATAACACACTAAATCGATAACAACGTCACGCTTGAATTTATTACGGTATTCAAGGGCGAGCTGAGTCACAAAAGCAACCGCTTCTGGGTCGTCAGAGTTAACGTGGAAGATAGGTGCCTGAACCATTTTCGCAATATCAGTACAGTATTGCGTAGAACGAGTATCTTCAGTTTTTGACGTTGTGAAACCAACTTGGTTGTTCACCACAATACGTACTGTTCCGCCCACGGCGAAACCGCGAGTTTGTGACATATTGAAGGTTTCTTGAACTACGCCCTGCCCAGCAATCGCTGAGTCACCGTGAATGGTAATAGGAAGTACGGTGTTAGTATCGTCGTTACGACGTTCAAGACGAGCACGAACTGAGCCCATCACTACTGGGTTCACAATTTCAAGGTGAGACGGGTTAAACGCAAGTGCTAAGTGAACATTGCCACCTGGCGTAGCAAAATCTGATGAGAAACCGGCGTGGTATTTAACATCACCTGCACCTAGTGAGTCATCATGCTTACCAGCGAATTCATCGAATAACACTGATGGGTTTTTACCCAATACGTTAACAAGTACGTTCAATCGACCGCGGTGAGCCATACCAATAACCACTTCTTTAGTGCCGGCAGCACCTGCGTTAGTGATTAAGTTTTTAAGCATTGGAACTAGTGCATCGCCACCTTCCAGTGAGAAGCGCTTGGCACCTGGGAATTTAGACCCAAGATACTTTTCCATGCCGTCAGCAGCGGTTAAGCCCTTAAGAAGAGTAAGTTTCTCTTCTTTAGAAAACTCTGGCTTTGCTTGTACTGACTCAATTTTTTGCTGTAACCAGCGTTTTTGGTCTGTATCGGTAATGTGCATGTACTCAGCACCGATAGAGCCACAATATGTTCTATTAAGTGATTTAAACAATTCACCTAATGACATCGAATCTTTACCAATGGCAAAAGATCCTACGTTGAACACACTGTCAAAATCTTTATCAGAAAGGTTATGGTGAGATAGTTCTAAATCACGAACACGCTCTTGTTTCCATAATCCTAGCGGATCGAGGTTGGCATGCTGGTGACCACGGAAACGAAAGGCGTTAATAAGCTGTAACACTTTAACTTGCCTGTCATCCGATACCGGAGTGCCTTCAACTGGTGCGCTCGACATTCGTGCTGTCGGGCCTAGAGCAGCTAGCTTCCTAAACTGATCTTTAACACTAGTATGGTTGGTTTCAAGTTCAACGCCTTCGACCTTGGGGAGGCTATCAAAGATTTGACGCCAAGTATCGGAAACGCTCTGCGGGTCTTCCATATACGATTCGTACAATTCTTCGACATAGGCAGCGTTGGCACCTGCCATATGCGAGGAATCCCACCACGCTTTCATCACGCTTTCTTGCATTTAATTTGCCTTGCTACGTTTTGTAAATTCTATTAACCATCGGTTTGTATTATAAGGTTATTCGTGACATAACCAAGCGTTATACCGATGAATACAAAAAAAAATAGCCATCACATCCGGATGGCTATTTAGAGCATTGCTTTCTGTCACTCAGGAGTAACCAGAATATAGTACTAAACAGCCCGTTGTAAAAGCATAGACTTAATGTGTCCAATTGCCTTTGTCGGGTTTAATCCTTTCGGACATACACTTACACAGTTCATAATACCGTGACAGCGGAATACGCTAAATGCATCATCTAGATCGTTCAAACGTTCATCAGTTGCAGTATCACGGCTATCGATAAGGAAACGATAAGCGTGAAGCAAACCAGCAGGCCCGATAAATTTATCCGGGTTCCACCAGAACGATGGGCACGACGTAGAACAACATGCACATAGAATACATTCATACAGTCCATCAAGCTTAGCACGTTCTTCAGGAGACTGAAGGTGTTCTCTTGCAGGAGGCTGTTTGTCATCGTTGATTAAGAATGGCTTAATCTTTTCATATTGGGTGTAAAACTGTGTCATATCAACCACAAGGTCGCGTACTACGGGCAAACCTGGAAGTGGACGAACAACAACTTTACTTTTACCCAATGCAGACAATGGCGTAATACAGGCAAGACCATTCTTACCATTCATATTCACACCGTCTGAACCACACACACCTTCACGGCACGAGCGGCGGAATGATAACGTTGGATCTTGCTCTTTAAGAGCAATTAGTGCATCCAACACCATCATGTCACGACCTTCCTCTACTTCTAGAGTGTAGTCTTGCATGCGTGGCTTGTTATCAACATCAGGGTTGTAACGATATATCGAAAATTGTAATTGCATGATCGTTGCCTCTCTTAATATGAACGCACTTTAGGCGGGAAAGCTTCCCGAAGCTTAGGCGCCATATTGACATCACGTTTAAGCATTTTTTCAGTATTCGGATCGTAAACGCTGTGGCATAACCAGTTCTCATCGTCACGGTCCGGGAAATCGAAGCGGCTGTGTGCGCCACGGCTTTCCGTTCTGAAGTTCGCTGCTACTGCTGTGCTGTACGCGGTTTCCATAAGGTTATCAAGCTCAAGACATTCAATACGCTGAGTATTGAAATCGGCACTCTTATCATCAAGGCGAGCATTCTGAAGACGTTCACGAATTTCACCAAGTTGCTTAAGGCCGTCTGCCATGGCTTCACCTTCACGGAATACTGAGAAGTTAAGCTGCATGCATTCTTGCATATCTTTTTTGATTTGAACCGGATCTTCGCCCTTACCTTTCTCTGAGTTTTCCCAGCGATTGAAGCGAGACATTGCCACTTCAAGGTCAGACTCTGATGCTTCGCGGAATGGCGATACGTCAGAAAGGGTTTTACCTAAGTGTAGACCAGTCGCACGACCGAATACTACAAGGTCAAGTAGTGAGTTACCGCCAAGGCGGTTAGCACCGTGTACAGATACACATGCAATTTCACCACAAGCGAATAAGCCGTTGACTACTTTATCGTTACCGTCTGCATCAACAGTTAAACATTGACCGTCAACGGTAGTTGGAATACCACCCATCATATAGTGACAAGTTGGTATTACAGGGATTGGTTCTTTCACTGGATCAACGTGAGCAAACGTACGAGATAGCTCAAGGATACCTGGTAAACGCGATTCAAGTACGTCTTTACCAAGGTGATCAAGTTTAAGTTTACAGTGAGGTCCCCAAGGGCCATCAAATCCACGACCTTCGCGAATTTCAGTCATCATTGAACGTGCTACAACGTCACGACCAGCAAGGTCTTTCGCGTTAGGCGCATAACGTTCCATGAAGCGTTCACCGTCTTTATTAAGTAGGTAACCACCTTCACCACGACAACCTTCCGTTACTAGCGTACCAGCACCGGCGATACCCGTAGGGTGGAACTGCCACATTTCCATATCTTGTAATGCAACGCCAGCACGGATTGCCATACCAACACCGTCACCGGTATTAATGTGTGCATTGGTAGTAGAAGCGAAGATACGCCCTGCTCCACCCGTTGCTAATACGACTGCTTTAGACTTGAAGTAAACCACTTCGCCAGTCTCGATATCGATAGCAGTACAACCAACAACGTCACCGTCTTGGTTTTTAACTAGGTCGAGTGCGTACCACTCAGAAAAGACCTTTGTTTTATTTTTTACGTTTTGCTGATAAAGCAAATGCAGCAAGGCGTGACCGGTACGGTCAGCAGCCGCTGCGGTACGAGCTGCTTGCTCGCCACCAAAATTTCTTGATTGACCACCGAAAGGACGTTGGTAAACCTTACCATTCTCAAAACGTGAGAAAGGTAAACCCATGTTCTCCATCTCAATGATGGCTTCTGGGCCGGTTTTACACATATATTCAATAGCGTCTTGGTCACCAATGTAGTCCGACCCTTTTACAGTGTCGTACATGTGCCATTCCCAGTTATCTTCATGGGAATTACCTAGCGCAACAGTAATACCACCTTGCGCTGATACCGTATGTGAACGGGTAGGAAATACTTTAGACAGTAGTGCACATGATTTGCCAGATTCTGAAATCTGCAATGCTGCACGCATACCAGCGCCGCCAGCGCCAATAACTACTGCGTCAAACTCGTGAACGGGTAAACTCATCTTACACTCCCCACAATACAAACAGACCAACAGCGACGTAACCAAAAGCAATGATGTTTAGAACATACTGAATGATTGCACGCAAACCAGACGCCTTCACATAATCGGTAAGTACTTGCCAAAGGCCAATACGAACGTGGATCATGATGGCGATAAGTGCTGCCAATGTGAACACCTTCATCGCTAGCCCAGAAAATAATCCGCGCCACTCAATGAAAGTAATATTATCAGTGGATATAAAAAACCACGCCATGAATACCGTATAAGCAAAAATAATTGCAGCGGTAGTACGTAGTGAAACGTAATCTTGAATACCATTACGCTTTAAGCTTGCTTGGTTGCCTAGCATAGTGCTACTCCCAATACTACTGTCAGCACAATCCAAAGAGCGATAGCTATTTTGGCGCTGAGGTTTCCTGACTCCAACTCTTCCCAGTGACCTAAATCCATAACTACATGTCTTAGGCCGCCTAAAATGTGGTAAGTCAGCGCTGATAAAGTGCCTATTGCGATCACTTTTCCAATGATACCGTCCATCATCGCTTGTACGTTCGCAAACCCTTCAGGCGAGGAAACAGATACTGCCCATGCCCAAATAACAAAGAGTAATGCGAAGAACATTGCGACACCGGTAACACGGTGGAGAATTGACGAAATAGCGGCAGGCGGAAATTTAATAGTATTGAGTTCTAAATTTACTGGTCTTTGCTTTTTCACAATGTATGCCTGTTTAATCCGTAGGGATAATGAATTACTCACCGTTATTATGTCCTGTGTGAGTTAATTCGTTTATTACCTGTTAATTACCTCATCCAATGAGTTGTTAACAATTTGTGAATTATTCTTTAATGCAATTAACAGAATAATTATTCTGTTTTAATGCACTGCTGAGTATATCCAGCACAGTATATAATTACAATTTTTTGTGCTGTAGTAAGACTTTAGTCTTTTTTGACAAATCTTCCTGATAAACACAAAGAAAAGTAGCCACAAATACTAACAACAAGCATGGAATGCTTAATAAACAAGGCTGTAAAGTGTATCAGCACTAAACTAGAATAACACTATTTTCACTAGCAAAATTAAGGTCTTTTAATGAAAACGGGTAATTCTCAATCGACAAAAGGTTATTTTTTCAGCTAAGGTGTTAATAAATTTGGTAAACGGTGGTTTACCTTTTGCCAAAAGACATTGATAATTACCCTGAAACGGGTTTAGTGCGATTACCAAAATGTTAACGATAGAGATTCCGGCTGAGCATTATAAATCTCAGTAATTCGGAATATTTATTGTGCATAAATGCAATTAAATTGACTTATTGGTACATAATAAAGTACAAATACGCCACTTTTCCCCAACGAAACGAGCATTTTCGCCCGTTTTCGCTGCAAACAGAACCATTCTGAGGAGAGCATTTTATGGCAGATCAGAAAGCCATTCTTAAAGCCGGCGGTAAGGAAATCGAGCTTCCTATCTTGTCTGGCACCGAAGGACAAGACGTAATCGACGTTCGTACCCTTGGTCAACACGGTTACTTCACCTACGACCCTGGTTTTATGGCGACAGGATCTTGCGAGTCAGCTATTACTTACATTGACGGTGCTGCTGGTGTATTACTACACCGTGGTTTCCCGATTGAAGAATTAGCGCGCGATGCAGACTACCTTGAAGTTTGTCATATGCTTCTACACGGTGATGCACCGTCTAAAGAAGAATATGAAGAATTCAAATCAACGATTACACGCCACACCATGGTACATGAGCAAATTAACATGTTCTTCCATGGCTTCCGCAACGATGCCCACCCTATGGCAATGTTATGCGGTACGGTTGGTGGTATGTCATCTTTCTATCACAGCGACTTAGACGTTTCTAACGATGAAGAGCGTAAACGTAGTGCACATCGCTTAATTGCGAAAATGCCTACTTTGGTAGCCATGTGTTACAAGTACAACATTGGTCAACCATTCGTTTATCCACGTAACGATTTGAGCTATGCAGCTAACTTCCTGAACATGATGTTCTCAGTTCCTGCTGAAGAATTTGAGATTAGCCCTGCGGTTGAACGTGCAATGGATCGTATCTTTACGCTTCATGCTGACCACGAGCAAAACGCATCTACATCTACTGTTCGACTAGCTGGTTCATCTGGTGCTAACCCTTACGCATGTATTGCCGCTGGTGTTGCTTCACTTTGGGGCCCTGCCCACGGTGGTGCGAACGAAGCATGTCTGAATATGCTTGAGGAAATTGGTACTGTTGACCGCATTCCTGAGTTTATTGCACGCGCTAAAGATAAGGCTGACCCGTTCCGTCTTATGGGCTTTGGTCACCGTGTATATAAAAATCACGACCCACGTGCAACAGTAATGCGCGAAAGCTGTCACGAAGTACTTAGTGAACTTAATGTTAAAGATCCACTACTTGAAGTAGCAATGGAACTTGAAAAAATTGCATTAAGCGACCCGTACTTCGCAGAGAAGAAATTGTTCCCTAACGTAGATTTCTACTCAGGTATCGTACTTAAAGCTATTGGTATTCCAACCAATATGTTTACGTGTATCTTCGCATTGTCTCGTACAGTGGGTTGGATTTCACACTGGCATGAAATGATGAGCGATCCAAAACAAAAAATTGGTCGTCCTCGTCAGCTTTACACTGGTCACAACCAGCGTAAGTACACGCCATTAAAATAAGCGTGAACAGATAATTATTTGTTCATAAAATAGCGCCTTCTGGCGCTATTTTTTTGGCTTTTTTTTAATAAACTTTCGTACAACAGTTTATTAGAATAACCGCAGAAGGATTATGTTATATGCCCTACTCTGTTGTGTTGCTTGGCGTTGCTGGGCTCATCCCTTTTTTGGCTATGCCAATAGCTTATTCTTTTAATCTTTTATCACTAACCCAAAGCGCTGTTTACTTTATGCAGTACTCAGCGGTTTTATTGTCTTTTTTTGGTGGCATTCATTGGTGGGACTCAATCAGTAATGCGCGTTATGGTAAACAAATGTATATCGCCATGTTACCCAGCATTGTCGGTTGGCTTTGTTTGGTATTTAGCCACGACCCGAAAACGTTAGGGGTGCTTTCGCTTAGTTACGTTGCCATCTTAGTGTATGACAAATTCACGCTTAGCCTACCAAAAGGCCAAATTGTAAGTTATATCAGTTTACGTATAGCACTTACCTCGGTCGTGGTAATTAGCCATGCTTGGATGATTTATCTCATTACCTAATTTTCATAGTACATAGCGCGCATGTAGTCAGGAAACATCATTACGTTATCAAAATTGGCTGATGCTACAAGTGTTTGCTAATTGTTGAAACGGCACGTGCCAGCAAGACACAAAAAAGCGCAGTCATATAATTATCATGACTGCGCTTTTTTAGTACACCGACGATACACTCCGGTTTATGCGTTACGCTTTTCTTTTAAACTAATCCTTGTTCATTTTATTTAACAAGTCAGCCGTAAAAAAAGTAAAAACGCGGGATGTTACTCGTCACGTATAACCGAAAGCAACTCAGCCGTTTTTTCTTCCATCAAGGCTATATCGCCTCGACTTTCTACGTTTAAGCGAATAACCGGTTCGGTGTTCGATTTACGCAAATTAAAACGCCATGTGTCGAATTCCAATCCTAGGCCGTCGGTAGTATCGATCGACGTTGCAAGTGGCTTATATTTAGATGTTGCGCGCTCAAGTGCAGCATCTGCATCTTTAAGCTTGCTGTTGATCTCACCCGATGATGGAAATGCTTCAATGCGCGCTTTAACCATGCTCGCCAACGATTGCTTTTTAACACACACAAGTTCGGCAATTAGCAACCAAGGGATCATACCTGAATCGCAGTAAGCGAAATCTCTAAAATAATGGTGCGCACTCATCTCACCGCCATACACCGCGTCTTCCTTGCGCATACGCTCTTTAATAAACGCATGACCTGTTTTCGATTTAATAGGTGTACCGCCAGCATTCGCCACAATGTCTTCGGTATTCCAAAATACCCGTGGGTCATAAATAATTTTACTGTCTTGGTTTTTCTCAATGAACGCTGCTGCAAGCAAACCAACAATGTAATAACCTTCAATGAAGTTGCCGCTAGCATCGAACAAGAAGCAACGATCGAAGTCGCCATCCCACGCCACACCAAAGTCCGCGTTATGTTTAATAACAGCATCGGCAGTATCTGCTCTGTTTTCAGGTAATAGCGGATTTGGAATACCATGAGGGAAGGTGCCATCTGCTTCGTGATGCACCTTAATAAAGCTAATTGGAACTTGTCTGCTCGCTAACTCAGCTTCAATAGCATCAAGCGCTGGACCTGCAGCACCGTTGCCTGCATTAACCACTATTTTAAGTGGTGTGAACGAATCAAGATTCACATAAGACAACATGTGGTCTACATAGGCTGACATACAGCTATCTTCTACATAGCTGCCTGTATCAGTTAAATGTGAAACCTTGATGTGTGCATGACCGTTGTAAAAGGCGTCAGCGTCAATGGCCTCACCTTGCGTGTAATAGGCAAGGCGCTGTGATACCGCTTCATCGCTCAACTGCTCAGCGCGCTCTTTGATGGCATTTAAGCCAGTATCGCCACTAATGGGCACTGAATCAGCTTTTACCAACTTCATGCCATTGTAGTTAATGGGGTTATGACTAGCAGTTACTTCTATTCCGCCATCAACACCTAAGTGTTTAGTCGCGAAATATATCTCTTCGGTGCCTGCCATACCAATATCGGTAACGTTCGCGCCAGCATCAATTAGTCCTGCGCTCAAGGCAAGTTTTAAGGGGGTAGAGGTTAAACGAACATCGCTGCCCACCACTACTGTTTTCGCTTTCAACTCTTCAGCAAAGGCGTAACCAATGCGATAAGCCGTTGCTTCATCAAGTTGGCTATTAAGCTCACCGCGTATGTCATATGCTTTAAAGCATGTAATTGGTTTAGTCATGTATTAGAGTCTCTGTTCCCTGTTAAAGCTATTATTGGTCACTTTTGTGACAAGAAAATGTGTTACAACAAAAGTGACGCAATGATTGTAAAGTAGATGGTATAAAACCCCTCACCTTCGCGCAATGCGCTTTTCAAATTACTAAGTAATTAAACTTAATTTATTTTTTCTCTGTTGTGGGGAGTCATTAAATCTTGTTTTGGGCCAACGGGAATAACTTGGGTAGGGTTTATCATGGTGTGGCTGTAATAATAGTGACGTTTGATATGGTCAAAATTTACTGTGCTTGCCACACCTGGATATTGATATAACTCTTTCATGTACCCGTACAAGTTTGGGTAGTCTGCAATTTGGCGAATATTGCACTTGAAGTGACCATGGTACACCGCATCAAAGCGAATCAAGGTGGTGAACAAGCGCCAATCCGCTTCGGTAATTTGATTGCCCACTAAATAACGTTGTGTCGACAACCTTGTTTCTAGCGCATCCAATGCTTCAAACAAGACCTCAACCGCCTCTTCATAAGCACTTTGCGTGGTAGCAAAGCCAGCCTTATACACGCCGTTATTAATCGCGTGATAAACCGTATTATTAATATTGTCTATTTCTTCTCGTAATGGCGCGGGGTAAAAGTCTTGGCTGCCACCTGTAAGCGCATTGAAGTCACTGTTGAAAATGCGAATGATATCTGCAGATTCATTATTCACTATAGACTGGGTTTGTTTGTCCCACAGCACCGGAACCGTTACCCGCGTGGTAACATCATGCTTTGCTTTGGTGTATAGCTGATGGAGATAATCATTATGGTATAGCTTATCGCCGGTACTACCTGGGTAATCAGAAAAACTCCAACCATCTCCAAGCATATCGGGGTTCACCACAGAAACATCAATGTGCTGAGTCAGCCCTTTCAGTTGCCTTAAAATTAACGCACGATGCGCCCACGGACAGGCATAAGCAACATAAAGATGATAACGACCAGACTCTGGTGGGTGTTCAGCTCCTGCTTCACCGCCTATCGTACCTCTAAACTTCGACGCTTGACGTTCAAATTTACCGCCATTCTCACTCGTGTCATACCATTTATCTTGCCATATTCCGTCTACAAGCAATCCCATTTATTTCTCCAAGCATTCATTTTAAAACGCGTTATTCAACCATGTATAGCTTTGAACGTAATGCCTGTATTTTTGGATTTAACTTCCTAGTTTATAGAACGAATGGGTATAACAAGTTTACCTAGCATCCATCTTATCGTCGATGTCCAGTCATGTTTCATAGGCATGTCACCATTCTCTACGTGTGCCTTAATAATGGCAGTATCATAGCTTTTTGACATGTCTTACTGACTGTTTAAAGAAGATCCCTTGCAATATTACGCTTTTTTGCGATCATGCGCCCCTTGAGTAAAAGCCTTTGTTTTATGTTTAAGCTGTTCTGTTTTTTCGCCGTTTAACGAGTGATGGCTGAACAATTTTAACGCAGCGCTTAAACAATGCGGCTATTGGCCTAGCAAGAACTGGAATACAAAGTGAGTATATTGGAAGATCAACGATTTGGCGGTATCGTGCGCCTATATGGCGCAGAAGCCGCAGAAAAACTTGCAATGAGCCATGTGTGCGTTGTGGGTATTGGTGGGGTTGGAAGTTGGAGTGCAGAAGCGCTGGCGCGCTCTGGTATTGGTAAAATCACCCTGATTGATTTAGATGACGTATGCGTAACCAACACCAATCGACAAATTCATGCGATGGCCGATACCATAGGCGAAGCAAAGGTTGACGCTATTGCACAGCGTATTAAACGCATAAACCCAAATTGCGAAGTGGTATGCATTGAAGACTTCGTCACGCCAGAAAACACAACAGAACTGTTAACCCAAGCTATGGATGCCGTTATTGACGCAACTGACAGCATAAGAGCGAAAGCTGCCATGGTAGCCCATTGTAAACGCGCAAAAATACCTATTGTGACTGTTGGTGGTGCCGGCGGACAAATTGACCCTACCGAAGTGACCCGGGGTGATTTATCAAAAACCACCCAAGATCCTCTTGCGGCCAAATTGCGCAGTGAACTGCGACGCAATTACAATTTCAGTAAGAACCCTAAACGCCGCTTCGGGGTTGAATGCATCTATTCAACCGAGCAGTTGCGTTATCCCCAACCTGATGGCAGCGTGTGTTATAACAAATCGGCAATGGAAGGCGGAACGCGACTTGATTGTGCAGGCGGTTTTGGCGCTGTTGTAACGGTAACGGCCACCTTTGGTATGTTCGCATCAGCCAGTGTAATCAATCGCTTAACCGGTCATAAATAGACAAACGGGAATAACTACCGCACAATGTTGTTAGCAGGTTTAAAAATGACGATAGCGAACATCACTCTATCGCGTAAAGGTTAAGTAAGAAGGATAATAAAATGTCACCTATAGAGCTCGAACAATTAATGAAGGACTGCGCAGAAGATGCGGTTGCTACAGCCCAAGAAGAGTTCAGTTTAACCTTAGATTACTCTGCTGAAAGTGTTTCGCTTGTAGATGATATTTTACTTAGTTTTTTAGACAAATATCATGACAGCGCGTTAGAAGATGAAGCAGTTTTCACCATATGTAATATCTTTGGCGCCTATTTGGGAGAAACGTTCCAGCGTTTTGTGGGTGGAACATGGCTTTATGACCAATCGAACCCTAGTGCACCCTACGTTTTATTAGTGGTCGGTGAGAACTCTTATGCCTTTGCAGGTATTTGCTACGAGCGACTAGTAAACGACAGCCAGGTCAGCGTTAAAGCTTATTTTGATCAATCTGTAAGTAATCACCGCCAGTAATCGGTCTTTTTTGCACTTTTTTCGTGTGAGGCTTATAACTTTTTGCCTCACACGCCAGACGCTTTTTTGGGTCTCTTCACCTAAAAATTAATTCTTAATTCCCAGAAAAATAACACCTCAAACAAATGCTATTTTCTGATTTATTCGGGTTTTACTCGTAATTTGTTGCCAATTTACTTGCAACTTACTCGCAATGAGGCTTTTTCCAATCTTGTATCATCCAGCGCAAATGCCGACTTCGGCTAATACAATATAAGCTGATAATAGACACCACCACCTTAATGGCAGTTATCATCTCAAACCCCCAATGTACCGACACAATATGATAAAACTGCACACTCAACGACGCTATCACGCCCACTAAAATAAGTGGCAACAATGCGCGAGACCACCCTGTGATCCCCTTTTTCCATAGCCTTTCACGTTGCGATATAAGCACAAGCCCTAACACTATCGGTACACTGCTTAGTAATGCCAAGCCTAAACTTTCACTTTGAGGATAAAACAGCTTAAGTAACGCTTCAGTTTGCGAGCGCGAGGCCAGCGAAAAAATAAACGCAATCCAGTCCAAACTAAATAGCGCCAGTATGACGTACAGCCATTTTGGCGGTAAAATTCGGCCAGATTCATCGTAATATTTTAATGGCAGTTTAAGCATGTAAAACAAATAGCCTTGCTTCAAAGAATAATTAATAACCCAGTTATTATTGGGCTAATAATGCAAACTTAAAGCGCTAAAAGAAAATATCAGGCAATTTGACATAGTTATAAATGTTTTAATATAAACGAAACGGCTTCAGGTGATTTAAACGAATTATGCTTAGACACAACAATGAGTCTTTCTAAGGCTTCCGGTATATCGGCACTTTCGTAGGTCACCACGCCATCAGTGAGTAATAAACACACTTCCCTTCTTTCACATTCGGTTTCTTTTTTCGACCCAATAATGGAATAGGCTTTTCCTCGAATAGGCATAGAATACAAGGTGTTCATTAATGGGTGACCTGGCTTTAATGAGTCGAGACTTTTAAATTTAGTGTCGGTTAAATAGCTTTGCATGTCTGACTGAACAATGTCGAGCCCATTTTCATCGAGTAACTCAACAAACATACTTTTGAGTTCATAGGGTATTTGCACCAACGATGAACCAATATACCCGATTGCCGACGCTGCTAACGCCGACCCCTTGTGAGGCGTATCTAAATAAAAAACGGTGTTCGTTGTAAACCTAGGTTCAAAGAAAAAGGTGTCCCGAATATCTTCGGACATCGACTCTTCAAGCTTCTCAGGAGGTACAGCGAAGGTGGTATTCCAAAAGGCGTCGCCAGGCGATACTGTAAGTAACTTGGTTATAAGCCCTCCTAAACTGTGCCCAATAAATACCGCTTCGCGAGTGATTAGTGGGTTATCAATAGTGGCCAGTAGCGCATCAAGCTCTCTTCGAATTTTCATGGCGCTATACAGTGGCGGCTGACCTGAGGGGTAAAGCACATGCCAAACTTGATAGCGTTCGTTCAACCATTCGTCATTCATTACTGCCATAGTCAAATAACGCCAAATCAAGGGGTCGGAATTAAGTCCATGGATCATAATAAGGGGAATTTTGGTGTCAGACATTTCCCCAATAACGTAAATTCCTCTAAGGGCTTTTGCTTGCTTAGTACCCACAAAGCCTTTCCAGCGAAGCCCTCCGACTATCGAATCATTTAGTAAGGCTAAATAGCTGGCACTTGGAGAGTACCTAGCCATATAGGCGTTATTACCCACACGTACCGTGGTTCGGCTATGAATTTTCTGAGCATCTAACGTTATGTGCACCTCGTTACCATCTAGCTTAATGCCCTGAAACATCAATGTGTAACTGCTGTAAGTCCCTTCTTGAGGGTAATAGGTCTGTTCAGTTTCTGTGGCTGCTTGTTCTCTTACTACCACGGCAACGCCGTATTCTCCTAGAATGTTGGGTTGCAGAGCATCTTCTGAAGTCAGCATTCTAGATGCAAAAATGATTGGCTGGTCTAAATTTAAATGGGTGTGAAAATGTGCTTCATCTTCTTTTCCCGACATCCGCAATGTCAGCAAACTCATTAGCGCATCTCGATGACGTTTTAGCGCAAATTGGCGCTCGTCAGCACTGACATCATCCCGCCCAAGTAGCGCTTGTGTACACAACAAGCTGTTAATTAAGCCTTCTGTCGAACGCGGCCATATGGTCACGCAGCTCCAATAAAGCTCACGGGTGGTGTGCTCAATATAATCAAGGGTGAATTCTGGCGCATTAGACAAGCGCAATGTGAGTGATGGGGGCTCAGATTTATAATAGTCTGAAGAACACGATG
Organism: Alteromonas sp. K632G; assembly: GCF_017653625.1. Lineage (NCBI taxonomy): Bacteria > Pseudomonadati > Pseudomonadota > Gammaproteobacteria > Alteromonadales > Alteromonadaceae > Alteromonas > Alteromonas sp. K632G. The sequence continues at coordinate 68,157 of NZ_JAGGDM010000003.1, forward strand.
CTAAGCCAAACATAACCAAGCTAAATAGAATGGGTAACGTTTTTCTGCACTTAAAACTGCCCATGAAGCCCTGCCGTGAAACTTATGTGAGAAGAGCAAAAGAGTATGATGAATTTTTGTTCAGTATTCCACTAATAGGCAGTATTGTTCTTAGTTGAAAAAGTTTTACCTCAAAGAGCTGCGAACCCGCCATACTTACTGTATAATCCGCGGCCATTTTAGGCACAAGTAGCGTCGTTTACCGGGTGATATTTTAGATGACTGTAGAAACCTTCAATCCAAGTAAAGCAGCAAACAAAACCACTACTTTAGAAACACCAGTCAAAACACTGACTGAAAATCGTAGTACAGGTGCAAGCAACGGCGCCCGCATTGGGTTTGTCAGCTTAGGCTGCCCAAAAAACTTGGTAGACTCCGAGCGCATTCTTACGCAATTGCGTACCGAGGGCTACGATGTTGTGCCTACATACAACGATGCTGATTTGGTTATTGTTAATACCTGCGGCTTTATTGATGCGGCGGTAGAAGAGTCACTTGATACCATTGGTGAAGCGCTTAAAGAAAACGGCAAAGTCATTGTAACTGGCTGTTTGGGCATTAAAGAAGATGAAATCCGTGAAGTTCACCCTAATGTACTGGCTATTACCGGTCCTCACGCTTATGAGTCGGTAGTTGAGCAAGTTCACGAACATTTACCTAAGCCTCAACATAATCCGTTTGAACATTTAGTGCCCGATCACGGTGTTAAACTTACGCCTCGTCATTACGCGTATTTAAAAATATCAGAAGGTTGTAACCATAGATGTACCTTCTGCATCATTCCTTCCATGCGTGGCGACCTTGTAAGCCGTCCGGTGGGCAGTGTGCTTGATGAAGCGAAGCGCTTGAAAGCGGCGGGTGTTAAAGAGCTATTGGTTATTTCACAAGACACCAGTGCATACGGTGTTGATGTGAAGCACAGAACAGGCTTCTGGGATGGTATGCCCGTTAAAACACACATGCAGCAATTGTGTGAAAAACTGGGTGAGATGGGCATTTGGGTGCGTCTACATTACGTGTACCCCTACCCGCATGTTGACGACCTTATTCCACTGATGAATGAAGGTAAAATTCTACCTTACCTTGATATCCCGTTTCAGCATGCCAACAAACGTATTTTACGCTTAATGAAACGCCCAGGTAGTGCAGATCGTACGCTTGAGCGCGTAAAGAAATGGCGTGAAGCCTGCCCTTCATTGGTTATCCGCTCAACCTTTATCGTAGGTTTTCCGGGTGAAACTGAAGAAGAGTTTGAAGAGTTACTCGACTTTATTCGTGAAGCACAGCTAGATCGTGTGGGCGCATTTGCTTACTCACCGGTTGAAGGAGCTCGTGCCAATGACTTACCTGATCCTGTACCTGAAGACGTTAAACAAGAACGTTTGGCGCGCTTTATGGAAGTTCAGGGTGAAATTAGTGCACAGCGTTTACAAGCGCGCATTGGTAATGAATACCAAGTAGTTATCGACAGCGTAGACAGCGAAGGCGCTGTAGGGCGAACTTATGCCGATGCACCTGAAGTTGATGGGTTAGTTCACCTTAATGGCGTTTATGACGTGAAACCTGGTCAACGGGTGTGGGCCGAAGTCATTCATGCTAACGAACACGATGTGTGGGCTGTGCTGTCTGAAGATCAAGACGAAGACGAAAGCCAAGATTAATCATAGAAATGGCCATTAGGTTTTCAACAAGTCGTTCAAAATAATGACAATATAATAAACAAAAAACCGGTAGTTCCTAAGGAGCTACCGGTTTTTTTTAGTTAATAGTATGCCGAATGCACATCAGACAGAAGTTATAGCGCACTTACCAAGGCAGTTCATCAGCATTTGAATGTATAAAACGCCCTGCGCTATCAAGGGTCATTTCGTCGATGCGAGCGACCAATCTTTCAGCAGAGGTATCTGCATCAATATCACCGCTTCCATTCACCATTTCAGTTTGCACAAACCCTGGGTGAAATAAACCTACCGCTATTCCTTGTGGCTTGAGATCGTTCGCTAGTGACACACCAGCAGCATTTAACGCCGCTTTCGACATTCTATAGCCATAATATCCGCCAGAGGTGTTATCGGTCATAGAGCCCATTCTGCTGGTGATCATGGCTATCTTACTGTTGTCGGCCATTGATGGAAGAAGAGTTTGTGTGACAAGCAGAGGCCCCATCGCATTCACTCTAAACTGATAATCTATGGTATGAGGTTCCCAGTCGTCTAAGGTTTCTTTGCCTAACACACCTGCGTTATTAATGAGCAAATCAATCTTAACGTCTGCTAGCTCCGCTAAACTATCAGCCAGCGTATCTGGCTGCGATACATCAACACCCGTGATCACTTTAACGCCAGATGAATTAAGCTCATCACAACTATTGCGACAGGTGGCGTACACCGTCGCGCCTTTCGCTTTATATTGCTTAACCAGGGCTAGACCAATACCGCGGTTACCCCCTGTAATGACTACGTTCATTTTAACGCTCCCTATTTATATGCTGCACGCTACAAATATAAATACAAATACAAATACCAGTGCTATGCCGAAAAAAGTCGATGGCATGCATTCACAATGAAAACCCTGCGTTAACCATTTATTGGCAACGCTTAATTAGCCTTTCAGCAGGCTAATCATTTTTGCATTTGAATACCGGAATATCTTTTGGCTTTTTTTGATGATTACTCGTTTTTTTGAGCCGCTAAAAAAGCGAATAAAAAGCGCGGCTTACCCTAACGATGCCAGCAAACGCGCAAGATCCTCAGGCGTGTCTATGCCAACGGGTGGTTTAGCATCTGCTACGTCGCAATGGATTTTGTCGCCATACCACAATGCCCTAAGCTGCTCGAGAGATTCAATTTGCTCAAGGGCACTGGGCTGATAACTAACATACTGCTGCACGTATTGTGCACGGTACGCATAAATGCCTATATGTCGAAAATACAATTTAGGATCAGCACTTTGACGGTTTTCCATCATACGATCACGTTCAAACGGGATAGCGGAACGAGAAAAATACATCGCTTCTTTATGTGCATTTACCTGTACTTTAACCATATTAGGGTTAAATACATCGTCGCTTTCTAAAATAGGCGTAGACAAGGTAGCCATCACACATTGAGGTGCATTCGATAAATTACTCGCCACTTGCTTAATATTTGCCGCCGGAATGAAAGGTTCATCACCTTGTACATTAACCACAATGCTATCAGCGGCAATATTTTCTTTCTCAATTACCTCGGCAATACGTTCGGTGCCAGACTGATGTGTATCGGCGGTCATACATACATGAGAAAATTCATTAGCAACATCGGCAATGCGCATGTCGTCAGTGGCGACAATGATTCGCTCAGCACCCGCTTCAGTGGCACGTTCTACCACATGCTGAATCATGGGCTTGCCGTTAATATCAGCCAGAGGTTTACCTGGAAAGCGGCTAGAGCCATATCGTGCGGGAATAACTACTGTAAATGCCATCACACACCTATCGCGTTGCGTCTACTTCATCGAGTGTCATTACCGTTGCTTTACTTTCGATAAGCACCGGAATACCGTCTTTAATATCGTAAGCTAAACGGTCAAAGCGGCAAATTAGCTTGTCTTTTTCATCATTAAGCACCAACTTGCCTTTGCACACTGGGCATGCCAGTACTTCTAATAATTTGTTATCAAATGCCATTGTATTTCCTTGCTTGCTAAGGCGTCATTGTTAAGCCAGCATTAACCAGCTTGTTATCTATTTGTGTGAAAAACTTCTTATCGATACTTGCTGAAACGGGCAGATACCAACAATCGCTGTGAGCGATATCACTTAACTTCACTGCATCTTTTTCGGTCATTAGCACAACGCCCGATGGGATATCATCTGCAGTAAATTGATGATGATCGGGAAACGGTAATGTGCTGGACAAGTTTAACCCCATACTCTTTAACTGCGAGAAAAAACGTTCAGGCGCACCAATACCTGCCATGGCAGTAATATTTTTACTGCGCAAGCTAGTCAGTTCAGCCTGCTCGGTGGGGTTTGTAACAGAGCACAATTCACCGGCTACCAACTTCATAAGATACTGAGGTGTCTGGCCTGCTGTAAGGTCTGGTAACGTATTGTCAGCACGGTTATGCACAATGGCATCTACTGTTGCCAGCCGCCAGTGACCTTCCCTAAGCGGCCCCATTGGTATTAAAAAGCCACTGCCGGTTAAACGTTCGTCCATTACCACCACTTCAACATCTCTTGCTAACGCATAATGTTGAAGGCCATCATCACAGATAATAAGGTCGCAATTAAGATCACTTGAAAGATAATCTGCGCCCCGCCTACGTATAGGGTCAATCACCACGGGTACTTGACTTCGAATGGCCAGTAGTCGAGGTTCATCCCCTACTTCACTGGCATCATCATTAGCGGTGACTTGACGAGGATAATAGCTAGACTTCCCCCCATACCCTCTACTTAAAATACCAACTCGAACACCTTTTTCGCGATAATACTGCGCAAGTGCAAGTACCACAGGTGTTTTACCGTTACCGCCAACCGAAATATTGCCTACGACAATAACTTTAGCACGGCCTCGATACACCTTTTTCAGACCGGTAGAGAATAAAAACCTTCGAAAAGCTGATATCAACCAGAAAAGTATCGCAAGTGGCGATAACAGCCACACTAGCGGGTGACCAGCGTACCAGCGCTTCACCATACGACTCACTTAGTTATCACCAAACTGCAACGCGTGAAGCTGAGCATAATGCCCGCCTTTTTCTAGTAACTCCTGATGCTTACCACTTTCAATAATGCGACCTTGCTCAACCACCATGATAGTGTCGGCATTTTCAATCGTCGATAACCTGTGGGCTACCACAATACTGGTGCATCGTTTTTGTAATGTTTCTAGTGCATCTTGAATAAGTCTTTCCGATTCCGTATCTAGCGCCGAGGTCGCTTCGTCTAAAATCAGAATCGGCGCATCGGCTAAAATAGCGCGAGCAATAGCGATACGCTGACGCTGTCCGCCAGACAACATAAGGCCATTTTCACCAATAACAGTATCGATACCTTCAGGTAAATTACCCAAAAACTCATCGACGTGAGCCATTTTGCAGGCTTGCTCAATTTTGGCCTGCGACACGGTTTCTTTTGCACCATAAGCAATGTTATTGGCAATAGAATCGTTAAATAATGTTACGTTTTGCGACACTACCGCAAACTGCGCCCGTAGTGATTTTAAATCGATACTGTCTAAAGGATTGTCATCCAACCTGACTTGCCCTCTTTGTGGTGAATAGAATCGGGTAAGCAGCGACGAAATGGTCGACTTTCCGCTTCCAGAACGCCCTACCAAAGCAACAGAGTGGCCAGGTTCTGCGGTAAACGACACGTTCGTTAACGCAGGCGAATGCTTTCCAGGGTAAGTAAAGGTCACATCATCGAATTCAATTTTACCGACTGCACGCTCTAGTTTTATGTCGCCTGAATCAGCTTCGTTTTCTCTATCTAGAATTTCAAACACGCTTACGCAGGCAGTCATGCCTTTTTGAAATTCATTATTGATCGTCGTCAGTTGTTTTAAAGGTTTTAGTAGCATCACCATACAAAACACCACGTTAATAAACACTCCCGCAGAGAGCTTTTCAACCATGCCAGGCGTACTGGCAATATAGAGCACTACAGCTAACGCCACAGACGCAATAACCTGAATAGACGACACACTTAAAATTTGGGTAACCGCAAGCTTCATGGTTTGTTGGCGGTTATTATTATTTTTCTGCTCGAAGCGTTTTTGTTCGATGGTTTGCCCACCAAACATAATGACCACTTTATGGCCTTTTACCGCCTGCTCTACCGCAGAGGTTAAATTGCCCATCGCTTGTTGAATGTTTCGACTGACCACTCTAAAGCGCTTACTCACGAATGAGACAATAACGGCAACCAAGGGACCAATTAACAAGAAAATAAGAGATAACTGCCATGAGTAATAAAACATGACCGCGAGTAATCCAATAACAAGCGCCCCTTCCCGTACCAAGGTTAACAAGGCTTTACCAGAAGCATTGGCAACTTGTTCTGTGTCATAGGTCACTTTACTAATTAACGCGCCCACCGCTTGGGTATCGTGGAAAGACACCGGCAAATGGATATATTTATCGAACAACTGTTGTCGCATGCGCATGACGACCTGCGCCCCAATCCACGTTAGTGTGTAGGTACCAAGAAAGTTAAATAGACCCCTTAATAAAAACAACGGGACTATCGCATACGCAGCTAATCGTAAGTACGCCTGATCATTTTTCCCTAGTGACTCGTCAATCATGGGCTGCAATTGTGCAAATACGAAAGTATCTACCGCGGAGTAGCCCACCATGCCAATAACGGCAACGAAGAAAGGGAGTTTAAATTCACGCAGATAGCGTAAAAAGCGTTTAACCTGGAAGGCCGACGGATCGGTTTGTTGCATCAAAGTGTTTTAACCTGTTCGTTATTCATTACTTTCACCCTCGCTATTGTACTAGTACTTGAGTCATTTCCCTAATCAACCCCATGCTTTGATTAAAAATTTTCCTCTTTCTTCACTTCAGATTCTGAAGAAACAAGGTGCCTAGGCGTGTAACTTGGCAAATACCAACGGTTTTGGGCGTCTTTTCGTTCTGACCTAACTATATAGCCACCTTCTGTGAACTCAAGTCGAATGAAACCAAATTCGCTGGTGGTAAATTGGCGAACGCCATATTTCTGATAGCGAGAAAAGACGGATTGGCTTGGAAATTTCCACCTATTTTCATATCCTTGGGTATAAAGAACCACATCAGGAGAGACGCGTTGAATCCATATGTCGGTAGATGAAGTTTTACTGCCATGATGAGGTGCAATTAACACATCAGCACGCACAGCTGTTTGTTCAACGTTGCTTTTATTTTCTTGAGTACCGTTTGTTCTCCCTTCAATTCCCGCTGCCATTCGCTTTTTTTCTGCATGTAGTATGGCGTACTCACTGGCTCGTTCAATATCACCAGGAATCAGAACACTGTGGAATCCATCATCAATTTTAATCACGCAAGACATAGCATTACTGTCTTCTAGATTCCCTTTTTCAGGCCATAGAAAGGTAAGCGTTAACCCTTGCCAGTTAATTACCTTTCCTCGCTCACATCCGTCTATCGGGCTTATCCATGCGGGTTTAATACCTTTGGTGTCTAACCAGGCACTCAACGCGGCTTTTCCTCCTGCATGATCAGTATCACCATGACTGTGAATGACCATATCTACGTGTTCGCTGTTATTTTGCTTCAGGAATGCAGGTATAACCTGACTCGCTAATGGCGCTTCAGCGTTATACATAGGCCCTGTATCAACAATGATGGCATGTTCCCCTTTGGTTAACGCGATAGCAGTTCCTTGGCCAGCATCAAACACATTAACAAACCATCGAGTTGGAGAAGAATGAATAAAAGTGAGGGTAACTGGCAGTATTAGCAATGATACACAGGCCCATTTATATCGCCACCTGGGTAAAATGGCTAATAACATGGCGAAAAGCAGGCACAGTATTGAACCCGTGGTGGGATAGAAGTGAATTGCACTTATTGGCCAAGATGCCGCGTCGCTTAAACAGGTTAAAAGCCAGCCTAATACCTTATCTATTTTAAGTAGCACCCAAATAGCAAAGTCTAAGCTTGTAGGAATATAGTACCCCGCCATTACCGCAAGCAGTGCCACAGGAAGAACAAGCGTAATAACAGGCAATACAAAAAGGTTAGCGATAATGCCGATAGTGCTAGCCGTACCAAACCACAATAGCGTGATAGGCGCCATCACAACGCTTACCCCTAATTGAATGCAAAATAAAGCTTTGTACCACGGCATTGCTTGGAATCGAAATCGCCAATTAAGCAGCCAAATACTTATCACCGCGCCTATGCTTAAATAAAAACTGGCCTGCAGCAACGACAAGGGAAACAACACAATACAAGTAAACAACATGAAAACGCCCATGTGAAATGGCCGTAACACACTATTAAATACCGCAAAGCCAATACCCACCACCAATAAAACGAAAGCTCTGACTACTGGCAATGCCATCCCGCTTAACATCACATACAGCGCAGTACTACAAACCAAAGTCATTAATACGTAGCGCCTTAGGTTTATGAAAGCGTTCTTCCTTTTTATCATGCTACTGGCAACAAAAATAAACGCGCTACACGCATAAAATACCGTCAGGGCGATAATGGATAAATGCATTCCCGATATACTGAAAATGTGCGCGGTACCGGTTTGCCCAATCGTGTGCCAGTCGTCTTTGGTTAACAGACTACGTTCACCAATCAATAACGCCTGAAACCAACGCATTTGATCAAGTGGCAGCGTAGTTATAAAAACGGATATGTTATGACGAACACTATGGTTGTGAACCACGGCTTCACTGTGTAAATGTTTGATATAACCCGTAGCCACAATTTCTTGGCTGGCAAGGTATTGTTGTCGATTGAAGCCTACTGGGTTCAGCGTGCCGTAGGCCGGTTTTAATTTCACCGTGGCAGTGAATTTGTCCCCGTTGTGTAAACAGGTACTCGTCAGGCGATGGCTCAATGTCATTTTTCGAGTGAACTTCAATGCTATATCGTCTATGCCGTTGACGTTGACGACATACGACATAAATCGCGGTTCATCTTTTTCATACCCTGCGTTTGCTACACTGTCGATATTTTCCAAATTTTGTGTATTTACTCTATTTTCTTGACTACTCACGACGCTTTTTTGACCACTTAGACAGCCTCCCCGGTCAACCGTCGCATTAATTGTGACATCTTGTTGAATTTTGCTCTGTGGTAGTTGCCAAGATAGGTGCCAATACCCTAAACTCGCCATCCATGTAGCACCTATTAATGCGCCACTTACTGCAATAAGTACAAACTTCATCCAAGACGTTTGTTTACCGCCGCTTATTGAATAAAGGTAAAAATTGCACTTTGATAGGAACAGCAGTACACCACCACCTATGGCAAGCGTCATCACTAGGTTTAGCGATGGCAACTCGGGCCATAAAACAGCGGTTGTTGCGCTAACACAAAAACTGCCACACCAAATTGTGATACGATTTACCATTGTTTTACGTAGCAATAAATATAGATGGCTGAATGTAGCCCATATGTTGATAGTTAACGAACGAGTGTTATGCCTAAGAAATTTATTAGACGTTTCCTGCCTGAACCGCAGGCTGTAAAGAACAACAAAATTCTGCGCGTGTTTGGCAGCGTTTTGCACGAACCTAATTTATGGCATTTAAACAGACGTTCAGCGGCAGGCGGATTTTGTATCGGGCTGTTTTTTGCGTTTTGGCCTGTGCCCTTCCAAATGTGGCTTTCTGCGGGCGTCGCCATTCCTTTTCGTGCGAATTTACCGCTATCGGTAGCCACGGTATGGGTTACCAATCCTTTCACCATACCGCCCATATTTTATGCTGCTTATAAGATTGGTTCTACTGTACTTGGGACCAAGCCTGAACACTTTGAATTCCAATTCAGTTGGCAATGGGTGGTGGAAAGCATCAGCACTATTGGCCCCGCATTTTTGGTTGGCTGCGCAATTTGTTCCATCATCGCCAGTGCCGTGGGGTATTTCACCCTAAACTGGATTTGGCGTTTTCAGGTTAAAAAGGCTTGGGAACGCAGAAGATTGGCTCGTGCGAAAGCCAAAGTACAAGCACAGTAGCCAGCTCCCCCTACCATAGGCAGGCGGACGCTTAGGCTACGAGTTCTTAGTACGTGCCTAAGTACATCAAATCATACACACGCAGACATGAAAAAGGCGCTCTTAAGGCGCCTTTTTTCATTTGTATGGTTTGCGTTCTATTAATACTGACTGCTCAAACTGTGCTAATTATAAAGGCTAGTCATGCTCTGCTAAAAAGGCGAGTAACTTAGCTTCATCCCACACTTCAACATCTAGCTCTTGTGCTTTGGTAAGCTTAGATCCCGCTTTTTCACCAGCGACCAAGAACGAGGTATTTTTCGATACCGAGCCTGCCACTTTAGCCCCTAATAATTGCAGTTTCGCTTTAACATCGGAGCGGCCCATTTCACTTAATGTTCCTGTGACTACACAGGTTTTTCCATCAAGCGGTAACGCACTTTGTGGTTTTTTCTCAATTGCAGGCCAATTAATACCCGCCTCTAGTAAGGCGTCGATAACATCGGTATTGTGAGGTTCGTTGAAAAAGTTATGCAAATGCGCCGCAACAATACCGCCTACATCTTGCACTTCAATGAGTTCATCTTCGCTGGCGTTACGAATTGCCTCAAGGGTTTCAAAGTGCAAAGCGAGGTTCGCTGCCGTGGCCTCACCGACTTCTCGAATACCTAACGCATATAAAAACTTCGCCAATGTGGTGGCTTTCGACGCCTCAAGTGAGAGTAACAATTTGGCTGCAGACTTTTCGGCCATACGTTCAAGGCCAACCACATCGCCCAATTTAAGATTAAAGAAATCTGCAGGGCTATGCACTAAATCGGCATCAACGAGTTGATCGACCAACTTATCGCCTAAACCGTCGATATCAAATGCTTTTCGTGAGGCAAAATGCTTTAACGCTTGCTTGCGCTGCGCCGCACAAATAAGGCCACCGGTACAACGAGCAACCGCTTCGTCTTCCAGTTTTTCTACATTAGAACCACAAACTGGGCAGTCTGTAGGAAAAACGATGTCTTTAACGTTGTCATCTCTTTTGGCTTGTACCACAGAAACCACTTGGGGAATAACGTCACCCGCGCGTCGAATAATAACGTAGTCGCCTACTTTCACCCCTAGTCGGTCAATTTCATCTTGATTATGTAGCGTGGCGTTTGACACAGTAACACCGCCTACAAATACGGGCTCTAATCTTGCCACTGGCGTTACTGCACCGGTACGTCCTACTTGAAACTCAACATCTAACAGTTTGGTTATTTCTTCTTGAGCAGGGAACTTCTGTGCAATGGCCCAGCGCGGCGCGCGTGCCACAAAGCCTAATGTTTGTTGTACGCTAATATCATCAACTTTAAACACTACGCCATCAATATCGTAAGGTAAGTCGTCACGAAGGGTCAATATTCGCTGATAATACGCTAAGCAGCCTTTGCCTCCCTCTGCGGTGTCGATATCAGGGCATAAGGGTATGCCCCACTCACCTAATTGCGCTAATCGCGCACTATGATGATGTGGCAGCTCAAAATCCTCAGGCGTAACCACACCCAAAGAATAGGCGTAAAACATTAACGGGCGTTTCGCTGTAACTTTTGAATCAAGCTGTCTAAGGCTTCCAGCGGCAGCATTACGAGGGTTAGCGAAAACTTTACCGTCGTTAGCACGCTGATAATCATTAAGCGCTTCAAAGCCCTTTTTAGGCATAAATACTTCGCCGCGAACTTCTAATCGAGATGGGTAGTTTTCGCCGCGTAATTTAAGAGGAACGTTAGCAATGGTGCGAACATTGGTAGTAATGTTCTCGCCAACTTGGCCATCACCCCGAGTCGCTGCACGTACCATTTCGCCATTTTCATAAAGAATACTAACCGCCAATCCATCAAGCTTTGGTTCGCAACTAAAACCGAGTTCTTTATTGTCTTTCAGGCGATCGTAAATACGTTTTTCAAACGCCAATAGCGACACATCATCAAACGCGTTATCAAGTGATAACATAGGCACTTCATGGGTAACTTGCTCGAAAGCAGAAAGCGCAGAGCCCCCCACTTTTTGACTTGGCGAACTTACACTCTGCAATTCAGGGAATTGCTTTTCGATGCTAATGAGTTCCTGCATATCTCTATCATATTGCGCATCGGGCACTGTAGGGGCATCGAGCACATAGTATTGATAGTTGTATTCATTTATCTGCCCACGAAGTGATTCGGCGCGGGCTTTTGCTTGTTCTAACGTGTCTGACATGATGATACTTGCGTGTAATTTTTTAAAAAGAAATGGCGGTTTCACTCTGCTAACTAAAACAAAAAGCAGCACGCTCACTCAATGCTAATTGAGTGACTGTACTTAACGCCAAATAATTGCCCTAATGGTAGCATGAGAAAACAAAAAAGGGCCGCTAAAAAGACAGGCCCTTTATGCTAATTTATAGGAATTGACTACTGGCGGGTAATCATACGTTTGCGTTCAAACTCACGTATTTTTTCCATGTATTGCTGTAAACCTTGTTTAGTTAGCACACTACGACGTCCATCAAGCACTTGAGCACCGAACTCATCCGCCAACTTACGTGCGGCGTTGTGCATCATATTGAACACTTGATGAGGGTCGCCCTCAATGGGCAGGATCATAAACAAAGAAACACCCTGCGTGTTGAACGTTTCAAGACTATCAATATCGAAAATTCCAGGCTTAAACATATTAGCCAAGCTAAATAATACCGGCCCTTTACCATTTGAATTGACATGACGATGAAAAATATCTTGGTCACCAAACTTAAAGCCAAGCGTTAATAGCATTGGCAACAAGGCCGCGCCAGCTATTGGGTCTTCCTCGGGGGCTTTCACGTTGAGTACGAGTACTTCTTGCTCAACTTGCTCAGAAGCGCCGCCATTTTGGGTGCGGCTGCCAGAAGCAGTTTGCATACTGTTATCTTGGCTGTCTGTACTGGCACTTTCTGCGCTTCCTGCATTGGCTGCACTATCGTCAAAATCGATACGCATTTGATCATCGCCAAATTTAGGCTCTTGGCGCTTGCGAGAAATAGGTTTGCTGCGCTTTCCTTTCATAAAGCGCTTAGCTTGTTCACCTAGGCCGCTGGCACTAACGACTTCAGCACCTTCGCTTGCCTGATTTTGGGTCTCTTTGTGGCCTGTTTGCGCAGTATTACCCGACACAGATTGTGTTGCCGGTGAGTCCAAACTGAAATCATCGATTTCTGGTGAGTTGTGTTCAGGCGTTGGTTGGCTATTGCCCGCATCAGGAGACACTGGTGTACTGTCTACCGCACTATAACTTACAGAAGGCTTGTTGATAGCGGCAGTTTCAACTTCGCTAGCAGGTTCATCATCGCCTTCTCGTAATAGAAACCCTGGCGGTTCTGGGAATGCATCTGAACTAAATCCATCATCTTCACTGGCAGGGGCGGAACTGCTTTGAAGGTGTGGCTTTGGATTAGACACCACCGAACCATAAAGCTTAGGTTTATCGGCTACCTTTTCTTTGGGTGTATTAGTGTCGGAAGCGGAATCTTCAGCGCTCGCTCCACTACTCGCGGCATTAGCTTCTTTCTGCGTAGAATCGGCTAAAGGATCACTCGTTTCATTGTAAGGCGATGTTTTATCCGATGTATTATTAACATCATGCTTAACACCTACATCGCTAACATCGCTATCATCGGTGCTATCGCTACCATAAAAACTTTTTGCTTTAGAGGTACTCGCCGCAGTGTGATTGTCATGGCTAGATGCATCACCTAGGTCTTGTTCATCGCTTGCATCGAAACTGTCTTGCGAATTTTCTTGAGCATTGCCAGAACTCACCACGCGAACCTGGCCAATACCTAATTCATCAAATCCTTCTGATTGCGACCCTTCTTCCTCGCCAGTATCTGCCCACTGACGGGGTTCAACCCGAGGTTTACTGCTCGGCTTACCGTTTTTGCGAATTTTCCAAATACCGTGCGCAAGTACTGCAATTATAAAGCAGGTACCTGCAAACAATAGTGATAGACGTAATTCATCTTCCATTTAGCTTCGTCGCCCTTTGTTATGCTTCTGCGAAAGCCATTGCTTGTTCAACATCAACCGCTACCATCCTAGACACACCAGGTTCTGCCATGGTAACACCAGTTAAATGACTTGCCATTTCCATCGCAATCTTATTGTGGGTGATATAAATAAACTGTACCGTTTGCGACATTTCTGAAACCAAGTTACAAAAACGCCCAACGTTAGCATCATCCAATGGTGCATCAACTTCATCCAGCAAACAAAATGGTGCTGGATTAAGCCTAAATATCGCAAATACCAATGATAAAGCGGTTAACGCTTTTTCTCCACCGCTTAAAAGGTGAATTGTGCTATTTTTCTTACCAGGAGGGCGCGCCATGATAGTCACCCCAGTTTCTAGCAAGTCATCGTCGGTTAAGGCTAAATAAGCAGAGCCTCCTCCAAACACTTTTGGAAACAGGGTTTTCAAATCTTGGTTCACTTGCTCAAACGTAGTAGAAAAACGGGTACGGGTTTCTTTATCTATTTTACGTATCGCGCTTTGCAATGTTTCCAATGCATCGGTCAAATCATGGTATTGAGTATCAAGGTGTAACTTTCGTTCCGATTGGGTTTCGAATTCTTCTACCGCTGCCAAATTCACCGCCCCCAAGCGAGACAAACTTCCTTGCGTGCTTTCAAGTTCTTTCTGCCATTTTGTTTCATCTGCCTCGTCTGGCAATGTTTCGAGAATAGATTTTAGCGACAACTTGCTATCTTCTAATTGCTCCAAAATGGCAGTAGCACGCACTTTAAACCCTTCAATCTCGATATTTAGCTTTTCGATGTTGCTCGTGCGCTCTTGAATATCTTTCGCCAACGCCTGTTGACCTTTTTCAGACTCACGCAGCATTTGCTCTATTTCATCATGCTTAGATTGGTACTCGGAACGCTTGCTTTCAAGTTCACTTTTTTGTGTAAGCAGTTCTTGTAATTGAACTTTTTGAACCGCCTGTGGCGCTGACAAGTCTGTAAGCTCTTTGCTTAGCGTATCCCGTCTCGATTGATAATTGGTGAGCTGCTGTTGGTTACGCGTTACCTGTTGTGCATATAAATTTTGATGACTTTCCAATTGCTGTACTTTTAATGCCATCTCATGAGCCTGATGTGTTAACGACTCTACCTTGCTGCGAAGTTGCGCCACCTTATTATCAAATTGTTCTCGGTTATTTTGCGCTTCGCTAACGCGCGCTTCGTATTCCGATAACTGCGCTTCATGAATTTCAAGCTGTCCGGATAAAGTAACGAGCTGCGCTTCTTCTTTACTTAACATGACGTTTTGCTTGCTTAATTCGTCTTTAAGTTTTGCGCTTCGCGCCGCTAATTGTTCGTTTTGCATCACCAACACAGACATAGCATTGGTATGCTGAACTAGGGTATTTTTAAGGTTCTCATAAGTGAGTTTGGCATGGTCACTTTGCTCGGCATTACGACTAACCAGCACGTTAGCTTCTTCTACTTTTGCCTGGGCTAATGCTATATTGTCTTCAATGTGGTTAAGCGTTTCACTTAATTCAGCCAGCTTTGATGCTCTATGTAACACGCTGTTTTCAACTTCCCCGCCCCGCACTACCCAATCTTTAGCACACCACAGACCTTCTTCTGAAAGTACGGACATTGTGTTTTCAATGGTGCTGACCATATTCACTGCATCAGCGTTGGTTTCACACAATAGAATATGATTGAACGCTTCTGGTACCCGTTCGCTTGGTAAAGCGGCAGCCAAGGTGTTGGGTTGTTTTACATCGGTGAAAGCTGATTGGGCAAACACCCGCTCCCCCATGGGTAAAAGCGGTATATGATTAACTAAGTCGTTTATTTCAAGAGAACTGGCAATATAAGGTTGATGCCAATAGCGCAATACGGTTTCCACACAGTCATTCAAATTTTCTGGCACATTCAACTGCTGCCACAACAATTGTAAGTCGCTATGCACCTCGGCATAGCCAGTAGCAGCATCATCTTGCAGTGCTGATAGTGCTGCAATGGTAGATTGCAAAGATTGTCGTTCGCCATCTAGCTCTCTATGCATTGTTTCTACTTGTGCTAGGGCTTGCTGACTGCCTTTAAGGGCTTCTTTGGTGTCATTGTATTGTTCCAATGCCTCGCTTACCTGGACTTCGGCTTCATCAATTTGCGCGTTCAACATCGATATACGATCGGTAATATCATCGGTGTCGAGCTGGCTAAGCTCATCGTTCAGTTCACTGATACGCTGCGAAGTACGAAGCTGCATGTTCATCGTTGACTGAATTTGACTATGACAGGTTTGCACTTCTTGCTTTAAGCGATGATAGATTTGTTCGTGCTCGCGGCTTTGTGCACTGAAGTCACGGCGTTCTTGCTCGGCATCATTAAACATGTCTTTGGCTTGTGCCAAAGCTTCATCATTCAATGCTTGCTGGGGTAACAAGGTGTCTAAACCCGATTTAGACGTGGCTAACGCTTGATTAGCTTCTTCTAACCCAGCGACCAACAAGTTCGTTTGCTCGTTCAAGGTGACGAGTTCGGCCTCAATCTGTTGTTTGCGCTGCTGACTATGTAATTCGTTTTGTTCAATGCGAGTAATCGCATTACTGGTGGTAAATAGCTGCTGCTGTACATCGTCTGCAGCTTGTTTGTTTTGCGCCAGTTGCTCTTTGTAGGTGAGCATGCCCGCTTCATCGCCATGTTGCCGTAACACTAATGCATCAAGTGCTTGCTGGTGACCTTGCAGCGTCTGCTTTAAGTTTTCAGTTTGTTCGCTATTTTTTAAAAAACGAATACCCGCTAATTGCCCCTTGAGTTCACGCACTTTCTCACGCAACATTTTATAACGGGTTGCAGCCGCGGCTTGGCGCTGAAGCTTTTCAAGTTGTTGACCAAGTTCATCACGCACATCATTTAACCGCGCTAGGTTATCTTGCGTGTGGCGAATACGATTTTCAGTTTCCCGCCTTCTTTCTTTGTACTTGGAAATACCGGCCGCTTCTTCGATGAAAACTCGCAGCTCTTGCGGCTTAGATTCTATTAGCCGAGAAATCATACCTTGTTCAATAATGGCGTAAGAGCGAGGCCCCAACCCTGTACCCAAAAACAGATCGGTTACATCACGACGACGACACTTAGTGCCGTTTAAAAAATAGGTAGATTGGGCATCGCGGGTGACTAATCGTCTTACTGATAATTCGCTGTAGGTGGCATATTCGCCACCAATTCGCCCTGCACTGTTATCAAAAAACAACTCAACACTGCACTGCCCCACAGGTTTACGTGCGCTAGAGCCGTTGAAGATAACGTCGGTCATGGCATCGCCTCGTAAGTTCTTAGCAGAACTTTCCCCTAGTACCCATCGTACGGCATCGATTACATTCGACTTTCCGCACCCATTTGGGCCGACAACAGCAGTCATTTCACTAGGAAAAGGAATTGTGGTTGGGTCTACAAAGGACTTGAAGCCCGCTAGTTTGATCTTTTTTAAACGCACAACAATACCTTACGCACTAACGCTACGTAACAAGATGCGCCCCGTTGATATGGGTTAAATGTTATAAAAGAAATATTTAGCGTATTGGCTAAGTGCATTAGGAAGCACATTTTTTTGGTTTTTATTATGCTTGGACTTTACCAAATCTAACAGCTTGTAACAATTACCATTTCGTTTGCGTTAGGGTGTTACGTATAATGAGTAAATAATTTTGTTTTAGTAAAAGTTTTTGTAGCAGTTTTAGTAAAACCATCGTAGTAAAACCGAGCAGTGGAGTAATGATGAGTTCGCGAAGTGGTATACATTATTTTTTTGAAGGGTTTTCATTAATCAAAACTAAAGGCTTAAAACGCTTTGTTTTTGTTCCTTTGGCTATCAACATTCTGCTTTTTTCCGCCGCTTTCTATTTTCTATTTGGCCAAATTGAATACGGCATAAGCTATGTGATAAACCTAGTACCTGAATGGCTGGGTTGGATTAAAACGGCAGTAAATTTCTTTTTATGGCCGTTAGCGGTGTTAAGTGTACTGCTTATATTTGCCCTGATATTTGGCACACTTGCAAACTGGATTGCTGCGCCTTTTAATGGTGTATTATCAGAAAAAGTTGAGCGGCACTTAACTGGGCAAGCGATGGGTGACGATGGATTACTCGACCTTGTAAAAGACATTCCTCGTACCTTAGGTCGAGAATTCACAAAACTCTTCTGGTATATCCCTCGTGCCATAGGCTTTTTAATACTGTTTATATTTGTGCCTGTGTTCGGGCAAATTCTGTGGTTCTTATTTTCAGCTTGGATGATGGCAATCCAATATTGCGATTACCCTTACGATAACCACAAAATTGACTTCAAACGCATGCAAAATCACCTGTCGCAGCATAAAGGCAAATCGATGTCCTTTGGCATTATGGTGAATATCTTTTCACTTATTCCCGTGGTGAACTTTATCGTTATGCCAGTCGCCATCTGTGGCGCTACATCAATGTGGGTTAGTGAACTACGTGACGAAGCATTAACGAACCGGGTTTAATACTCTATTCTTCAGTATTGGTTTTAGCGTCTGTATTAGTATCGGTAGTGGTAGCAGCATCTGCTGCCTCCCCCGCATTTATTTCACCACTCGCCTTGTGGCTTTCGTAGGCCGCAAGCCATTGCCCGGCCTCTTGGGGTTGTCCGCTTTTATGAAAAGCCTGAAACAGGTTCATTGAAATAGGTCGCTGCGCCGCGGGATTTGCTAACTGGTCTTGCCACAAAGACAAGTATAAATCGGGTATGACTCCACTATCATGGTGTTCCATAAACGTGATAACACGGCTAGGTTTGTAGCTGGTGACGTTTATTGCACCACAGGTTTTGGCAGTCCCTACCCGTAAAGGTAAAAACGCTTCTTTGGCTTTGGTTTCCCAGTGATTTACGGTGTTTTGAGGATGATAAGCAATAGCACCGTCCATAGTAAGATTAGGCGGAGCAAATGTATTTAACCCTTCGTTAGAGCAGTATCGCCTTGCGGCGTTGCGTGACAACGCATATTCGTCAATAAAACCAGCGAAGTGCGCCAGTTCGTGTACCATCACCGAGTAAGCATCGCTTATATCTAAGTACATCACCCCATTTTGAACATTAGCTTTGCCCTGCTCCGATACCACGATGGCATGGGTAACATCTCGAGCCTTAACAATTGGCGCCAGTGGCTTCACGTTGCAGGCAAGATTACCTTGCCCTTGAAAATTAGCGTTACAATCGAGCACATTATTTTCAAGCCATAACGGCGGCGCAATACATAGTGGAAGTTCACTCAACCGCTCATCGCTCACATAGTCTTTATATAACTTATCAGCACGAGCAATCGTGGCCAATGAGGTAGCGACAAGTTGTATTCGCTGATGGCACATTGTATTTGATTGCCATGAATATTGAGACACAGCAGTAGGTGTTGTTGGCCTATACCGTTTAATAACAGATGCTATCTGCTGCGCTAATTTATGACCTTCCTTAGCGGCGCGCTGAATAAATACCTTGGCGTCGTCACGATTATTTTCATCCCACAATAATCTGCCGTACTTAAAAGCACTTTGCATATCATCCATGGCCGTTTTCTGAAGCCAAGGTTTTGCTAATTCTGGTTGAGCGTGTAACAGATACCAATCAGCGAGTGCAGCTTGAGCAGGCATATAGCCTTGTTCAGCCGCTCTAATTAACCATTTCTCTCGTTTTTCTGGGTTCTCAGTCGCCATGGCAAAGGCGAGTTGCGCTTCGGCGACATTACCAAGGGCAGCTAAACGAACCAGCCGATCTGAAGCGGCCTCCTCACCTAGTAATTGGTATAACGCCCATGCTGCGTCAGCATTATTAATTGAGGCTAACTGCTCAAGCCAATATTGGGCATTATTTTTAGTTGCTACATTGATAAGAAGGTGTTGTGCTTCTTCGCTGGCATTGTCGTTGCCCTGACTTGTACCAGATTGTTCATGATTTTGCGCCGCAAGCCATAGCAGCGCGTAAACGCTTTGCTTTAACGGCCGAGCTTTATTTGACGAAAGTGGGTTACTCGCGGGAGCGCTAGCAGTTGAATCAGCGCTGGCTGAATTAGAGCTAAGTGGATCAGAACCGGCTTGTTCGGGTGCCAATGCATCAGATAAATCAGGCTCGGTTGAAAGAGGCTCGGCTAAGAGGAATTGCTTATCGTAAGCATGTATTGCCGAGGTAGCATTACGCACTAACTGCTGCGTGTAACGGCCACTGTCGCCCGCTATCAGCAACAGCGCTATTATCGCTAATGTTAATCCACGCATTGTCTAGACGCTGTTACTCTTCAGCGTCTGACGAACGTTGACGAAGACGGTTAAGCTCCATTCGAGCGTAACGATGTTCAACATAATCAAAGACGTTGGTGCTCAGCGCCAACTTAAAATAGTTAGAAGCGATACCATTGTTGCCATCTTGGCTATGGTACTTACCTAAATAAAAGTACGCTTCACACAGCCTATCAGTTAATGCTTTTTGACTCTTTACACCGTCAAGTAGCGAATTAAGCACTGCGTTTTCATCCACCACGCCTAAAAACAAATCGGTTAGTGTGGTGGCCCAATGTTCATTATTTAATTCTGGCCGAATAGCCGCTAGATAAGCCTGACCTTCTTCTGGCGATAAATCGTAATGGGCAAAATACGCCCACAAGGCACGAAACGGGTCAGAATTATCCTTTTGTAAAAACCGGCCTAGGTCTTCTATAGCCAATTCCGATCTACCGCCGTAATACAAGGCAATGCCACGGTTCAAAAAAGCGAAATCATATTCAGGGTTAATTTCTAGCGTAGAATCGAAAGAATCGTAGGCTTGTATAAAGTCACTTTGCTGAATGTAGTGAATGCCCATAGAGTTATAGGCTTCTGCAAAATCGGGCTTAAGGTTGATAGCCTGACTGTAATCAAACTGTGCTAACCCACCTAACCCAACGCTGTCGTATAGCATTCCGCGTTGTAGGTGAAGTTCTGCTTTGTCTTCATCAGACAAGGCGCTGCTACCCAAAATTTGATTGTAACGGGCAATAGCCATTTCAGAGCGAGGATTAACTGGCGCTGGCTCTGCTAACAGTAAATTACCCATTTGTGGCTGGCGAGAAACTTCTGGAGTTTGTGCACAACCGCCTAAAATACCAACAAATATGAAAAAAAAGATGAGACTAACGTTTCGACGCATGGTAAAAAAGCATTCTTAAGTAAGAAAAACATCCCGCGTTACAGATGCGTAAGCGGCTTTATATGCCGCCAACCTTCTCGCATTTAGTGTAAAAAGTAAAGTTATAAGTCGGGAGAATGTAGGTAGTTATGGATAATAAAAAGATAAAAAAGCTAATAGAACAAGCACAAGAAGTTCAACAACACTCGCACTCACCTTATTCTGATTTTAAAGTGGGTGCAGCTGTACTTACCGAGTCAGGTGATATTTTTGCAGGCTGTAATGTCGAAAGTGCCGCTTACCCCCTTAGCCAATGTGCTGAAGCCAGCGCCATTGGAAATATGGTTAGCCACGGCCATAAACGCATTCATTCTATTGTGGTGGCGAGTCAAAATGACGAATTTTGCTTTCCTTGCGGAGGCTGTCGACAAAAAATTGCAGAATTTGCGCCAGACGATACCCCTGTGGTGATGGTCACTAAATCGGGTAAAACCCACGAAACCACCATTGGTGAATTGCTGCCTAATGCGTTTAGAGCGCACGATTTAGGCAAGTAGGTAGGTTTAGGCTTGATATTTAAGTATAAGATCTTACGCGGTTATTTTACATTTTATAAACCCGCGTAAGGCTTACGCTTTTCACCCGCGATATTCTATGTTTCTTTCCCCCTTTTTATTTTTATGCATTGCTTAATTCACGCTCAACCCAAGTGCTTTTTTAATGACTAGATCTTGTCAGCACATCTTCGGCGCAGCAGAAGGAGTAATATTTAAGATCAATCCATTTTGATTGAACGCTAATGCTACTTGGTCACCAATTTCAATGCCTGTGGCAATACGCTGATGCGCTCTCATACTCGCGACAAGATTATCAGATAGGGTTATTTGCTTTGACGAGCAATCTACTAACGTCCATTGATTATTGATGTTCGTCAGTGTCGCTACGCTTGTTCTTACTGCATTCAACGTGGCCAACTGATGTTCGTAAGCTCTACTATAAGCCTTATATTGTTTGCTGTAATCGTTACTATCTACATCGGCTATTTCATCGCTAAAACCGTGTACTTCAAGTTCAACATCTATAGTGGCAATATCTACAGTATTGCTTACCTGGCTTTTAAAATCATAAATACCTACCAATATAACCAATACAAAAGCAGCCGCACCAAATGCAAACCAGTCCTTATGCCAACTCCCTACAAGTTGCCAAAAGCGTGAACCTTGCCCAAAACCTGAGTATTCATGGTGCTTTGCATTATTTATCACCTTACGTTTAATGCGACTTGGCACTTTGCGTTGGTTTTTGCTGTGCTGATATGCCTGACGGAAGTGTTCATTTTCGTCTTTCATGATTGTGACTCCAATGCTTTTTTAAGCTTTTCCCTTGCATAACGAAGACGTGTTTTGACTGTCTCGTGAGGGACACAACAAATTGTACTTATCTCGTGTACGCTGAACCCTTCTTGCTGTAAGGAAAATGCTTCTTTCTGCTCGAAGGGTAACCGCTTTAATAGTTGGTGAAAGTCAGGTACCTCATCTAACGGATTACTATCAGACACCAAGCTTTCAACCTGATTACAATGGTTGCTTTGTTGATATTGCTTTCTAAGTTCATCTAGCAGGGTGTTGCGGCCAAGGGTGAAAAGCCAGCCCAGAAATTTTCCTTCCTGGCGATACAAGTGCTTTTTTTCTATTACCTTTAGCCACGTTTTTTGAGTTATATCTGCCGCCATATCTGCGTTACTCAACACCAGCAAATAGTAATACAATGCATTGCTATGTCGATCGTATAAACGAGATAACGCTTTAGGTTCCCCCGTACGCGCATATCGTTCCATTAAGCTTTCATCGCTTAAGGGTGCACTGAACCAATCTTTTACCGATATCAGCAGCCCTGCTCTGGCATAACTCATACGCGCTCCCTTATTCACCTTGAAGAACTAAGTAAAAACCAATCAAAACATGCTATTGACGAGCGGATTCAAAACGAAAATCTAATACAACAAACATATCATGTTGAGCCACTGGCACACCATTTTCTATTTTTGGTTTATATTTCCATTTTGACAAGGCTCTACGGGCTGCACGGTCAAACACACGCTTGGGCTCGGCGCTAATAATATAAATATCTTGTACCGTACCATTTGACGCTACCGTAAAACCTAACTTCACCCACCCTTCTATACCATCTCGCAACGCCTCTTGGGGAAAAGAGGGATCTACTCGAAATTGCGGAGAAGCTTGCATATCCTTTTGTCCACTTTGAAAATTAGGATTTATATTCACCGTATTGTTGGTAAATTGAGGGGTAAACTTAAACGTTGTATCGGTGTCATTGGGCGTAGGATCTGCTTTGGGTATTTCCATAGGCGGCTGCGCTACAGGCTTCTCCATGGGTTTTATAGGCGTACGTACAATCACTTTAGGATCGTCCAACGTCAATACAATCGGCCCAACAGTTTGATACTCCGTCACTTTACCCGCAACCTGATCGTTCTCTATCAATTTAGCCATAACGGCAAACAAAGCAAAGGTGATAACTACACTCATTGCTATGTAAATAAGTGGCTTAACGCTGAAGGGGCGAAGTACATCATGTTCTGTAAATGCGTTCATATTGCTCTCCTGTTTTCTTACATAACGAAACAAAATGGCAATAGGGGTGATTTATTTTTACGGCTGGATTAAAACTGCATGCGGGCAACCACTGGTATGACCATTCAAATTGATAAATTGACTCTTCGTCATCTGCTAATACTATATTCAGTCTCGTAGACCGGTGAAACCTAAGCAGCGTACGCTTATCATAGAGCTCGTTTAAATAAGCACGTATTAATGAGCCTGTATCGATGAGCCAGTATCGATAAGCTCGAATAAAAAGATACGAAAACGATAAAGCGGCCTACTAACGTTTCCCAAATGAATTTTGTTGCGTTGAATGTTCGTTTAAAAGCCTAACGCGTTTTTAAGCACATTTTGCGCACTATATATGGAATATAACTACCCATGACCACTAAAACTCAAGCCTTATTTACCCCTTTCGAACATAAAGGGCTTTCGGTAGACAACAGAATTGTAATGGCACCGATGACGCGTGAATTTTCTCCTGAAGGTATTCCTACCACAGAGGTTGCTGATTACTATCGCCGCCGCGCTGAAGGTGGAACAGGATTAATTATCACAGAAGGCACTACGGTAAACGATCCGGTAGCTAATATGAGCCATCGCATTCCTGTTTTTCACGGTGACAAGGCACTTGCCGGTTGGGAAGAAACGGTAAAGGCCGTGCACAGTGTTGGTGGTAAAATTATGCCTCAGCTTTGGCACGTAGGAATGGCTCGTGTTGCTGAAAAAGCCCCTTTCCCGGAACTGCCTAGTGCAGGGCCTTCAGGCTTATTTAAGCCTGGTAAGCAAGGCGCAGAGCCAATGACTCAACAACATATTGAGTCTGTAATCGGTGCTTTCGCAACCGCTGCGGCAGATGCTAAACGCATTGGTTTTGATGGTATTGAAATTCACGGGGCACACGGCTATTTGATTGACCAGTTTTTCTGGAGCGGCACTAACGAGCGCACCGATGATTGGGGTGGCAGCATGGCGAACCGTGGTCGCTTTGCGGTAGAAATTATTAAAGCGATCCGCGCCGCTACGTCGCCTGACTTCCCCATTGTGCTGCGTTATTCACAATGGAAACAACAAGATTACACAGCGCGCCTCGCGGAAACACCGCAATTACTTGAAGAATTTTTAGCCCCGCTTAGTGATGCAGGTGTAGACATATTCCATTGTTCACAGCGCCGTTACTGGGAAAATGAATTCGAAGGTAGCGATTTAAACCTAGCAGGATGGACGAAAAAGCTTACTGGCAAGCCAACAATTACCGTAGGCTCAGTAGGTCTTAACGATGATTTCTTTGGTGCCTTCACCGGGAAAGGTTCGAACACGCGTGCTATCGATGATTTGATTGAACGTTTAGAAAAAGGCGAGTTTGATTTGGTAGCCGTAGGCCGCGCCCTACTCCAAGATGCCAATTGGGCAAATAAAATCAAAAACAACCAGCTTGATGAATTAGAGGAATTCTCAGGGAAAGCCCTCGCGTCGCTTACATAAGCAGTTATACAAGCTCGTGCATAGGCAGTTCCATAGGCATTTATATTAATGCTTGTGGAACCTTTGCACGTTCACTCAATAAATTCGCTAATGATCTGGCTAACTTGCTTACTAAAATGTTTGCAAACGCACATGGGATTATTTGAGTGGCAACATCCAGAATGGCTGACAACACTACGCTCATCATTGACCGTACAACCAAGCAGTAATCTTCACTATGACACAACCCATGCCGTCTAATAAGTTAGCTAAAAATACACTGCTATTAGCCGCAGCTGCCATTGGATTTGCGCAAACCGTTCTGTTCGCAATTTTAGCACCGCTAGGTAGAGAAATTGGCCTAATAGAAGTGCAAATTGGCGCCATTATTTCTTGCTCGTCTCTCACATTATTTTTAATCAGCCCTTTGTGGGGGCGTGCTAGCGATCGCTGGGGTAGACGAATAGTACTCTTAATAGGATTGTTTGGTTATTCTGCGGGTACTTTGGTTTTCGCGGGTGTATTCCAAGCTGCACTATTAGGCCTGCTAGCTCCTTTAGCAGCGCTTGTCTTACTTATCATTACGCGAGTGGGCAATGCCACGGTAATGGCTGCTGTATCGCCTTCAGCAAGTGCCTACATGGCAGATATCACTACGGTAGAAGAGCGAGTAAAGGGGATGGGCGCGCTAGGCGCTGCAACCAATATTGGCTCAATTTTGGGGCCTGCCATTGGTGGGTTGTTGGCCAGTATAAGTTTACTTACGCCGCTTTATTTTTCTGTGGGTGTAACCGTTGCCGTCGCGGTATTAGCCATGTACTCTTTGCCCGTATTGCCTAAGCCTACACATACTTCAGCACCCAAGAAGCTTAAATACACTGATCCTAGAATATTCCCATTAATAGTAGCAGGCGTATTGTTGTTTATGGGCTTTGCCATCGTTCAGCAAACTATAGCCTTTCGGTTTCAAGACACCTTCGGACTAAACAGCACCGATACCGCCAAAATTGTAGGCTTCAGTTTAATGATTTCTGCCGCATCTGCGTTGTTGGTTCAAATGCTGGTTATTCCTCGATTAAAGCTTCGCCCTTTCACCTTATTACGGCTCTCAATGCCCATCATGATGATAGCGTTTGCTATCTTAGCTTCTGGTGAAACTAAACTTCAATTTATGTCAGCCATGTGCGTATTGGGTTTGGGGTTAGGCATAGCGGGGCCAGGGTTTATGGCTGGGGTATCGGTAGCGGTATCATCAGATGAACAAGGTGCGGTAGCAGGCATCGCTGGCGCCTGCCCGCCTTTGGGGTTCGCAGTAGGCCCGCTTTTAGGCTCATATCTTTATGCTATAGATGCCTCACTGCCCTACTGGTTTTCGTTCAGCTGTTATTTATTGGTGTTTTTCTTTACGCTAAAATTTAAAACACGCCATTAAAAAATAGTGAATGCCATTAAGTGGGCTCGCTGCTTGCTGCTATTTGTGAATTATCATGGTGAATTATATTGGTGACTTTCTACTTAAATCGTTTTACTAACGTCTATGTAAGGCTCTCAATAAACTGCAGCGTTGCTAAACAGGCGCTATTTTCTGACCACAATCTCTTCGGCTTCTGTTACCGTTTTTGCGTCGGCCCGTTCAATAACTTTAAGTAATGTAGTTTGAATAGTTTCATCGGTTCTTGCATCAGTCTTGCTGGCAAACTTCTGCTTTTGTGGAGCAACGCCTTCTTCGGCAATAAATCCCATCACTACTTCGTTTGCGCAATCAGGCGTTTCGCCATAATACGTTAAAGTAATTTGTGGGTAGCCTTGAAATCCTTTCTTTACCCTTTTAGCAATGCGTTTTGTCGATTTATCTAAATTCATAATAGCTCTGGTAGGTCATTGTTCTAATGTTCAAAGCATTACATGTAACCTGTTCAATGTCGCAGGTTATTTACTTATAAATACCTAATTCACGGTAACTGGCATAACTGTTGGCTATTAAAAGTGGGTTATTATGAACAAGAAAGCTGATACAACGACGGCAAGACCCACCAATGCACACCATGCATTACTGTGCTGATTACTACTACGGCCACCAAAATTTCGGCCTTCACTTTCCCGTCCGTTCTCACTTTCTGAGCGCCGTAGATTATTTTGTTTTGGGTATCCGCCAAACGTGACCGCTTTGCAAATAGGCCAACCTACCCAATAGCAAACTGTCCAAAAAAACAATTCAATAATTAGGTAACCAGCTGCCCTGAAGAGACCTTTGGCTACTTCCCCTACAATAACTTCTTCCATCATCATTCCCACGTGTATGTGACGCAGTTTGAGCCGCTTATAGATGCTTCTAGGTGAATTGAAAGCGACACGCCCGGTGCAATTAGCTTAAAAGCAGAATAGACAATAACTGCTTTGCTGACAAAGAGTGAGGTGTAACGAGATATGTTGCGTGCCTTTCTAGGTGTAGTCTTTCTAGGCGTAGTCTTTCTAGGCGTAATCTAGAAGCTCAGAAATGGGCGTATAAGTTGGTGCTACTAAATTGCGCTAAACGAAAGCTTTAGCGGGCATGCTTCGTTAATCCAAGGTTATGTTTTTGACGTTTTCACATCGTTTTTTAGTACCAGTACGATTAGCAATATAATTGCTAACGGCGGCACGAGTGCAGAAAAGAACGCTACGACTGCGGTAAGATTAGGCGATCGGGTTTTTCGCTTCCCTAAGTAATAGCCAAGCGCAGCCATGAGTAAAGCAAATACAACAATAACTTGCCCAAACAATGTCGCATTAATATTCATAACAAGCGTTCCATTTTATCATCTTGGTAAAATCAACCTTAGCGGAGGCGATGGACGTCTTACCATCGCCTTTACGTAAAGTTGAATATTTTTACACGAGGAGCTAAACGATAAAGAAGCGAGTGAAAGTGTAGTTTAGTTAACGTTAATGCTGCCTTTATCTATCTGTTGTACTGCGGTGTATGGAATAACAATAGTGTCAGCCACAATAGAAAACGCTGCATCAATAACAAAGAAAGGGACATTCCCAAACGTAGAACCGATATTTTCACGTCGGCTTGGTTCACCGTTTAACAAACATATATTGTATGAAAAACCACTATATACACGAGGTATTTCTTCGCAGTAACTTTTCTTACCTTGATGTTCAATTTGAACATGGTTGTTGTCAGGAGAAATAGTTTTCACAGTGGCACAAGAGCAACACGCTAAAGATAAGAGGGCGAGAGGCAAAACTTTCATATACTACTAATTCCATTTATTAAGTGAGCATTATCAAACTAATGCTGATTTCATCAAGAGTTTCATTGAACAACGGTTTCATCCATCAACGGTTCCATCCATCAACGGTTCCATTGTTCACCGATACCATTAATCACCGATCTCAGTAGCGAACGGTAATGAGGAGTATCATTACCCGCCCCCAATACTCGACTAAAATACCCGCCTAAGATACCCGGCTAAAATGCCCGACGAAGGCATGAGCCATACTTATCTTCTCATGTTACCACCGCCTGAAGTTCATACTCAAATTCAATGTAGATTTATATTTGAATGGGTGTGAATTTAAATCAAACATTCAAAATGTTTGATAAAGGTCAAATTGTTCAATAAATAAACGGCGTATTCTGTTGGTGTGATAGCATCTTTTATTGAGCGAGCACCAAGTGACACATTCAACCAAAGAACAAATAGATGCGATGCATAATGGCGTTATTGTGGCGGTAAGAGGGAGTATTGTTGATATCCGTTTTACTAATCAACTGCCAGACATCCACACCATCATTTACGCTAATGACGGTAAAATAACGTTAGAAGTGGTTTCTCAACTCTCGGCAGAAGAGGTACGCACTATTGCGCTAACGCCTACCCAGGGTTTAGCTCGCGGTATGCTAGTGAAAAGTTCGCAAGGCCCGTTGAAAGTGCCCGTTGGTCCTTCAATACTCACCAGAATGTTCAATGTGTTTGGCGAAGCAATTGATGGCAAGCCCTTTATTAATAACACAGAGCGGCGCAGCGTTCATCAATCCCCTCCTCCCCTTGTTAGTATTTCCAGCCAGCTACAGATATTTGAAACCGGCATAAAAATCGTTGATGTGTTATGCCCACTTGAGCGAGGTGGAAAAGCGGGCTTGTTTGGTGGCGCTGGCGTGGGCAAAACCGTGTTACTTACCGAAATGATCCACAACATGGTAAGCCACCAACAAGGCGTAAGTATATTTTGCGGTATAGGCGAACGCTGCAGAGAAGGTGAAGAACTTTATCGCGAGATGAAACAGGCTGGTGTGTTAGACAACATGGTTATGCTATTCGGGCAAATGAATGAACCTCCTGGAAGTCGCTTTAGAATAGGTCATAGTGCGCTAACCATGGCTGAGTACTTTCGTGATGACGAAAAGAAAGATGTGCTATTACTCATCGACAACATATTTCGCTTCATTCAAGCAGGATCTGAAGTGTCTGGCCTAATGGGACAAATGCCATCACGAATGGGTTATCAGCCCACCCTCGGCACTGAATTATCAAGTTTAGAAGAACGTATCGCCAATACACAAAACGGTGCCATTACGTCTATTCAAGCAGTTTATGTGCCTGCTGATGACTTTACCGATCCAGCAGCGGTGCATACTTTTTCTCACCTATCAGCAACCTTAGTGTTATCACGCAAACGCGCTAGTGAAGGCTTTTATCCAGCCGTAGATCCGTTGCAGTCTAGTTCAAAACTGGCCACCCCTAATGTGGTTGGCGACAGACATTACCAAGTAGCACAACAGGTTCGCCATATTCTTGCCCAGTACAACGAATTAAAAGACATCATTGCCATGTTGGGGTTAGAACAGTTATCTAAAAAAGACCGAAATGTTGTGGCAAGAGCCCGTCGATTAGAGCGCTTTTTTACTCAACCATTTTTCACTACCGAGCAATTTACTGGCATGCAAGGAAAGTTCGTGACTATCGAGCAAGCATTGGAAGGTTGCGAGCGCATTTTAAGTGGCGAGTTTGACGAGTATCCAGAAAGCGCGTTGTACATGATTGGTGATATTAATGACGCGATTAGCGGTCAGAAAGCACCTAAAACAGCATCAGATGAGGCACATCATGCAGGTTAATATTCTTTTACCCAATCAAATATTTGCCCAGCTATCAGGCATCAGCAATCTTATTGTTGAAACCCCTTCAGGAAGTTTTGGCATTCTGCCTCACCGTTTAGATTGTATCACCCCCTTGGTACCTGGAATTTTAACTTATCAATGTAATAACCAAGCGCCTCAATTTGTTGCTATTGATCAAGGGGTGTTAGTGAAAACGGGAAAGCAAGTCTCTATTTCCGTTAGAAGAGCAATAAGTGGGCAATCCCTTGAAACTTTGCAGCAGGCGGTTACCGAAGAATTTATTAATCTGGATGAAGAGCAACAAGCCCTGCGGGCTGTGTTAGCTAAGTTGGAAACCGGGTTTCTTAAACAATTTTCGTCACTGTCTAAGCAGTAACTTAATGGATAAACCAACTGTTAAGGCTAAAAACACTACACCGCGGCGCTCACACAGCATGTCTCATCATGTAAATAAGAAGGTGGCATTGAAGTTACATGCTAAGCGCCATAAACATCCAGGTGTATGGTTTGGGTTAGGTTTAATGGGGGTTGTGGGTTGGTCTGTTGCACTTCCCACGCTGTTGGGTATTGCCTTAGGCATTTGGCTTGACGCCAGAATTAGTGATTCTCGCGTTTATACGCTTATATTTTTGCTGGCAGGGTTAACGTTAGGCTGCTTTATTGCGTGGAATTGGGTAAGCAAAGAGTATGCAGCGATGCATAACCCTATCGTCACCAAGAAGGCAAACACTGAATCCAAAACAAAAACAAGTAAAGAAAGCGAATAAAAAATAAGGAGCCACCTAGCAATGATACCCATCGAAAATTTAAGTTTAACCTCACTTATTTTGCCTTTTGTTATAGGCACAATGCTAGGTTGCTGTTTTTTCTATGCCCTGTGGTTTACCGTAAAAAAAGGCATTAATGCCACGCACCCAGCGCTATGGTTTTTAAGTAGCTTATTGCTTCGTATGGGGACGGCAATCACTGTTTTTTACTGGGTGGGTGATAATGATATTTGGCGTCTATCAGCCTGCCTGGCAGGTTTTGTGATAGGTAGAATATTAATGACTAAAATCATTAATAACGCTAACCCTAACGGCGCAGAGAAAGGAGCCCTGCATCATGCACCTTAGCCCTGATGAAATTATTTATTGGCAGTATGGTGTTATCAAAATCAGCGCTACGCTTGTTTTTACTTGGGTCATTATGGCGCTACTGATAATTGGTGCCTATTTAATCACTCGTAACCTCAATAAAAAAAGTCATCGTTCACGCTGGCAAAACGCCTTAGAGATAATAGTCATCACCATTAATGACCAAATTTCAGATGCAGGCTTAGATAAACCGCGACGCTACATGGGGTTTCTAGGCACATTGTTTTTGTTCATTGCGATGGCAAATCTACTGACTATTTTCCCTGGATTTGAGCCGCCTAGTAGCTCCTTATCCACCACCCTTGCGCTGGCTTTTTGTGTATTTGTATCTGTGCCTTTTTACGGAATAAAAAACAAAGGGGTGAAACAATATCTACTTTCTTACACGGAACCCACGTATTTCATGTTGCCCTTCAATATTGTAGGCGAGTTGTCACGCACCCTAGCCCTTGCCGTACGCTTGTTTGGAAACATGATGAGTGGCGCCATGATCTTAGCCATTCTACTGGTTATTTCGCCGCTAATTTTTCCTGTTGTTATGTCACTGCTTGGCCTGCTAACCGGTATGGTTCAAGCCTATATCTTTTTTGTATTGGCATCGGTTTACATTGCCGCTGCCAGCACGGTTAGTGCGAAAGCCTCCCTTACCCTAACGCCACCACAACAAAAGGCAGAATAATGGACAGTCTTACGTTAATAGCAATTTGCTCAATTATCACCGCAGGTCTTACCATAGGTATTGGTGTGCTGGGGCCATCGCTTGCAGAAGGAAAAGCAGTTGCCAGTGCGCTAAACGCGCTTGCCCAACAGCCCGATGCGTCCCCCACCATTACCCGTACTTTATTTGTAGGGCTCGCCATGATTGAGTCAACTGCTATCTATTGCTTTGTAGTCTCAATGATTGTGTTATTCAGTAACCCGTTTTGGAATTATTTTATTGCCCAAAATGGAGGCTAAACCATGCCTATCGATTGGTTTACTGTTATTGCACAAATTATCAATTTTTTGATATTAGTGTGGCTGCTTAAGCGCTTTTTATACCGGCCTATTCTTGATGGCATTGATGCCCGTGAACATAAAATTGCTAGTGTTCTATCTAATGCCGAGACCCAAAAGAAACACGCAGAGAACCTTGAAGCTCAATATAAAGAAAAACTAACCAATATAGATGCTGAACGTTCAACCATTATTGAATTAGCCAAAGCAGAAGCACACAAAGCAACCTTAGCCGCCTTACAAGATGCAAAAGCACAAGCAGATGCATTATCAATAAAACGCACCAATGCGCTGAATACTGAAATTCAAATGTTACAAAACGAAGTGATTGAGAAAAGCGTGAAAGAAGTGTTTGCCCTTAGTCGTAAGGTAATAAGTGAACTCGCAGACCTACAACTTCAAGATAAAATGTTCGACAAGCTTTTATCGCACCTTAAGGCCCTTAACGAAGCGCAACACCATGAGTTATGCCTAGCTATCAAAAAAAACCAAGGGCAAGCCACAGTACGTAGTATCGCCCCTTTATCACAACCACAATGTGAGCACCTAAAAGCATGTTTAGAAGACATACTAACTGACCAACCCTCCCAACGGGCTACGGAACAGACTGGCGGCGATAGCCTGACTATAACCCTCAACTTAGAGGTAGACCCTCAGTTAATTGCGGGTTTAGCACTTAGCTTTGGCGGTTGGAAACTCAGTTGGAGCGCTAATGAAATGTTGAGTGCATTGCAGTACGAGGTAGCGCTGTCTATTGATGCTCAGTATGAAGAAAATCGCGCAAATATGCCCGCCGACAACGAACACCATTCGTTAAGCGCTAACCGTTAAGGTCATAACATGAACGACGCTAACAACAATGCCTTAAAAAAACGCTATCAATATGTGTTCAATCAACTTGAGTATATTCGAGAATCGCATATTCCGGATGTCAGCTTACAAGAGATGGGCACCGTTGAAAGCGTATCCGCTGGCATTGCTATTGTGTCAGGCTTATTCGGGGCTGGCTTTGAAGAATTACTGCTTTTTCCAAACGATATTTACGGTATAGCATTTAATATTGATGAGCATGAGATTGGCGTCATTATGCTAGGTGACTACACTGCGCTGCATGCGGGTGATGAAGTTAAACGCACCGGCCGCGTAATGGATATAGCCGTGGGCAACGGGCTGATAGGCAGAGTTATCGATCCATTAGGCAATGCGCTAGACGCTAAAGGTAATATTGTTACTCGGGAGCGGTTTCCTATTGAACGACCTGCGCCAGACATTATGTCACGTTCCCCTGTTACAGAGCCTTTACAAACCGGGGTAAAAGCATTGGATGCTTTATTACCCATTGGTCGTGGCCAACGTGAATTAATTTTGGGCGACCGTCAAACGGGCAAAACAGCAATAGCTATCGACACTATTTTAAATCAAAAAGACAAAAACGTACTTTGCGTTTATTGCGCCATAGGTCAAAAGTCGGCGTCTGTAGCCAAAACCATCACTACATTACAACGCAACAGTGCCATGGAATACACGGTGGTTATGGTCACAGAAGGAAATGATCCCCCCGGGCTCGATTACATTGCACCTTATGCGGCAACCAGTATTGCTGAGTATTTCACGCAACAAGGTAAAGATGTTCTTATTGTTTACGATGACTTAACGCAGCATGCTCGCTCTTATCGTGAACTATCATTACTACTTCGCAGACCACCTGGACGAGAAGCCTTTCCTGGAGATATTTTTTATCTGCATTCACGGCTTCTAGAGCGATCCACACACTTAAACGAAGCACTAGGTGGCGGCTCACTCACCGCCCTGCCTATCATTGAAACTGAAGAGCAAAATATGTCGGCTTACATACCGACTAATTTAATCTCTATTACTGATGGGCAAATATACTTATCGCCTACGTTGTTTTCTCTTGGTGTGCTACCCGCAATAGATGTAGGGAAATCGGTATCTCGTGTTGGCGGCAAAGCACAGAAACCAGCGTTTAGAAAGGTTTCAGGTGCCCTAAAGTTAGCGTATGCCCAATTCGAAGAACTAGAAACCTTTGCACGCTTTGGTGCACGACTAGACTCCGATAGTCTTTTGGCTATTGAACACGGGCTACGCATTCGAGCTTGTATGAAACAAGCGGAATCTCATCCCTTTTCAGTAGCCGCACAAATTGCCATTTTACTCGCCCTAACAAAGGGGTTACTTGACACCATTCCACTTAACGTAATTGATAGCGCGCAAGATTCAATCATTGATGGGCTTGGTACGCTAGCCCCAGCATTGTATGAAAAATTAGCGTCAGCACAGCCATTATCCGATGAAGAAAGCGACACTGTAATGACGATGATAAAGACAAAACTGGCAAGTGTGGCATCAACAGCAGATACTAAAACGACAACTGGCACGGAGCGCTGACGTGGGAGCTACTATGGCAGAGCCAATGAGTAAACCAAAGTACAGCGCTAGAATGGGCGAGTTAATATGGGCGAGCTAACATGGAAGAGCTAACATGGGAGAGCTAAGCAGCGGTTTACAACGCAAAATTAATAGCGCCACCGACTTGAAATCGGTGGTGAGAACCATGAAGGCCATGGCAGCAGCGAATATTAGCCAGTATGAAACGGCGGTGTCAGCACTTGATGATTATTACAAAACTGTACAGCTCGGATTAGTAGCTTATTTTCATAGTAATCAGATAAATAGCAAAGCAGTAAACTATTCAACAGTGAACAAAACAACGTCTTTAGGCAAGGTAGGGTTCATCGCCATTGGTTCTGATCAGGGACTAGTCGGTAAATTCAACGATGCCTTGGTTTCTCATCTGCTAAACACTATGAAGTCGCTGCCAGGCGAAAAGCGGGTGTGGGCTATTGGTGAACGTATTCAAACTCACTTAAGTAGTTTGAAGATACCTCTAGAGCAGCCATTTGCGCTCCCTAATTCAATTAATGCAGTAACAGGGTTGGTCACTTCATTGCTGCAAGAAATAGAAGCACTACAGCAAACAAATGAACTATGTGCACTACACATTGTATTTAATCGTAGTTTACCCAACGCAAAATACGAGACATGTACTCAGAAGGTATTGCCGCTTGATAGCGAATGGCAACAAAAGCTAACAGTAACGCGTTGGCCTTCCCGCTGTTTACCTCAGTTGCTTACTGATACAAAGAGAACGTTTAGTGCGTTAATTGGCGAGTATTTATTTACTACCTTGTATAAAGCATGCACTGAATCATTGGCCAGTGAAAACGCAAGTAGATTAACGGCCATGCAACGAGCCGAAAAAAACATAGAAGAACTTCAAACCGAACTTTCCCGACAATTTCACCGCCAACGGCAGCAAGGCATTGATGAAGAGCTTTCCGATTTAGTAAGCGGATTTGAAGCCCTGTCGTTTAAGCCAAGTGTGAAAGCCCGGCCATAAAATTCCCTAAGACACGTCCGGTCGCTTTGTTAATGCCACTTTAAGTTCATCTAAGTAGCCTTCAAAAGGCTTCCACTGCTGCATACCCGTTTTATATATAGGCTGGCGTACTTGTTCTGAACTGGGGGTTTTAATTACCCTTTTGGTTTCATAGAAAGACAAACAAGCAGGTTCAAATGGCAAGCCACAATAATCAAGAATACGATGTACCTGACCTTCTAAATCTTCAAGCACATCTTCGTGCTGCACGGTAAGGATGTGGTCGGGCAATACGGTATGCCAGTGGTTCATTAGCTTCTCATAAGCGCAATAATAACGGCCAATATCATCTAATGAATAGCTAAACTCCTGCCCTTCCCCGAATAGCTGCTTAAAGCCACTAAAACAACAATCCATGGGGTCACGTCTAGCATCAATAATCTTTGTGTTGGGCAAAATGCGTTTAATAAGCCCAATATGCACAAAGTTATTCGGCATTTTATCAATAAAGAAAGGAGCTGATTGACGATAAGCCTGGGTTTGCGCCATGTATTTTTCGCCAAGGGCAATGCACGCTTCATCAGATAAATCGGCAAGATTATACGGGTACGTTTTCTTTTGATTACTTAAACTAGAGGCAATGCCTAAAATATCATGTAGCTCCATGGTGCCATCTATCATAGAGTGAGACGCCAAAATTTGCTCTAGCAACGTAGAGCCCGCCCTTGGCAAGCCAACAATAAAAATAGGATCTGGTGCATCACAACCACTAAATTCACTCATTAATTCGGCATCGCAGGCCAATGCTTGCGCTTCAAGTGCCGCTTCTGTGCGGGTAATGTCGAATCGATGCGTGCGCTTTTTAAGGCTGTTACCTTTGGCATAATAGTCAAACGCTTTGTCGGCCTGCTTGGCATCTTCAAAGCCTTTCCCTAGTGCAAAGCAAAGGTGAATTCTGTCGTCTAGCTTTGTCGTTTCTAACGCTTCTTGAAGTTGCATAACCGCCAAGGCGTTATCATCAAATCGATAAGTTTTTGTGTTGGCTAGGCTCCAATACGCATCGCCGAAATCAGGTGCGAACGCGGCGGCTTTTTCATAAGAAGCAATGGCCTCTTTCACGTCTCCCTTCGCTTTTAACGCATGACCCAGGGCTACCCACAGTGCGGGGCGATCTTGTTTATCGGCCAGTAAGCTATGGTAAATACCAATCGCTTCTTCCAACTCACCAACCCCAACTAACGCGTGGGCCAAGCTAACTTTTATGGAAAAGCTTTCTGGCTGTTGCGCTAAGCGTGCTTGTGCAACTTTAGCGGCTTGCGGAAATTTACCTAGTTTTGCCAGTAGCCCTTGATAAGCCGCTTGGGCTTTATCGTTTTCAGGGTAAAGTGCAACACAGCTTTCTAGTAAAAATTCAGCGTCGTGATACACCTTTAGCTGCACGCCTAACTCTGCCAGTAGCATCATGGCTTCAGGGTGATGTTTGTTTTTGGCTAAAAACTGACGACAGACCTGCTCTGCTTTATGCAATTGACCTTCGTGCATAAGGTCGTGTGCGCCAAGCAAGGGTTTGGGCAAGCTTTGCAGGAAACTGATGTGCTGCTGCGCTAATAGAAGGGCTTGGGGTTGATTGTCACGCTTGTATATCGCTTCAAGTTGCTGCCATGCAGCTAATAACGCTGGATTAAAACGGGTTGCTTGATAAAAAGCATTGGCGGCTTCGCTGTGGGCATTGTCACGAGCATAGCAGTAGCCCAACTCTTGAAAGCCTCTACCATAATCAGGGAACAAACCGACTAACTGTGAAAGCGTAGTAATAGCATTTTTGATATTTCCGGATAGTCGGTACGCCACTGCCATGACATACATGGCTTCGCGGGTTGCATCTTCGCTGGGTTTAGCATCAAGAAACTGCTTACTCTGCGCAATAACATGCTGATGATTAGACTGCATCAAACTTTGTTTTAACGCAGAAAGGGTTTGTTGTTCTTGTGAATTCATAAATACAGCATGCCTAAAAACATAAAAAAACGGCATACCCTAAGGAATGCCGTTTTAGGTAGGTGTAACATGTTACATCAAACTCAAATTACACCAAAGTCAGATTACACCCAATGGGCTTAGTAGTAATCGTAAGAGAAACGAACACCAATAGTGCGTGGACGATTCGTTACTACCTTAGGTGTAAACTGCTGAGTATCAATATTTAATATCGCGCTTTCATCAAACACGTTATCAACATAAAGCTCGGCTTTCCAAACATCGTTAGTCACACCAACGGCTAGGTTAGCTAGCATGTAAGACTCTTGTACGTAACGGCCACCTTCAAATACGTCACCGTTAGAGTCGGCATAGGTTACCCCTTCGTAAACATCAGCATGCTTTTCAATTTTAAGGCCAGAACCTGTGCCGTAAATAAGTTGCGTTGCATCTTCCATTACGTAAGCGTCCATTACCATGCCAGCATAACGGTCACCCGTGTAGCTTACAGAGCCGTTAACATAACCACGCTTGTCACCTTCTAGCTCGAAGAAATAACGCGCGTTAATGTTACCCGAGAAGCCTGCAGAGTAAGGCAGTTCAGAACCTACACCCGCGGCAATACCTTCAAGCTCAGAATTTACGCTAGTTAATTCAGTACTTAGCAAACTGAATGCAGCGTTAATGACTAAATCGTCTGTGGCTAACCACGTAATATCAGCATCTATACCTTGAATCTCTGCATCACCAACGTTGTCGGTAAAGACTAAGAAAGAGATGTTAGTTGGGTCGAAACGTGACGTTTGTAAATCAGTAATTTCAGAGTAATACGCTGTAGCGTTTACACGCAGAATACCGTCTAAGAAGTCACCCTTCACACCTAGCTCGTAGTTATCGAGGGTATCTGTGGTTGAATACACTGGAATACGGAAGTTTTCAAATGCGCCACTTTGGTTTTTCGCCAAACCACCACCAACACGGTTAGTTACTGGCGGACGGAAACCTTCTGAATAGTTAGCAAACAATAGAACATCATCGTTTACCTTCCAATCTAATGAGAACTTGAAGATAGTATCGTCAACGGTAAGTACACCATCGCTACCTAACAAATCAGTTTCTAGCTGGCCACTGGCAATAGCAGCATTTACTGCATCTGGATCTAAACCAACTGCGGCTAACTCATCTGGGTCAAGTGAACCAAAGGCTTGTACACGACGGGTTACATCTACTGTTGTAGTAGAACCTGTGTACTTATCATCAATTTGATACCAACGGGCACCAACACTCGCGGTTAGTGAATCAGTAATGTCGTATTCAAACTGACCAAATACGGCAATTTGTTCAACGGTATGAGTAATATCGTTAACAAAGCTGATTTCAGATGGGAACGGTCCGCCATCGCTATTAATGCCATCAGTACCTACTAGGGTTTTTTGTAGGTTATTGAAGCCGTATTGTGTTAGCTCACCATCGGTATTGGCAATTTTGAACTGCCCTACTGTTGCTACTTCTTGGTCATCATAGAACAAACCAGCTGTTACACGCCAAGGCGTATCCATGGTAGTTACAAAACGAAGCTCGTGAGTTGAACGCGTTGTCGTTGTGTCTTCTCTAAAATACTTAGTAGGATCTAGACAGCGCTGATCTTCAGCTTCAACACCCGACTCATAGTGGTTACACACGTAATACGCGGCGAAAGCACCACCATTGGTGTAGCCTGTGTAATCAGCTAATGTATCGATTTCACGATCTAAATAACCACCTGTGTACACAAGGTCTAGTTTTTCTAAACGACCTTCTAGTGTCCACGTCGTTAAGCCGAACTCATCTTTGTTTTCTTCTTGAGCAAAACGAATAGCTGAACTTTCGCCTTCTAGAGTTGGGTCGTAAGCAAATACACCTTCTGTATCTAACGTTTGTTGGGTGTGCTGAACTAGCAAATCCCAATCATCGTTAAATTCATACAACAAACCAAAACGAGCACCTGTGTACAACGCATCGTTGAAGTCATCTTCTACTAATGCATCATTCTGAGGCGATACTACAGAGGCTTCTTCATTCGAGTTAACGCCAGGGCTAGTTACACGATTAGCGTCCATAGCAACAGGATCGGCAAGTGGGCCACCAGAAATACGGTCGATAACTACCGCACTGCCAATGTATCCACCTTCACCTGGCACGTTCATTACGTTATCAATCCAGCCGCCCTGCTTATCGTTATACGCCGCAACGCGGAAACCAAGCTTATCGGTAAGTGGCATATTGAAGTAAGCCGTTACCGAGTTACTCATTTCACCGCCTTTGGTGAAACCAATGTTGGTATCAAAACCAGCACCAAAACTGTTTAAATCGGGTTTATTCGTGATCAAACGAATTGTACCTGCCTGAGAGCTTGCACCGAACAAAGTACCTTGTGGCCCAGGTAACACTTCAACACGCGCAACATCAGTGGCGTAAACGTCTAGGTTACGGCCAGCCATGGATACCGGTTGTTCATCTACATAGAAAGCAACAGACGGCTGTAATGCTTGAACTGAAGATAACATGATGTTTGATTGGGTAGTTGCCGCGCCACGAATATAAATTTCGTTTTGGCCCGGGCCTGTGCCCTGAAACACTACGTTCGGAAGGAATTCAACGTAGTCTTGAAAATTATCAATGCCTAAATTTTCGAGTGCTTTTCCACTAAGTGCAGTAACGGCGACAGGTACATTTTGGATAGATTCGGCGCGTTTAGTGGCAGTAACTTCTATGGTTTCGAGTTTCGCTGGCGCTTCAGATTCTTGAGCGAGCAACGGTGTAGATGCCAATGCAGCGACAATTGCACAGCTAAGCTGAGTTTTACGCATAATGTGTGTTTTCCCTATTAGGTGATTTTTTATTCTTTGAGCTGTGTTTACTTAAAACACTTATCAAAAATAACTTATCTATTAACCCACAATCCAAGATTAATTTCTACTCTAACTATTATTTATTCACTTATACTTTAGTTATCCCCCGTTCTATAACGTGTAATTATAAAAGCGCCAATCAGTTAAAGAATCAGCTCTAATAATTACAATCAAAGTTTATAAAAGTTGTTCCATGCTGTATATTTCTGCGTATTAACTCTAAGTCGACAGATAAGAGAAAGGACTAGTACTAGCGTGAGCGAAACTGAGAACACATCACCTTTAAATAAACCCGTATTTTACACGTCTTCTATAATCATAGCTTGCCTGCTCATTTTTGCAGCAGCTTTGCCTGAAACTGCAGATTCACTTTTCAAAACTATACAATCAGTCATTGTGACTAATGGCAGCTGGTTTTATGTACTTACAGTAGCCATTGTATTGTTATTTGTGGTTTATCTGGGCATGTCTCGCTATGGCGATATAAAACTAGGCCCCGACCACGCCTTACCAGAATTTAAGTTCACTACTTGGCTATCTATGCTTTTTGCTGCGGGTATGGGTATTGGACTTATGTTTTTTGGCGTCGCCGAGCCCCTAATGCACTTTTTAGCCCCACCGACGGCGCAAGCTGAGAGTATTGATGCTGTGCGCGAAGCAATGAAAACGACCTTTTTCCATTGGGGTGTGCATGCTTGGGCAATTTATGCTGTGGTGGCTTTAATATTGGCCTATTTTGCGTATCGACAGAACTTACCGCTAACCTTACGTTCTGCCCTGTACCCGTTAATTGGTGACAGAATTTACGGATGGCCAGGCCATGTTGTCGATATTTTTGCCGTTACCTCTACCGTGTTTGGTGTTTCAACATCACTAGGGTTAGGCGCATCACAAGTTAATGCAGGCTTTAATTACTTATTCGGCTTACCTTCAAATACCACTGTTCAAATAATAATTATGGCAGCGGTTATCGGCTTAGCCGTCATCTCTGTAGCAACAGGACTAGATAAAGGTATTCGTATTCTGTCTGAAACCAATATGGTTTTAGCCATTTTACTGCTTCTTATTGTTCTAGTATTGGGCCCAACCGTATTTTTACTGCAAGCCTATATGCAAAATACGGGGGCGTACTTATCTGATTTAGTTAGAAATACGTTCAACTTATTTGCCTATGATAAAACCGATTGGATTGGTGGCTGGACCATCTTCTACTGGGGCTGGTGGTTAGCCTGGGCACCTTTCGTAGGCTTGTTTATTGCGCGTATATCATACGGCCGTACTATTCGAGAATTTATCTTGGGTGTGTTACTCATCCCATCTGCCTTCACGCTTTTCTGGATGACTGTATTTGGTAATGGTGCTATCGACCAAGTACTAGTGCATGGTAAGGACATATTAGCCACCATGGTCAACGAGGATAGTGCTGTCGCGCTATTTGTATTCTTAGAGCAGTTCCCGTTCTCATCGATATTAAGCTTTATTGCCGTAATAATGGTAATCGTGTTCTTTGTAACATCGTGCGATTCTGGGGCAATGGTAGTAGACATGCTATGTTCGCATGGTCGAAACGACACACCGTTGTGGCAGCGAATTTACTGGGCTGTTGGTGTAGGTGTGATAAGTGCGGTTTTACTTTATGCGGGTGGTTTGGGGGCACTTCAAACCATGACAATTGCCTCGGCGTTGCCCTTTGCAATCGTGTTACTCATAGCGATAGCGGGGCTATTGAAAGCGCTACGGGTTGAAGCCTATAAGCGTGAAAGTTTACAAGTGCTTGCCGGAACGCCGCAGCATAATGACGGTGATAAAAACTGGAAAGACCGATTAGAAAACATAGTGACCTTTCCCGATGAAGCGGCAGTTAGGCGCTATTTACAGAAAATTGTGAAACCCGCAATGACTGAAGTTGGGAAAGAGTTCGAAACACAGCAATTTGAAATCGTGATTGATGAAACCGAAGAGGCGTTAATGTTAACCGTCACTATGGGAAGCGATCCTGATTTTGTATACGCAGTGTACCCTTCGGTTACTCATCAGCCAGAATTTGGCCCGAGTGACATGCCAGAGGTAGACGAAGGCGAAAAGCCCACGTACTATCGCGCAGAAGTTCATTTAAGTGAAGGTGGTCAAAACTACGACATTATGGGATGGTCGAAGATCTCAGTTATTAATGACGTTATTGATCAATTTCAAAAGCATCAACACTTTATCCATTTGCTTAACTAGTTTGGGTGAGGGTTGCAGATTTATTAGGAATAAAATGCGAAAAGAAGAAGAATTGTTAGTTGCTCTACGGCGCGTGATCCGCGCCGTAGACCTACGCAGCAAGCAATTGAGCAAGCATGTTGGGCTAACAGGCCCACAATTATTGGTAATGCAAAATATTCAAGAGAAGCCGGGTATTATGGTGCGAGAAATCGCTGAAAACATAAACCTGAGCCCTGCGACCATTACCAATATTCTTGATCGCCTAGAAGGCAGAGATTTAGCAACCCGTATTCGAAGTACACAGGATAAGCGCAAAGTTGGCGTATTCCTTACTGAGAAAGGAAAGGTAGCAGTTGTGAATGCTCCTCGCCCACTTCAAGAACACTTTGTGGAACGTTTTTCGCAGCTTAAAGAATGGGAGCAAAGCCAAATGGTTGCTACTGTTCAGCGAATTGCGAGCATGATGGATGCAGAAGATATTGACGCATCACCATTTCTTGAGCTTGGTAGTATTTCGGAAAAACCTAACTAAAATCGTTAATAGGTTATTTCGCTTAAGCACATTTGCGATAAACAAAAACAAAACAGCCGGCATATGCCGGCTGTTTTTATTTGTACTCACGGAAACATTTAAAACCTTTAGTGCCCATACCCTCAGTTTCCAACCAAGGGTTGTGACTAACGCTTTAGTCAGTATTTTTATCCGCAGCTTTCAGAGGATTAACCCTGCCGCCAGTCACTTTATCGGCGCGGCCTTCTTCTTTGGCTTTTTCAGCGCGGCGTTTTCTAATTTCTTTCGGGTCGGCAATAAGTGGGCGGTAAATTTCTATTCTGTCGCCATCTTTGACCGTGTCGCGCAATTTAACCACGCGGCTCCAAATGCCTACTTTGGTGCTCGATAAATCGATATCTGGGTATTCATTTAACAGATTTGAAGCTTGAATCACCTCTTCTACGGTTGCCCCCTCTTCTATCGACACATCAACCAAAGACTGCTTAGTAGGAAGTGCATAAGCCACTTCAATATGCATTAAGCCTTCACTCACGCGTAAACACTCCTAGCACGTTCAGTGAACGCAACAACCATATTCGCTGCCAAGTTATTGAAGATTTTGCCAAACGCCATTTCTACTAACTTATTGGTAAATTCAAATTCAAGGTTTAACTCTATTTTACAGGCTTCGTCAGATAACGCTGAAAACGTCCAACCGCCGGTTAAATAGCGAAACGGCCCATCGACAAGCTGCATATCAATACGCTTACCTGGTTCAAGTTCGTTATGGGTAGTGAACCACTGCTTAATGCCTGCTTTTGCCACTAACAATGAGGCTTTCATGTTTTCACCAGATGCTTCTAAAACCTTGCTGTCTCGACAACCTGGTAAGAACTGCGGGTAAGCCGCAACATCATTTACCAAGTCGAACATAGCCTGGGCGCTGTGTGCTACCAATGCACTGCGTTGTATACTCGCCATGTACTTCACTATATAAATACCGAAAGGCGCATTATACCATAGAAAAAATACCACAGAAAAAACCCTTCTCTCGTCTTCGCTTTTCCCGTTTCGCCCCCACATCGTTATGTAAGGTCACAATACCTTTTTGCACTAATTAATATTAGTAAATGAACTAATAAATATTGCTATAGGTATACAGACATTCTTACGACAATCAGTATAATAGCGAGCATGAAAAAGAATAAAGCCAACAAAAACACCACCGGTACCATCGCGCAAAATAAAAAAGCGCGCCACGACTATTTCCTAGAGGACAAATTTGAAGCAGGTATTCAGCTTCAAGGCTGGGA
The DNA here is from genome assembly GCF_017653625.1 of Alteromonas sp. K632G. Taxonomy (NCBI): domain Bacteria; kingdom Pseudomonadati; phylum Pseudomonadota; class Gammaproteobacteria; order Alteromonadales; family Alteromonadaceae; genus Alteromonas; species Alteromonas sp. K632G. The sequence continues at coordinate 112,666 of NZ_JAGGDM010000003.1, forward strand.
AATAAAAAGTATCCGCTCAGGTAAAGTTAACATTTCCGATTGCTATGTGATTATTCAAAATGCCGAAGCTTATTTGGTAGGTTGTCGCATAAGCCCGTTAAACCAAGCATCTACTCACGTTGTGTGTGAACCCGAACGTGCGCGTAAATTGTTATTGAAAAAGCGCGAACTAGACCGACTAATGGGTGCAAGAGACAGACAAGGTTACTCTATTGTAGCCACGGCCATGTATTGGAAGAAATGCTGGGTTAAGTTAGAAATCAATCTTGCCAAAGGTAAGCATGAGCGAGACAAACGAGACTCATTGAAAGATCAAGACTGGCAACGTCAGAAAGAAAGAATGATGAAACACAGCGTTTAACGCTGTGTTTTTCTTTTAGCTGCCCCTCTATCTATTGGATTAGTTATTGGGCTATTTACTGGACTGGTCTGCACTAACATTACTTGCACTAGCTGAACTAGCGGTAACATTTTTGTCATTACTGCTTTCTTGACTAGTAAGCTGAACACTACCATTTTTAGCATTAACATCACGCTTAGTCATCGACTTGCGATGCATCATATCAAGTACCAAGCTCCACAATGGCGAAGGCGAACGCAGAGTTGTTAAGTTATTACCTAAACGCCTTAACTGACGGCGAACCATAGCCATGTTTGCTAAACTTGCTAATGACTTATCTTTCCACGTACAGTGCGGAATAACACCCGAATAACGCCATTCTTGCTGCCACTTCTTGGCTAAATCAGGCGTAATGGCCAACGCACTGGCTAACCCCACCAAAGAACAACCTTGCTGAATCACTTTTTCAGCAACTTCAGCCCGCTTTATACCGCCCGTTGTCATTAACGGAATATCGGTTTTGGTTTCAAGGGTGTGCGCAAATTCAAGAAAATATGCTTCACGAGCAAGGGTAGTATCGTCTCGAGTTTGCCCTTGCATGGCTGGCGCTTCATAACTACCGCCTGACAATTCCACCACATCAACACCTAGCGCCTCTAAACGGCGTACCACTTCACAGGCATCATCAAAACTAAACCCATTGCGCTGAAAATCAGCAGAATTAAGTTTAACCATAACAATAAAGCCACTTGGGCATACCGCGCGAATTTGGCTAACAATATTAATCAGTAAACGTGCACGATTAATAATAGAACCGCCCCACTCGTCTTGTCGCTGATTGGTTAGTGGCGATAAAAATTGGGTGAGTAGATAACCATGGGCCGCGTGAATTTCAACGCCATCAAAACCCGCTTTTTGCGCTTGCACTGCCGTTTCAACAAAGCGTTTGCACACATCGTGAATGTCTTGGCAAGTCATTTCTTTTGGAACGGCAAACAGTTTTGAGTGTTTACCCATCTTAAGAGGTACAGCCGAGGGCGCAATGGCTTTACCCTGCATGGCTTTAAATACCTGACGACCAGGGTGATTAATTTGCATCACCGCTAACGCGCCATTGGATTTGATAATTTTAGCCCAGCGCTCGAACGGCTCTAAGGGAGAGTTTTTATCTAGTACAACACCACCTGGGCCTGTCATCGACTCGCGATCGACCATCACGTTGCCCGTAATAACCATGCCCAAGTTCCCATGCGCCCAGTACCGATAAAGGGTATACAGCGCACTACCAGGAAGACTGCCCGCACTCGACATGTTCTCTTCCATCGCCGCTTTTACGAGACGATTACGTACCACTACCCCGCAAGGTAAGGTATAAGGGGTATATATTATTGAGTCTGAAGGCATTGGCACATCAATTGTAATTTTAAGCCGGTACACTTTAATGGTTATCGCCGATAAATGCATCTTTTGAAAGCAAAATATAAAGAAATCATTTAACCGCAAGCAAGTTATGTTATACTGCGCTTTCACACTCGGGGCTGATTAGGATTCGACAGGATCTTGGAAGCCGGAGGTGCATGCAGAGGTGCGGCTGGCCTCTTAAAAAAGCCGCATACAAATAGTCGCAAACGACGAAAACTACGCACTAGCCGCTTAATAACCGGTATAGGCCCTTCCACCACAGCTTTGTTTGCTAGCGTGGATTCGGAAGGTCATCCAAGCAAACTAGCGAGGGAAACTCTCCTGAGGTTGAACCGCGAAATAGTATCGGGACAGCTACCAAGAACCCTGTTTGTCGGGGTCTAAAGTAGTTAAAGAAAAGACAAACTAAGCATGTAGTACCAAAGGTAGACATTTTCTGGACGCGGGTTCAAATCCCGCCAGCTCCACCAATTCCAGATGCGGTCTAGAACCTTCTAGACCGCTCTATCCCTCTAATAACGCTGCTTCCAGCGAATCATCACTTTCTACTAATTCGGTCTCTCAGGGTCTAAATAGGGCTCAAAAGTGTCGTGAATCTGTACTCGACTGTCGCGAGACTGTCACCTGCCCTAATGAATTGACAAGTGGTATTGGTACACGTGAATGTCACCTTTTTCGCAAAAAAATATTCGATTTCATATCCCCTCTTGCTTATGACGCTGCGCATAAGTACCTCAAGCTTTCTAAACAACATGACTATGTACAAGCCAACCGCTTCCTTTCCAGCCTAAATAAACACCTTCACTTAGCAGATCTAAACCTAACTTCTGACATCAAAGAACTCAAAGCCTTTGCTAAATCGAAAGCTATGGAATGCTTGCGCGATACCGCCGATTTAAGTGAAGCCCACGCACTCTGTCTATGCAAAGCCAAACTACTTAAATACAACATCAGTCTTCCTGACGACATTTCAGCCACTGAGGGCATTATTCAAGCGCGTTCAGAGAAATTTTGGTTCAACAAGCTGAAACGAATTGCCAGCCAAAAAGTAGAAGAAATACGTCGACAGTTAGATTTAGTGAATCAGAAAAAAAGTGCTTATTGCAGTAGTGACCGATTGCGCCAATTTAAGTGGGAAAAAGAGCAAGCCCTTGAGTTTATGAAATCTAAATGGTTCTGCAGTGCTGATGGTGAGTTTATTTCTATGCTGGATGCTTATCAGGCAAACGTATCTAATCCTGAAGTAAGAAGAGCCGAATTGATGGTTCGAATAAAGGGAACGGAAGAGTATTCTAAACTGCTAAACCATGTGGGGTGCTTTTATACCATCACCACACCATCCAAGTTCCATTCACACTACCAATCGGGTAAGCCGAACCCTAAATATTTAAATTATTCTGTTAAAGATGCTAATGAGTATCTTAATGCCCAATGGCGCAAAGCTAGAGCACAGTTCCATCGCGAAGGAATAGAAGTGTTCGGCTTGCGTGTTGTTGAGCCACACCATGACGGCACACCACATTGGCATTTATTGCTATTCACACCGCCAGAACAGTTGGCACGTGTAACAAGCATTTTAAGGCATTATGCAATGGAAGATGATGCCGACGAATCCGGCGCGGACAAAAATAGATTCAAAGCAGAGCCAATAGATCCTGAAAAGGGTTCAGCGCAAGACTATATCGCTAAATACATTTGTAAAAATATTGATGGTGAATTTCTAGATACCGACAACTACGGCAACGATGCGAAACAGTCTGCATCAAAAATCACTGCTTGGGCATCACTATACAATATAAGGCAGTTTCAATTTTTAGGGCTGCCTTCGGTTACGTTATGGCGACAGTTAAGAAAGTTAGAATTAGAAAGTAGTGACACACCATTAGGAAAGCTTCAAAAAGCGGCAGATGAATCTGATTGGCTTTCTTATTTAATAATGATGGGTGGCGCAAACGTGAAGCGTATAGAACGCCCTTTCTCCCTCGAGTATGAAAATCAAATTAAAACGCAGTATCAACATTGTGAATTAAGCACCCTTTCAAAACACGCTTACAACCAAAAGCCAAAACACATCCGTTTCACTGAAGGCACATACGCTATACCAGATAAAAACTGGCAGCTCTTTTCGTCACCCGCTGAACGAGTTGACAGCCCGCCCTCCCAACGGGAAGGACGGGCTGTCGACGAAGGCTCAGGGGGTAGCCGAAGGCGACTGGGGATTTCCCGTGAGGGGAAAGCCCCAAAAGCCGAAGGCATCTTGGACTTGTGTAAATAACTGTACTGAACAAAACAAACTAGAGACAAATATGAAAATTGGTAGAAATGATAAATGCCCATGTGGGAGCAACAAGAAATACAAGCATTGCTGCGCTAATAAAAATGTTACTCGGGAAAGCAGTACTCCGCTATCTATGTCAGAGCAGCAATTTCTCGGTTATTCACGAGAACGCTTGCCCGAAGAGTCACCATTTGATTTATCTACAGATGGCCTCTGCTGTTTAGTAATGACATTAGATAGCCGAAAAGCAAATACACTGAATGAAATGCATAACACTGACGCCTTTATTAGCGGCATGGTTATCGTTACTTCTGGTGAATGCTCTAATGTGCAAATGGCTGGACCGTTCGGTTCATTAGATGAGGCTTTTGAATATTCACGTATCGAGCATGGCGCTATCAGATTCCACAGCAAACCCGAATTCATATAAACCGCAACGCATTATTCATAATGATCTTTAAAAATACGGTCTTGTTTTTAACGAAGGAATGTTCCCTCCTTCGTTATATGGTCAAAAGAAAACACATGTTCTGACGGTGCCACCCTGCACTTTCCAACGAACCTATTATGAAACTCTCTGCTCTTTTCAATTAGTAGGTCTTCCCCACAAACTGAGCATTTCGCTTCAATCGTAACTGCTTTCATGCATATAGGTGCGTTAGTTTGTCCTGTCGCGTTAATCGTTAGTAGCTTATTTTTTGCTAATTTTTTAGACCAAAATGCAGGATATGTCGTTATCCCTTTATTAAGTAACTCGTGCAGCGTCTTGAAAATGATACCTGCAACTATGCCAAAAATAACCACACATGTATTAGTCGTCTTGCTGCCCCACTCTACCAATCCAATAAGCGTGTAGAGTGTTAGTACAATCGACGTCAGTAAACCTATTGCAACTAATATAAGCTTTCTTGGAGTTAGAATCAGATTGGAAAAAGGTTTAGCCCATGGCAATGCATCATCAATATGTGTGACGACGTACCGCACCTTTAGGGCATTTGAATTTCCTGTACCAGTCGATTTCACAGAACCAGTGCGAATTCTCCACTTCGTAGGAATGCCACCTTTCGAATTCACGCGCTCTAGTCTAAGTGGGCTTAAATTTTTTTCTGTAAGTAATGCGTTCAATGAAGATGTTTGAGCAAAAAGCTTTGAGAGTTTTTCTTCATGCCCTTTCATCCAGCGTCTTGCTTTCTCTGAATCGTCTTGCCCATTCATAGACTTATATATTTCTGCAGCAGTAAAGTAAAAATGGGATTCATCAGCCGCATTTTGTCGAATCAATCGATGAGTTTGTTCTATTAGAAAAGCCCCAATTTCTTCACCAACTATGTTCGGTAGGTGAACACTAAAAAACTGCAACGCTACGTCTAACGACTTCTCTAGATCTTCAACATCCTGTTTTTCAACAACTTCCATATTTTCACTACCCGTATGTAACCCGTATGCCCCCTGTTTTAGCAGACCAATCAAGACCAATCTAGTACTTCGTTTATACGGGAGTACAAATTTATGAGCGGATTAGTAACAACAGACAAACTTTCTGAAATGACAGGATATTCAAAAGAAGCAATTCGAATGAAGGTGAAAAAAGGTGTTTGGATAAAACAGCGGCATTATCTAAAAGCGCCTGATGGCAGATTGATTTTTATCGTTGAAATGATTTACCAATGGATGAAAGGAGAATAACAAAATGAGTGTTAAAGCTGTAAACGGCGGATATGTAATAGACTTCACTCTTAACCATGAAAGATTCAGAGAAACGATACCCGCCCCACATAATAAAACCGCTGCAAAAAGAATTGAGGAACAAGAAGCTATTTACAAGATGGCGATTTCACTAAACGACAAAGCAATTGCGAGTCGCTTTCCCAACAGCAAGATAATGCAAAAAGCTTTTGATAATGGCTGTACTTACACTATTCACGATTATTCAAACATTTGGTTTAAACAAAAGCAGCGAAACTGGTCACATACAACTATTCGGGGCTATACACAAAAATACAATTCATACATTAAGCCTAATTGGGGACACCTGATTTTAAATGAGTTTAAAGCTAGTATGTTTGATGAATGGGCATCTGAATGCTTACTCTCTGGTAAATCAATTAATGAAACTCGCAATGTGCTTAGTCAGATCTTCAAGCGTGCATACTTTGATGGTGTAATCGACTCAAATCCAGTCGAACGCATTGAAAGGTACAAACAAAAAATTAATGAACCAAAGCCCTTCAATAAGTCTGAGATCAAAAAAATACTTAATGCGTTACAGTCCCCCTATAAAGAGTTTTTTCAATTTGCATTTTATACAGGCTTGCGGACTGGTGAATTACTTGGACTTCGTTGGGAAGACGTTGATATAGAAAAACGTTTGGCACACATACGGGTTAATATTACTTCTGGAAAAGAGAAAGTACCTAAAACTGCTGGAAGCATTCGAACTATAGAATTGCACTGCTTGGCATTACAGGCTCTTACATCAATAGAATCATCAAAGTTCTTTAATTCGAAAAGAGTATTTATTGACCCAAAGACTATGAAAGAGTACAAATATGCTGACGGGTTACGTAAATACACTTGGAAACCTGCTCTTAAAAAGCTAAATATTCCTTATCGTTACCCTTACCAATGTAGGCATACTTATGCATCAATGATGCTATCATCTGGCAAAAATCCTATGTGGGTTGCAAAGCAAATGGGTCATGCTGATTGGGGAATGATTCGAAAAGTTTATGGAAGATGGATAAACGAGTCTTAGTTATTTAGTCGTATTTCTTGTACGATTCGGCACAAGAACACAACAAATTCTTTGCAACTATTTTTTAGTTGCACTATTATCACATGGAACCGATGCGAGTACGGAAGTGGGAAGTCAAGACAAATTCAAGATTTACATACAAAGAATACCGGTACCGAGCGACTGCAGATTTTCTAAACTCAGTAGCTTTTTACAAAATCTCGGTTTTACATTACACAATAGAGGGAAAACCAGCGGGAGTAGGATTATTTTCTTCGATGAATCAATGAATAAAATTATCCTTCATAAGCCGCACGGCAGTGATCCCGTTTGTCAAAGTGCACTTAATGATGTTGTACAGAAGTTGAAAGAATATGGATATTTGTAGAGGTGCGATATGAACGTTTTAGATTATAAAGGGTACATAGGCTCAATAGAAACGTGTCTTCATAAGAAAAATCTTTATGGGAAAATATTATATATTAACGATCTAGTTACCTTTTCAGGTGATACAGTATTGGAACTAGAAGCAGAGTTTAAAAGTGCTGTTGATGATTATTTGATAATTTGTGAAGAATTAGGAGCTGAACCAGATAAAACATTTAAAGGTTCACTCAATGTTCGGCTTGGTAATGACTTGCACAGGCAGGTTGCTTATCAATCCGAAAGGATGGGCATTAAAATTAATGACTTTATCAAAAAAGCCTGCGAGGAAAAATTGATAACTAGAGATGTGATCAATTTGAATGTTACGCACATCACAAGGACTTCTACTACTCAAGACGTAGTATTTGGAGAAGAAGCTACCTTTAGTTATGCTAATAAATCAATCTCAGCCAAGAATGTTGATTATGATTCAAAGGACTGCCATTAACTAATGAACATTCAATTAGATTTACTGAGATCAAAGCTCTTACATTCATCATTCGATGATAAAAGATTAGATGTCTCTAACAAAAAAGGCTTAGTTAAAAGTTCTTTAGCAATTAATTTTGAAGAAATCGATACTACTGAAGACTCGGAAAATAATGTGATCGAATTACATTTTGAGTCTAAATCCGAATTAACTGGATTTGTTGGTCATGATTTAGAAGACTCAGAGATTGCGTTCTCCTTAACTCTCGAGGCAGTTTCTTCATTCACTGTTGATATAACTTCTGTTTCAAAGGATGTAGAGAATACTGTTCAATCCTTAGTTGAAACCGACTATGTCAGATATCTAGTTATGGCGGCATGTAAGCAATTTCACATTGAACAGGCGGGACAATTGTTAAGGTCAACTAAGTTTAGTAGTGTACCGGCTCAATATTCTGGTGACATTAGCAGTGACGAGAGTTAGCTAAGCAATTGAAATCATGAAAATAGTTACGGGTTCAAATCCCGCCAGCTCCACCAATTCGTATTAAGCCCCTATTTTAGGGGCTTTTTGCTATCTAGCCCACTATATCCTAAAGCTGTAGCAGAATTCCCCCCACTATTACCTCACTAACAAAATCAGAAAAGATAAAGCGCTTACTGCCCTCGACGAAGATTAAACTATTTATACTCTTTTCAATTTACTAAATTTCATAGCCAAGCTCGTGGCATTAGTGCTATCACTCGGTTAAACGTTCCAAGGTTTTATTAAGTGTTAGTACGAGAATACCGATACCTATTCATGGGATGAGAGCCCAGATGTAGACGTGACGATTGAAATAACCAGGCTCTAAAAACCGGCCAAAATACAATACACTTTAAGCATCATCCCAGTAACCAGAATGAGAAAAATTATGAATGACACATTGGTCGGTATTACTAATTGAGCCTTATTAGTTCTCCTACTAGAGAACGATACGAGAATGATCAATCTGATAATTTTAGCGTAATCTTAACCTTCCTATTTAAACCTTCTTATTTATACCTTCTTATTTAAACCTTCTTATTTAAACCTTCTTATTTAAACCTTCTTTTTTAAACAACTAATAACAACTCAATTAACATTCCTCCCCATGCGATGAGCAGCCCAAGTATTAAGATGAAATGCAGAACTAATCTTAAGCAGGTTAAATATCGCACTAACAATTTAAATATTAGCTTATCCGATTCAGAAGATGGATTTCTGAAGTTTTACACCTGAAATTACTGCATGAAAATTACGCAAAATAAACAAAATTTGACCGCCAGTTTAATTAACACCTAAAGATTTTTCATTTTTCAACCAAAAATCCCGCATATAACAAAAACCTAATGTTTAAATAAAAATCAACAATAAGTTAATACTCCCAAAAGGGTTATTCATTTCTTCGTAAAAAATTGATTTCGTCTGCTCATGCTCATTAGAATGCGCGCCCTCTTAGACACAAGTATAACTTTGAACACAAAATAACCTTTTAAGGCTTGCCTAAAATTTGGCCTTATTTGATAACAAGCACGAAAATTTAATTTACCAGGAACACACATGAAAAATATTGCAACTGCTGTTCGGTTAGCATTGGCTGGAAGCGTCGCGTTGACCTCCGCCAACGTATTGGCGCAAGACTCTGCGACCAGTGGCGCCGATGTCGAAAAAATTCAAGTTACAGGTTCACGTATTTCTCGTCAGGGCGCAATTGCACCTTCGCCGGTTACCGCTATTTCTGGCGAGTCACTGCTTAACTCAGGTGCGATGAACATTGGTGAGGTGCTTAATGAACTGCCCTCTTTAGCTAACACGTTCTCGCTTGGTAACTCAGGACAATTTATTGGTACTGCGGGGCTAAACATTTTAGATCTTCGCGGTATGGGTACAGACCGCACATTAGTGTTGGTCGACGGCAAACGCCACGTATCTTCATCAGCAGGCACAGCCGCAGTTGATACGAACACGATTCCAACTTCATGGATTGAGCGTGTTGAAATTGTAACTGGTGGTGCATCTGCTGTTTACGGTGCCGACGCGGTTACCGGTGTAGTTAACTTCATTCTTAAAAAGAATATTGAAGGGTTCGACATTAGCGCAACCCAAGGTTTTGCGCAGGAAAACGGCTATAAGAACGATAAGTATCAAGCGTCTTACGGTTTCAACTTCGACAACGACCGCGGTAACATCGCTTTTGCAGCTGAATATAGCTCACAAGAATCGTTAGATGCGCTAGACAACCCGTGGACTGCCACGTCTTATCGTAACATGAGTTTTGAAAGCATCATGGGTTACGAGCGCAGTGAAGACCAACTAGATTCAACCGCATACCCTGATGATATCTACACGGCTAACGCCGGTTACTACGTGTTAAATAACGCAGGTGTGTTCGGTGATGGAACCAAAACTTTCAACGCTGACGGTTCACTTAAAGACATTTATATTGGCGAGCAAGTAGACGGCGTTTTCTGCGCTAACTGCGATTTTTTCAACCTTGGCCAGTTCACGCAACTACAGCCTGAGTTTGACCGTACTAACGTAAATGTTAAAGGTAACTACACACTAAACGACGACACCACCGTTTACGCGCAAGCTAAATACGCCCGTACTCGCGCCATTTCTATGGGGCAGCCTGCTTTCTTCTTCTATAGCGATGAAACGACTATCTCTCGAAACAACGCATTCCTAGACGACAGCGTTGCTGAGTACATGGACGCAAACGATCTTGATAGTATCGTGCTAAACCGCATGATGACCGACTTAGGTCGTCGTACAGAGGCGGACGAGCGTGAAACTTATCGCTACGTACTTGGTGTTGAAGGTTACATCAATGATGAGTGGAACTACGAAGCATTCGTAAACTACGGTAAAACTGAGCTAGAGCGTGAGAACCGCAACAACCTGATTCTTCAGAACTTCTATAACGCAATAGACGCTATTGAAGACGACAATGGTAACATTGTTTGTGCATCAGGCAGTGCAGATGGCTGTGTTCCGCTTAACATTATGGGTTACGGTCAGCCTTCACAAGAAGCTATTGATTATGTGAATACCACCTCTGTGGGTAACAGCACAATTGAACAGTACAACGCTGGCGCAACGATTGCGAACTCTGGTATTTATGAGTTACCAGCGGGCTACGTAGGTTTTGCCGCAGGTGTAGAATATCGCAAAGAGAAAAGCGAAATTGAAGAGCCTAATAATGCAGTTGGCACCTTCTTCAATGTTCTTGGCGAAGACAAAGGTGAGTATGACGTATCTGAAGTATTTACAGAACTTACTATACCGCTACTTGAAGGCCTTCCAGGCGTAGATATGCTGACGTTCGACACGGCCGCCCGTATTGCTAACTATTCGTCTATTGGTAATGCGAAGAGCTGGAAGCTTGGTTTAGATTGGCAGGTTTTCGAAGACTTACGAGTGAGAGCGACTAAATCATCAGCGCTTCGCGCACCAAATATTAGTGAACTATACGGCGAAGCTAGCCAAACGTTCTTCAACGTTGACGACCCATGCCGTACAGACAACCTAGATAACCTTGCCAACGCCGACCAGCGTATCGCAAACTGTAACGCATTAGGTGTTCCAGCAGATTTTAACTCTGAGTATGACTCAGCCACGTTGGAAGGTGTAAACGGTGGTAACATTGACCTTCAAGCGGAGCAATCTATCTCTAAAACACTAGGCTTGGTTTACACACCTGGTTGGTTTGAAGGCTTTACTGCTACTGTCGACTATTGGGAAATTGAACTTACCGATGCAATTACCAGCATAGATGGTCAAACTATTCTTGATCGTTGCGTAGACTCTGAAACAGGTATAGATAACCCATATTGCGGCCTTATCGACCGTGATTCAGAAACAGGTGAAATCACGCAAATTCGCAGTTATGCGTTGAACATTGCGGGCCAAGAAGCAAAGGGTGTAGATTTCGAACTAGGCTACGACTTTGATGCGCTAGAAGGTGCCTTTCGTACAAGCCTGATCGCAACCTACCTAAAAGATCGCAAAGAGTTCCCATTCCAAGACAACCCAGACCTATTTTACCAATACGCGGGCACTGCGGGTGAGTCTGATTGGCAAGGTGTATTCACGCTTAATTACAGCCGCGGTGACTGGGAAGCAAGTTGGAAAACTCGCTACATTGAACGTGCAAGCCTTTACGATAATCAAGAGTTAGCTCTCAACCCTAACCCGAGTAATCGTATGGAACTGCCATCATATGCAGTTACTGACGTGACCGCAGGTTACAACTTCGCGAATGGCGTCAGCCTAACCGTGGGTATTGATAACCTGTTTAACCGTGCACTGCCTACGGGTACCACTGGTACTGGTTCAAACGATGCTACATACGACAATATCGGCCGCTTTGGTTATGTAACCGTAGCTTATAAAATGTAATTTGCTTTTTATAAGGTCAAGACAAAAACCGGCGTTTCTTCGCCGGTTTTTTTATAGGTAACTCACGCAGCTTACAATGATTCTGACAAGGTTTATTGGCCTTACGCTGATGCGTCTATATTGTTACTGGTATTTTAATTGCTAAAACAAAACATACGCGGTTATTTCTCTTTCAAATCCGAATGCGCTTTTCCTTACTTTTTAATGATGGAAAAAGTAACTCACTAATTTATGTTTTTCCTACATTGCTATCAAAAATGTTGCGGTGAGTGAATAACTAAAAAAGCTATCTGGGCACTTGACCGATAAAACTAAGCTATCTGTGGCGCTAGCAATAGAAATATGATGCATTCCTAGCATATAATACCTTTCCTAATAAGAATTCATTGCTTAATGCGAATACCGGTTTATCTCTAGGTTTCCTTTGGCTCAAAACATCCCTACTACACCAAGTTGCTGTATCGAACGTTAACGTAAATACGTTAATTGCTTTCTATCGCGCAATTTCTTACAACGTATTTGTGATTGCTGAGGCTTACATTATTCCTCACCATCAAATTTTAAGGTATTTATGTCTGCATCACCTTCAAACCCAAGCGCCGTAGTTTGGCCTATCTTCGTAATGGCGCTGGGCACATTTGTTTTAGGGCTTACAGAGTTTTCATCTATGTCGATGTTACCTCTTATCGCCGAAACTTATGCTGTCACGCCATCAATGGCCGGCAATGTAATAAGCGGCTATGCCATTGGTGTGGTCATTGGCGCGCCGTCGTTTATGTTACTGACTAACAAGACCAACAGACGCACTTCTCTGATCATCTTTGCAGCAATGATGTGTATAGCTAATGGCTTAAGTGCTATCGCCTCTAGCTTGCCAGAGTTGGTGTTTTATCGTGTATTGTCTGGTTTGCCCCACGGCGCTTATTTTGGTACTGCGTTATTGATTGCCGCTAGTATGGCTCCTGCTGGTAAACGCGCCAGCTATATGTCGATGGTGTTTGCTGGTTTAACTATTGCCACTATTGTCGGTGTGCCCATGGCAACCCTGATAGGGCAAAATATGAGTTGGCGAGTGTGTATGGCGCTAGTCGCGGCCCTTGCGCTCATCACCATCGCACTTATTTATATGTTCGTGCCTAGCAGCCCAGTCACCACGCCAACGAACTTACGGGAAGAGTTTGGCGTGCTTAAGAACAAACTCGTATGGTCAATTTCAGGCATCATATTTGTTGGCTTTGGTGGTGTGTTTTGTATTTATACCTACCTTGCCGATACCATATTAAACGTGACTAACTCGCCAGAAGTAACCATTTCGATTGCCATGATGATGTTTGGTATTGGTACCACTATCGGTAATTGGTTTATTAGTAAACTGGCTGACAAATCTCCTCTTCGTACCACAGGTATTGCGTTGCTATGCAGTGTTGGGGTGTCTGTTATATATGTGTTTGCGGCAAGTAATATTTGGTGGCTTTACCTTACGGTATTTCTGCTTGGTGCAAGCGTGGGCTTAGCCGCCGTTATTCAGTCGATGTTGTTAGATGTTTCACCCACGGGGCATGCAATGATAGGTGCGCTTGTGCAGTGCGCATTTAATACGGCAAATGCTATTGGCCCAATGCTGGGCGGCGCACTATTGGCATCGGGCGCTAGTTTCAACGAAACAGGCTATGTATCGGCTATGCTTTTCTTTGGTGGGTTTATCATGTGGGCGCTTAGTTATTTACAACTGCGTAATCGCAATCCTGCCCTTGCTACTAGCTAAGTTATGTAATAGTGGGGTAGTTTAGGCGCATAAAGTGCCTTTTGACTCCCCACACATCTATAATACTCACTTGCTTCACTAAATACGAAAACCCAAACCTAAAAGGTTCGGGGCTTATTGTTTACGTCGCTAAAACCGAGACGCTTTTGCATTATTAAAATTGGTGTATAATTGAACCTATAACGCACCAAACTATAGTTTTTATATGGCTAATCGTCAAAGTATCAGTATTAATGAACCCAATGCAGAGTGGCTCAAGTTTCAAGTTGAAAGCCAAGAGTATGCAAGCCACAGTGAAGTGATTAATGATCTTATACGGCAGCGACGTAAAGAAGAAGAGGCCGATTTAATTCGCACTAGAGCATTACTGATTCAAGCCGAACAAAGAATTGAAAAAGAAGGCTACAGCAAGCTTAGCATTGAAGACATAAAACAAGCTGCTCTTAATAAGAAAGGCTAACCGTGGCTAAGTACAAGCTATCGCCAGATGCTGCGGACGATATTGAACGTCTATTTCTTTTTGGTATTGACCGATTTGGAGTCAATCAGGCTACCAAGTACTTAAGCGGATTAGAAATTCGTCTGGATCAGATAGCACATACACCGGCCACCTACCCGAAAGTCTCTCACATTCGTCCAGGATATCGCAGAAGTGTGTACGGTGTGCACACAATTTATTTTCGTACAATTGAAAGTTGCAACCAAATAGAAATTAGCCGGGTGATTGGTCGAGAGCATTTAGAAGACCTTTAGGGGCAGTCGTTTTTATCAGCTTTTCTATTAATTAACGAATAAGAACTGAAGAAATGAGGTCAGAATACCTTTACTAGCAAAAGCACTCTGACCCCACTTTCAATATCAACTACTAAAACTGGCTCTCATCAACCAACTCAAGCCAAATGGGATTGGTATAGGCTTTACGGCCTTCGTTGTCTTCTACCACTAACGCTACCCAGCCCGAAACTTGTGGAACTTCAAAGCTAACGGAGTCGTGATCCCCAGTAAGCGTTTTATCTTCAAGCACTACGCTGTTCCCGGCACTTTGCGTATCGGTAGCAGTGGCAGCGCTATCACTACCAATCAACTGCACCGACTTAAGCCCATTTACCGCCACCAAATCGAAAGTAATCGTTCGCGCTTGTGCCTTTGCTAGCTTCATTGTATCGCCAAACATTACGTTTTTAGGGTAAATGACTGGGCCGTAAGACACGTACGAATGGCCATCTTTTGCGGCCTGTGCGAAGCCCTTAGCCGTCGGTTTACTGCCGGTATATACAAACAACCGGTTTAAGCCACTGGTTTGGTTTAACACATCGTGAGTGTCTGATCCTGCGGTAAAATAGTAGGGTAATCCTTCATTCCAAAACTGATGCGCTTTATCAATAGTTGGCTCGTTATTCACCACGGCATTTAACTCAAATAAATCTATGCTAGGGTTAAAGCCGCCCGGCGCTGTGCCTTTATCTAAACTGCTTAAATAGCCATAAGGTATGTAGGGGTGATTTGACGCAATAACGGTAGCGCCCATACGCCGCACATCTTCAATAATGGTATGTATATCATCTACACCTGGATCGACCGTTAATTGCGCGCCACTATCGATAGGAAATGCGTTGAAATGACCCCAAGACGGCGACACTTCAATAGACGGTATAAAGGGCACATCGCGTGCATCGGCTAGAGTTTGAATGGTGTCGTTATTTTTAGTGGAATCATGATCACTTACAAATAACACGTTTAACCCAGCGGCTAGTTGAGAACGCACCAGATTTGTCGGGTTTGTTGACCCTTCTAATACATCGGCATGATGGTGCAGGTCGCCTGCGTACCAACCGTATTTCGTAGGGTACGTTTTTACATCAATAGCACTTGCTAAAGTCGTGGTTTCATTTGCATTAACGCTTGCCGAAATCAAAGTTCTTTTAGCGTTAAAGCCCGCGCCATGTGAAACGCTTAATTCGTATTCCCCTGGTGCCAAACCAAATACGGCGTTGCCAATATTATCAAGGTCGGTAAAGAAGGTTCGTGCCCCTAAATATTCGATGAGTGGTTGATTGCCCTGCTCTATTGTAATCTTTGCATCTATGGGCTGCTGACTCTTCCCATCGATTACATTAAGGCTTATCGCACCTGGGGCGCGAAGCGCATCGAATGAGAGTTTCTGCGTCACGTTCTCTTCAACGGTAATCAGGCGCGTTTTACTGTCTGAATGTTGTTTGCCCGTAGCGTAAACTTCGTAGTCGCCTACCGGTAGCGTGAAATCCACATTCTTGCCGTTACCCATGGCCCACATATAAGGCACACCATTTTGCGACACTATAATGGCGGCTTGCTCAACGGTTTGCCCTTCCTGTGTACTTACGTGCGCTTCTATTGTTCCACTTTTAAGTGCCTTTCGCTTTATTTCGGCACTCACAACGGGCGCTAAGTTACCACGGGGCAATACCTGATAATCACCCGAGAAAGTCATACTTTGTGAAGGACTGAGTGTATGTGCCGCGTATAAATCACGTGACTGATTTCTAGTTTCACGCATATAAGGTGCGTGCAATGCAACCGCCCATTCTTCGTCGTAACCCACGAAACGGTCTGATAACCATACATTTTCAGATGATTTTTCGGTAGTGTGACTACGAGGAACCGCGAATTTGTATCCGGAATCTGGCCATAAGGTGTAGCCTGAAAGCGCGTCGATATCGCTATCACCTTTATTGGTCATTGTGGTTTCAACATGAATAAGATCTGAGCCCTCAGAAAGGCTGTACGTTGTACTTATTTCAGTTTCGCCAAAGTCTCTTTTGATATTCACGACCGCTTCTTGAGCAGTGTCTTTAAGAATATCAATTTTAGTGTAGGTATTAGGCCAACTTGACCAATTATTTGGAATGAAATCAGCAAAAGCAACGCGGTCATTGCTAAGTGTTCCATCCTCTTTCACATTAGCAATGTCAACTATACAGCCTCTAGCTACGCCCCACGGCGGCGCTGAATCTACTGCAATAGCGAATGCGAGTTTATCGTTTTGAATGGTTAAATCTTCGTTGGAAATAGCATTCCCATGTGGAATGGCCGTTTTCCCTTTTGTGATACTCACCGAGGCATGACTTGCATGTGATAAAAGACTCCCCGATACCAATAATGAAATACCCAATAATGCAGGACTTAGCGTCGAAAACTTCATAAAAACACCTTATGTGGTAATACAAGTCGTTTGAGTGAATGGCGCATGAAAAAGACAACAATAGCGCGTTAGTACGTAAACCGTGTGATAACACTTAAGAATAAAGCCGCAGCCAGTAAGCCTGGTTGCGGCTTTATTCTTTTTATTCTAAAGCGCTATTGAATAACGCTTTTACACCTCTTTAATTACATAGCAACGCGTACGTTGAAAGAAGCTATGCGAGGGGCACCAATCCATCCGGCGTTTGCAGCAATAGAACCAAGGTAATCTTCATCGAACACATTGTTTACGGTAAAGCTTAGCTCCACGCTATCAATGCTACCGCCAATGTCGTAAGCCGTTTTACCTAAATACAGGTCACTTACAATGTAAGAGTCAGTTTCTTGTGTATTAGCTTGGTCTAAGAAACGCTCACCTACATATTTTGTGCTAAAGCCAGCGTAGAAATCACCTTTGGTGTAATCAAAACTAACTACGGCCATGTCTTCTGGTGAACCGATTACGGTGTTACCGCTAACGCCTTCGTCAGTGTAAGTCGAGTCGTTTTTAGTATATGAAACATAGATGCCTAATGAATCAGTAATGCTGTAATCAATAGATGCTTCTATCCCATCAGATTCAATACCACCGTCATTGATGTAGCCGCCTGCAGCAGATTCTAAGAAATCGATACCATTTACGTCTTCGTTACTTACAAAGGTAATGCGGTTTTCAAATTCAATCGTGTAATACGTTAAGCTTGCGTTGAATCCAGGCGTTGAATAACGCAAACCGAAATCGATATTGTCTGCGGTTTCTGGCTCTACCGTACTGATATCAGTGTCGTCACGCTCTAATACCGCATCTTTAACCGCTGCAAAGTTCTCTGCATATCCACCGAAAAGCTCTAAACCGTTAACCGGTAATGGTGCAACGAAACCAGCAGAAATAAGTACATCTGAGTCAGACGATATATCTAAGTTATTTTCAGGGGTAAATTGGTCTTCTTTAGACACATCAACGTTAAACTGCTTTGCCCCTAAACGAATTTTCGCAAACCCTGCATCAAGTTCGTTTTCAACATAGTACATAAGGGTTTCAACAGGAAACTCTCGGTCGTACTGAATCCAATAAGGGGTGTTTTCGTAGCGAGCGCTTGTTGAAGCATCAATGGTTTTGTGCCAATCGCGGTATTCGTCACGCTGATAATCTTCATACCAAAAACCACCACGAACTACGTTGTCCATATCGGCAATGGTTGTGTTCCATACGAAGTCACCGTTAATACCGTAGCGCTTTTTGTTGTAATGAGTGTGACGGTTAGAGCTTACTGCAATAGCGCCTTGCTCATAGCAATTTGGATCAACTTCAGCGCCACCACCACCGTAAGGTGAACTGATTGAGCTGACACAGTTATCAATAGGTGAAAGGGCTTCGCCAGCACTATTAACAAAGTAGATTAGGCCTAAGGTGCTGCCGCCGTTTACGGTGCTTGAAGTATTTAATTCAGAGTTTGCATTACCTGCGCCGTCATCAGTTACATCGGCAATATAGTATGGGTTCCACTTACCTGCACCTTCGTTTTCGTGATAATAAACGTTAGTACTAAAATCAACGCTTCCTACTGAGAAATCGGCTTTTAGATAGGTAAAGAAATTCTCGCGCTCGGTAACCCACCCTTCGCGAAACACCTGATCTTGATAAGGAATACCAGACCACGTATCAGTTAGTCCATCCCATTCCGGGTTTTGAGCATACTGGGCTAACCCATAAACACGTTGATAAGTGTATTCTTGTGCATCGTCGTAACTCACGTAGCCCGTAAGGTCTACTTCACCTATTGTGCTAATGATTTTACCTTCTAAATGGTCACGGGTATTAGTCACTGACCCATCCATGTAATCATCATTTTGCTGAGTAGATAACGAAATCCATGCAAACGTATCTGGAGCAATCTCGCCGGTATCGTAACGAACATACACTTTACTGGCGTTGTATTCTGCAAATGTAGTACTTACTGTTAATTGCTCATCCAGCGCAGGTCTAATGGTAGTAAAATCCATTGTTCCACCAAGAGCTTCATTCGAACGAGAGCTAATGTCAGCGGTACCCTGTGAAACAACAGTGCCACGTAAGTTTTCGGTATCAATATATCGGCTGGCTTTAGTACCACCACCGTAGTTAGAGTTACCGTTGGCAATGCCATCAACGGTCATCCCAATTTGCTGAGAGTCAAGGTTAACCTGAAAACCACGAATTGAAATCGTAGTAGACCATTCATCAGAACCAAACGGGTCGCCTTCAGTTACCAATACACCTGGCAAATTGTCTATAAGTGCCAATGCGCTAGTCATCGGGGTTTGTTGCTTTTTCATTTCTGTTGAAGTTGCACTGTTAGCGTATGAAACATTACGCCCAGTTACTAATATTGATTCAACATCTTTGTCTTCTTCAGCTGCTTGCGTTTCTGCTTCTTGAGCTAGCGCATGCATTGACGTTAATGACGTCGCTGCAAGTACAGATAAAGCGATTAAGCTTCGTTTTTTTGGCACATAAGTGTTCATAAAACTCCCGTTGTGTGTTGTGTTTTATTTTCTGTTATTAGATAGATAGTGATGTTTTTATTTGAGGCTCTTACGGCCCTGAATCTATTTTTGTAAAATCGATTTCGTTGTCTTCAGGAGAACTATCGATATTTTTTACGGTTTTTGGTTTACGGTACAGCATGAAAAATGCGCAGCTGAAAAACAGGCCGATGACTAATGCACCTACCCACTGAATTTGTAAAAACTCTAATTTAAACAGCAGAGTTAGTAAGGAAAGCATGACTACATTCATAGCAATGTACTTAACCCTTCCGAAGCGCTTCACCGTTAAATTTAAATTGTCTGTATACAAGCGAATAAGCGAATCTAACGAGTTAATAACAAATACAATTCCTACAAAGGCCATCGCAAAGTTCTTCAAACCAGTGGTGGGTATGCCAGCTTCGTGATATTGATAAATAACGCTAAACCACACCGCAATAGGTATTGAAGGGAATATCAGCATGGCGCCTAGCACTTGATAGGTGCGTAAACCTCCTACAAAACGCGAAGTGAACTGCCCAATCATGATGCTCCATGCGAACCACCAAAATAAGTAAAACTCGTGGTATTCGTTTAGCGGCAACACGAAGTGTTCAATGTTTCCAAAGTAACTGCCTATGAGTTCCAAATTATGTGTAAATGCGGCAATTTGGCTGTCACTTCCCAAAAAGGCGCCCGCCCACATGAAGCCAATTAACGCGATAAATAACCACGTTGTAGAGATACTCAGTAACCGTACATATTTAATGTCGGTACTGGAGTAAACCGCAAAACAGATAGCCGCGAACACGATGAAATAGAAAGTAGGTATGATGGACTCGCCATCGCCGATCGCGGGTAAATACCAGGGTAAATTCGACAGTAGTAAAAATGCGGTAAAGGCGCAGGTACCAATAATCACCACGTTATTAATGAATTTAACCAGTGGTATTTCGAAGAACTTAACCTTGGGCTCTACCACGCAAAAATAAAAACAGGTAAGAAAGTAAAAGCCCCATATTAGAAAGCCCCAATAGCCAAACTCAATGGCAATAGGGTTAGTAAAGGCGTATTCAGGGTTCGCTGCTATGTTTGCATAGCCACCGAACTCGGTAAGCGGAAACATGATTAGGCCAACGTCTAGGCCCGAGGTAAATAGAATGGCGATAAAAGTGAAAAGCCTAACCGGGGTGATACCGATACACTTCACATTTCCCCATTTAACAAGAATAACCACAATGGCTAATAGGGTGAAAATGATCCCAGCATTAAGCCATAAGGTCATTACTACCTCCCCAAAACAATCGATAATGCTTCATCTTTCTTCCTGTTGTTATATTTTTCATACGTACCAAAAATGCCTTTTTGGTACGTGTAGGCCGCTCAGATTAAATCGTTGAATTACGCTGAACCGTTTCCCAATTATTTGATGTAGCAACGTTAACCGGTGAATGTGCTAGCGCAGGCTTGCCCAGTATTAAATCAGCCGCTTTTTCTGCCACCATAATGGTAGGCGCGTTTAAGTTGCCATTAGGTACTGTTGGGAAAATTGAAGAATCCACAACACGTAGGCTCTCAATACCATGTACTTGCGTATTGGAATTCACTACTGCCATGGCATCTTCACCCATTTTGCACGAGCAAGACGGGTGATAAGCGCTTTCAACCGCTTGGCGCACGAAGGCGTCAATTTCTTCATCGGTTTGAATATGCTTACCAGGTTGAATTTCATCTTCTCGGTAGTCGTCAAACGCGCTTTGTTCAATGATTTCACGGGTTAAACGCACGCAGGCACGAAAGCCTTCAATGTCGTCTTGATGCTGCAAGTAGTTAAATTGAATTTTGGGTGCGTCGGTAGGATTAGCCGTTTTAATAGTAACGGCACCGCGGCTTTTAGGTTTGTTGTGACCAACATGCACTTGAAAACCATGTCCATCAAAGGCACTACGTCCGTCGTAACGCATGGCCGCTGGTAAGAAGTGATACTGAATATCTGGCCATTCAACACCAGGCTTCGAGCGAATAAACGCGCAAGACTCAAAATGGTTGGTGGCGCCTAACCCTTTGCGGGTAAACATCCAACGTGCACCAATTAGTCCTTTTGAAATCAGCCCTAATTTACCGTTAAGCGTAATAGGCTGTTTGCACTTATATTGAAAGTAAAACTCCAAGTGATCTTGTAGGTTCTGCCCTACCCCTGGCAAATGGTGCTTAACGTCAACGCCTGCTGCTTTAAGCGTTTCGCTGTCGCCAATGCCAGAAAGTTGTAAAAGGTGTGGCGAGCCAATAGAACCGGCACTTAACACCACCTCTTTATTGGCTTTTGCGGTAACACGTTTACCGTTTACGCTGTACTGCACACCCACCGCTTTTTTACCTTCAAGTATGACTTTTTCAGCCAGGGCACCGGTAACAAGCGTTAGGTTTTTCCGCGATTTAACCGGGTCTAGGTATTCACGGCTAGCCGAACTGCGCACGCCGTCTTTCACGGTCATGTGCATTGGACCAAAGCCTTCCTGCTGGGCGGCGTTATAATCAGCCGTTGTAGCGTAGCCCGCTTCCTTTCCCGCTTCTATAAAGGCGGTGTATAAAGGGTTGGCCATTTCGTTGCCATTGTTAACCCCTAAAGGGCCCTTTCCACCACGGTAGTCATCATTACCTAAATAAAATGACTCGGCTTTTTGAAAATAAGGTAAACAAGCTTGGTAGTTCCAGCCTTGGGCGCCGTGTTCTTCCCACTCATCGAAATCTTTTGCATGGCCGCGAACGTACACCATACCGTTAATTGATGAGGAACCACCCAATACCTTACCTCGTGGGCAATGCATTTTGCGGTTATCTAGAAACGGCTCTTCTTCGGTGTGGAACTGCCATGCATATTTGTCGGTATTCATGGGAATAGATAACGCCGTGGGCATTTTAATAAAAATGCTTTTATCACTGCCGCCGGTTTCTAGCAAAAGCACGTTATTATTTGCGTCTTCTGATAGTCGGTTAGCCAACACACACCCTGCAGAGCCAGCACCCACTATGATGTAATCATATGCTTGCTTACTCATTAAAACGGGCTCTCTATGTCGGTCATGCCCACATATACAGATTTGGTCTGGGTGTAGTGATCTAGCGTTTCAATTCCATTTTCGCGGCCAATACCAGACTGCTTATAGCCGCCCACTGGCATTTCAGCCGGTGAATTACCATAGCTGTTTATCCAACAAATACCGGCTTGCAGCTTATGGATAACGCGATGTGCCCGTTTAATATCTTTGGTAAACACACCTGCAGCCAAACCTAAGTGGGTATTGTTAGCACGCTGAATAACATCGGCTTCGTCTTCAAACACCAACACACTCATGACTGGGCCAAAGATTTCTTCTTTAACAATAGTCATTTCGTCGGTGCAATCGGTGAATACAGTAGGTGCTACAAAGTAGCCGTTTGGCGCTGATTCAGGGTTAAGCGTTGTACCGCCCGTTAGCACGGTAGCGCCTTCTTCAACACCTTTATTGATGTAGCTCATCACTAAGTCTTGGTGATTTTTAGAAATAAGTGCGCCTAAATTCACGTTTGGATCGAGCGGGTCGCCAGCCACTATGTTTTGTTCTGTACGGGTTTTAAGTTCGTCAATAAAGGCTTGGTATACCGATTTATGCACGTAAACCCGTGTACAGTTTGTGCAAACTTCACCTTGGGTATAAAAGTTACCCAGCATGGCTGCGCTTACTGCTTGCGATACGTCGGCGTCTTCAAACACCAACAATGGCGATTTACCACCAAGTTCCATGGTGACGTCTTTTAATGAACCGGCTGCATTCGCCACTACCTTTTTGCCTGTACCGACTTCGCCAGTAAAAGACACTTTTTCAATATCTGGGTGTTGGGTTAACCATTGGCCAACTTCTGCTGCACCTTGTACAACATTGAACACGCCAGCGGGTACGCCCGCTTCAAAGAAAATTTCAGCAAGTTTAATAGCACCTAATGGTGTTTCTTCTGAAGGTTTAAATAGTAAGGCGTTACCTGCCGCTAAGGCTGGGCCAGACTTCCAACATGCAATTTGTAATGGGTAGTTCCAGGCACCAATACCTGCACAAATGCCAAGTGGCTCTTTACGTGTATAGTAGAAGTCGTCGCCTACCATCTGCTGTTGACCTACTTGCGTAGGAGCAAGGCCAGCAAAGTACTCAATGACATCAGCACCGGTTACAACGTCTACACACTCGGCTTCTTGCCAAGGTTTACCGGTATCTAGCACTTCAATTTTAGCCAGCTCATCATTTCGTTCACGAAGTAACGCTACCGCTTTTAATAGAATACGGCTGCGCTCAACCGGTGTCATAGCAGACCAAATAGCAAAGCCTTCTTTTGCGCTTGCTATTGCCGCTTGTTGTACCGCTTCGTCTGCCACTTCAACATGGTAAATAACGTCGTCGGTAGCAGGGTTTTTAACCGCAAACGTCTCACCACTGCTATTAGCAATGAACTTGCCGTGAATAAAATTTTGATAAACTGGAGTCGTCACATTAAACCTATTTTGATAACTATCAGCAGCTTAGAACCCACTGATATTGTTCAAATTTACTTCGTCAGGCGTGCTTACCGCTTCACGCAGGCCTGATCGCTCGAAATAACACACATACCGCTTAATTAACGTCTTGAATCCGTTATTTATGCTTAAAACGTTTACAAACAGCGTTTTCACTAACGCCTACAAATGCTTTGCAACCGTTATACAGCGGCTAACTGAAAGATAGATTAAAGAAGCCCCTCTATTGTGTATTGAAGACTAAAAAAGAAATCTAACTCTATCTGAGAAATGTGTATTTTTTATTAATTGATCGTTCAATAAAAATAAATACTAAGGGATTAACACTAATAATTCAACGTTGACAAAGGCTGAATTTATTTAAAAATGATTTGAGCTAAATCTAAGGCGCTTTGTTTGAACCCAAACACAAAGGTTAAAATGCGCACAATACGCTGTTTTATTAGCTTAATTCTTTCGATTTAGATTTATTTATATACAATTTAAAGGGGTAGTTATCATGGCCTTCGAGAACATTCGCTTTTTAGAATTACCGATTAGATTGAACACGAACAATTCCTTACACTAAGTACCAGCCTATAAGAAGATTACAAAACAACCAGAAAAATCCGAAGAAGTTAGTCTTATTTCATAAGAGTATTTCATAAGTGGACAGACAGAATTGTTTAGTTCGAATGGTTTCAACGTGTAGTAGCGTGCTATCAGTGGCGATATTAGTGCAATTTAATTCGTAGTATTCTTCGTAACAAAACCAAAATAGTGCATACTTTCGTAAGAAGCGGTAACACAGTGATGAATAAGGCGAAAATTACCTAAGTGCACAAAATTAAACTCACGCAAGATGAAAACCTGTCTTTTAGAGTCGATTATCAGCTATTACCGAGTGATCATCAGCGTCTCGACCTGTTTTTTTCACTGCCTGATGAAATGGGTATTAGCTCGAAGACCCTTACCGAAGAACAGTATTTTCACCACAGTATTCAAAACCACAGCGCCTATTATTCAGATCAGTTGCATGTTCCTTTGGTTCGAAGCCGCTTTATCAGTCAGAAAAAAGGCGAGCAAAGTGATTACCGCTTAAATTTAAACTTATACTCGTATCAAATCCGTACCGCACTCGACACAGACGTTAAGCAAACGCTGAAGATTAAAGATAGCAAAACGTTTTATCCTCAAGCTATCGTGCTAGCAGAGCAAACCTCAGATCTGTTAAAAAAACTTAGGCGCTACACCCCTTCTGACGAAAAACTCCGGGCGTATTTTGAGAATGCCGATAATTATTTGAGTTGGCAGGTAGAGCAGTCTTTTTTAAAGCTATTATCCTCTGCCCCTAAAAGTAGCGATTATTCCAGTGAGCGGAAATTTCTTTTCGATTTTTGTAGACGAGAAAGTCAGTACCGCGCAGATAATCAGTACAATTCGCAGATTACGTTAGATGACCCAAACCGCATTACGAACAAAATGCGGCTATTACAGCGTTTAATTGAATACGGTGTGGTATTTCAAAAGAAAACGAAAAGCCTTAATACTTATTTAAACCGCTTGGTTAAAGGTACGGTAACCGCTGTGATCATGGCTGCAGTGATGGTTTTAGTGCTAAACGCTCGTACTAATTTCACTGAGGTGACGGTGGCCTTCGTAGGTATTCTGGGGGTTATTTATGGGCTACGGGAAATCTTTAAAGAAGACATTACGCGGGTAATTTGGAGGCGTATTCAAAAAGGTTTACCGAAGTGGAAAATTATTTATAGCCACAGCGTAAATAAAAGCAGAATAGCCACCCAAACTATTTGGCTTGAATACATTCGTAATAGAGATTTACCTAAGCAGGTTGATAGACTGTATCAAACCCGTAGGCAGCAAAACAAACAAGCCGCTCAGCTGTTACATTTTCGTAGTGACACTCGCGTAAATGCGAAAAGCTTCTTGCCAGGTTACGATGATATACAACAGCGTATTTATTTTAACCTCACCCCTTTTGTTCGCTTTCTCAAAAAAGGCGAAGGTAGGCTGTATTCGCTAGAAAACAATAAAATTACTAAGCAGGCTGTAGAGCGACGCTATCAAATAAATGTAGTGCTCATGCATACTGACAAGCAAAAGCACCAGCAAGTACAGCGATTTAAGATAACCCTAAACCGCTCTACTATTATCAATATTGAAGCGCTGGAAGTACGTGAAGCAGATTAACCTATTACCAATCGCCCACTATTAATCAGCCCTGCGATTAACCCTATAAAACCAAGAATAAGACCACCGTAAAGACCTAGCATGTTAGAAACATTCATTGATTGCTCATATTGAATGTTTTCCCCTTTGAGCTGTCCGTGCTGTTCATACTTTATATCGGAAGATGGCGTATTTAGTTTCTGCGAAGTCGAGTAAATAATCTGATGAGCCCGCTTTGTTAAAATTGCGATACCTGCACCAAACCCGCAGTAGGTTAACAATGGAATTATAAATCCAGTAGACAATTCATAAGAGGCCGCAAATAGCATACCCCAAACAAAAATCCACACTAAGGTGTAATTACGCACCCGCTTAAGTTTTTTCTTATCAGGCTCATGTTTCATGTGACGTTCGGCTAACTTATGTGATGCAATTACCGCTACCATGGCAACAAGCGCACCTAACATAGCGCCACTAAATACCCACAACACTTTACTCCAAAGACTGTTAAATACACCGCCTTTAGAAGCACTTCCCGTAGCCCCTACGGCTACCGCCGCAGTTGCAGATTTAGGGTTAGCTAATAAGGTTAGCGTCATTGAAGTAAATGTGACCGTAGGCGTTGTGGCAATAATAATGCGACTGAATTTGTCCAGCGTTAGGGTTTTAAGCATGGCTCGTGCTCGCGAAAGCTTTTTTCTTACTGCAGCATCAGAAATATCAAGTAATTGCGCGACATGTTTTGTAGAACATTGCTCTCGATAATATAACAACACCACTTCTCTACTATCCGATGGCAGTTCATCTATAAGGGCTGCGATTATTTTCTTTGTTTGCTCGTCTGATATCTTAGTTTCCAGCGCATCGTCACTTTTACAGAAACTTGCCAGTATATTTTCGCCCTCATCACCTTTTATCGATTTCGAAACTTTATTGTCTCGTAGATAATTAATGGCCATATAACGCGCCATTTGGCGTACCCAAGGCATAAAGCTTTTGGGGTTGGTCAAAGTAGATAGATTTTGCCAACAGTTAATAAATACTTTTTGCGCTACGTCTTCGCTAGCATCCATGTCTTTTACAATACCAAGCGCAATTGCACTTACCGTATTTTTGCTTGCATTAATTAAGCGCTCAAAAGCTTTAATATCTCCACTTTGCGCGGCAATGACATCTGAAGAATACACATCCATGCGCTTACTCCTTTCCTATAAACTGTGTTGTCTGTTGCAGTAACCATGGCAAATCATCGTACATAATAAAATGACGAGATTGTGTGTTCATCACCACTTTTGCTTGCTTAGCATTGGCAAATTGTTCTGTGTATAACTGTTTAACCATCTCTTTACTGTCATTATCACTAAACCCGCCACTGGCTCCGAGAAATAGTATAGGAGTATTACTGGAGGTTATAGCCGACCGTAAGTCGGATGTCATCAAGTCTGCCATTATTTGCCCCACTGTCTCTGGGTGCGAACTTGATGCCATAGACAGCACTTTAGCTTGGTTCAATTCGCTGGTCGTTTGAACGTGGATACCTTGACGTGTATACGCGCTTAACTGCTCTTGATTCATATTAGCGTACTGTGATTTAACGCTCATTGCATAAGGTTCTGCCTGTGCTGCTGTGACCTTATTACTACGAGTAAAAATAGGGGTAATAAAAGGCAGGCCATCTACTGAGACCACTTTACTTACTCTTTCTGGTAGCGCAAGTGCAAGCTGGTAAGCAATATGACCTCCCATGCTATGTCCAACGACTATCACATTATTTAAGTTATTATTTTCAATATACGATACCAGCGCAGCGGTAATTTTTGATAACCGATTATTTGGATAAACTTTGTTGTCCGCAAAACCCGCCACTTGGGCAAAGTGGCTTCGATATTGCCCCTTATAGTAACTACCAAGCTCGTGGGATAACTCTGACCAAACTGAAGCGTTAGACATTAAGCCAGGTATAAATAACACGTTTAGTTCATCATGTTTGATAGGCTTGTTGGAACTGCTGTCATTATTCCTGCTTATGGTTTGAGTACTAGGGGTTTGAGTGCTGGGGACTTGCGTCTTGGCGCTATCAATTTGTTCGTAAACGGTGACAGGTACAGTGGCTAACGCAGAGGTATCTTCTGCGTGTAGGGTCGCTGAATTAATTAACAATATGGCGGCAGAAAATAGCGTAATTAAGTTTAAAAATTTCATGGTTTCACTCCTCTTTAATCTATAGTCACGCGCTGCAGCAAAAGTGTGACAACAATTTTTCGGAGTAAATTAAAAAAAGTAATAGTATTGGCTATTATTTGTTAATTGATAACGCCACTAAAAAAATAGCACCACTTATTAGGCTAAACCACCAAACAAGTGATATCGCCAGCGAAGGCGTAGCATTAACCGCGACTATTAAAGACCCTACCACCAATAGCCAACCACTTATACGCAGGCCATTTTGAATAAATTTTTTGCCATCAACCTTACGCGTATGGCGTTTTTTATTTTCATACAACCACCCTACTAGTTTGAAATGTTTGTTGCTCGCTAATGCAAGTAAACCAATACCAAGTACCACTAAAATAGTTACCGTTAACATGTCTAACTACTCTTTTTTTGTTTCTAGGTTATCTTGATTACACGTTGCGCCACTTAAAGAGGAGGCGGACAAACGAACTCTTAGCCAATACGCTAGTGCTGAAAAAACAGCGCCGCATAATACAAACCCTAGAAAGAAACTTAAGTAAGTAATGTCTGCGGTACCAACGGCACCTTTTATTCTTTCAAAAGGCATACATATTCCAACCACTGCTAGACTTATAAAGCTTACGACAGCAACCAATGTCTGTTCAAACCACGCGTTTTTTGCAGGCCTAAAAATGACGTGTACCAAGCAGTATAGCCAAGCAACAAAAAACGCACTAATTTCCATGTTAGCTCGGTTTAAGGTGTCGGCAGGGATAAGCCGGTTAGCAAGCAAAAAAACGGGCGTTGCAATGGCCATTCCCATAATGGAAGCGATGTTGCCCTTTTCCATAATGTGTAACGATAAGGGAATACGCTTTTGTCCTTTACTAAGGTTTGTACGCCGCTGATTAACCCAAATAATTAACCCCGACGCTATAAGCACGCAGCTCAATACACCTAAGCCAAAGAGTAACCATCTTAAGCCAGTGGTAGCAAAGTTCGCTTGGTGTAACCCATACATTATTCGCCTGAAAGTGGCGGGTGCACTTTCATCTTCATAGCCTTCAAGAGGCGTTGCAGTATAACTTGAATAAACAAGTCGGTCGGCGCGGTTCGAAACCGTTAGGCTTTTAGTGCGTTCAATAATAAAGCGGCTATTTTCGTTACCCGGCGCTTCTACCGTGATTCGCTTAATCGCGTGTGGCTCTTGCCATTGTGCTTTTAAGCTAGTCAGTATGGCTGAGTACGCTATCGATTTGCTTAGCATATATTCAGAGGCGCCTGCTGCCGAGCTTTTTACCGAGTTTGCTGCCGTACTTGTACTATTAGTAAGTGGTGGAAGCGATGGGATGATTGCTTTATTTACGCCCCGCTCGCCTTGTTCAAAATGCATATTTGCCGAAAAAGGCGTGTACATAATGGCGTAAATCATAATGGCACTTATACAAATCATTAAGCAAAAAGGTAGCGTTACAATGCCGACTAATGCATGAAGATCGGAAGTCCATTTTGATATCTTGCCTTTGCGTAAGGTAAAAAAGTCTTTGAAGAAACGCCTATGAGTATAAATTCCACTGAAAAGAGTAAGCAGCATAGCCATAGCGGCTATTCCGGCGATATAGCGGCCGCCGTAACCTCTAAGCTGCAAGGTATAGTGGAAATTCCTGAAGAACAATCCCCCTTTGGTGTCGGTTGTTGACCCAAGAAGCGTAGCGTCTTTGTTAAAACTCACCGTATGACGTGTTTTTCCCTCACGCCACTGAACATACCAATGTTGCTCTCGGGCGGTAGGTAGGTAAATTCGCCATGAACTAGCGTTTTTGGCATGATGTTGTAAGTAGTTTAACGATTGTTCTATCTGGAATCGCTGACTCTCTTGCGCCACCTTTGTCTTGGTCTGCGTATTGGTTTGCGTATAGCTCGCCTCGTCTACCACAATATTTCGGTCAAACCCATCGCCTACAATAACCTGCCGCTCTGGCATCATCCAATACGTAATTTCTGGGGTAAAGTAACTTAGCGTACCCGTTACGAAAATAACGAACAACAACCAGCCAGAAATAATGCCTAAGTAGGTATGAAGCCAAATCATTGTTTTTCTGAATGTTGTTTTCACAATACCTCTACCAAGGGCAAAAATAGCACGGCTAACGCGATAATCAGAGTACAGCTAATCAGCCATCTCACAATGTTCGATACCGCGAAACTAGAAATAAATAGAATAAAAAAAGCGACATAACTCATCATGCTAGCAGTGAGCACAGCTACGCCTTTGTTGATATGCAATAAATGCACGAAAGAATAGGTTAAGTAAATGGATAACAGTGCGGATAACGCATAGCCGCCAATGATGGCGACTATGCTACGCAGTATAATAGCTACGTTTTTATTCAAGCGGTTTAATACCTGTCTTACTATAAATGCCTAGGATTAAAAGCGGTACGCAACCGTTAACTTGGCATTTCGTTCTTCACCAGGAAGACCACCAAGGTACATAGCGCTACTATAGTAATCGGTATTATCAAGGTTTTTGATATTTAGCTGAACATCCCAGTCGTCAGACACATAGCTAATTGCAGCATCCCATACTGTGTATGAATCTACGAAGGCATAGTAAATACCAAACGCAGATGCTGAAATAGTACGCTCATCTTCATAAGACACACCCACACTGAATTTAACGGGTGCAGGTAATGCGCTGAATGAATGGCTGTAGGTCAACCACGTACTTGCCGTTTTTTCGGCAATACCTTTGGTTTGTTCTTCATCAGTACTACTAGCAAAATTACCCGGTTCCGTTACTGGCTCTTGGTACGTAGCATTAGTGTTAAGCGCCCATTGCTCATTAATGTCGAAGTTAATATCAATTTCAACACCGGTAGTACGCTCTTGCTCATCGTAGTAGAACTCTGGTACATCAATGTTGTAAGCAGGGTCGTCAATATTGTCTTCATACAATGGGTTAGTGTATTGCAGGTTCGTTCTTGCGGTATCGAACACTACGATTGAACCAAGTAACTGTTCAGATAACGCGGTAAAGCGTAACCCTAAATCCCACGAGATTGACTCTGAGTCAGGGCGGTTATCTTCTTCGCTCAGTGAACCTAAAACACTGTAAGCGGTTCTACCTTTTGAATGGTTTATAAAGGTAGAGATATTCGGTGTTACTTTGTAGGTTAAGCCTAAGTTGTAAGTGAAACCATCATCGTCGGCATCGTACTCTAGGTTACCATCGCTATATTGGTTCAAATAGGTTTGTTTAACCGCACCATAAGCACCGCCGAAACGACCTGTTAGGTATTCATTAAAGTACAACACTTCTTGAAAACTTACGCCCCAGCTAGATACGTCTTTTTCATACTTGCTGCGAAGCGATGGGTTGTAATCATCGAACGTACCCGTTGGCCAGTTTGGATTACGAATATCTAAAATGTAAGGCACTGCATCACTTCGAGTATCGTCAGCATCCCAAATAGACCACTGCGCGTAGGACATTTCGTGATCTTCGTAGTTCGCGCTAAACAGATGCTCACCTTCAACGCTGCCAGCCGACCACGTATTCGTAACATCAATAAAGTATTGCCATACTTTTTCGTCAGCCACAATGTTTCGGTATTCCTGTCTACGAGCGGCAAACGGGTACAACACATCGTCAATAACTAACGGCGCACGTGGCTCCAAGTTGATTACATCTGTACGTTCTGTATACACATAGTTGTATGCACTGGTTTGGCGAATATAGTCAGTCTCGTATGTACGGTATTGTAATTGCTGAGTCAGTGACCAGTTATCCGCTAAGTTCACATCTTGGCGTATTTTGATACGAAACTCTTTGCCTTCGTTTGGCTCTGACAATGGTGAAATAAGGCTAGTATCACCTAAATCATAGGGTTGAACACCATCTGTAGAGGTTAGCGAAGCTGCAAGCTCTGCTATTTGCTCATCGGTTAGTTGCAATCCACCGCTATCTACGTCGCCATTAACTAAATCTGACGCGGTAACACTACCAGCCTCAGCATCTAATAAAGTTAAATCGATTAAGCGTACCGGATGACCGATAGAGTCAATCTGCACTGCATCGTCGATATATGCAGCGGAAATTAAAAATTTGTTGTCGGGAGAATAGTCATATCGCAATGAAGTATAAAGCTCGCTTCGTTCATCACTAAGTCCACGATAGCCGTCTGATTGTTCATGATTAGCCACTACGCGATAAGCCAATGAGTCATTAATGGCGTTTGTTGCATCAAACATTAGTGAGTAACTGTCCCAACTACCTAACGATGCTTCTATCTCGTATCGCTCTTCAAACTGTGGCTTTTTCTCAATAAGGTTGATAATCCCGCCTGCTTCACCCATACCGTAAAGACCCGTTGCAGGGCCTTTTAACACTTCAATGCTTTCTACATTAGTCATTGAACGTGTTGGGTTGTAGCTATTACCTAAATCTGCACCAGCATAAATACCATCGTAGGTGTAATTTACACCTAAGCCACGAATAGCAAGGTTATCGCCTACCCCGTAGTTATTGCCATCTTGGGTTAAACCACTAATGTTACGAATACTTTCTTGTAGCGTGTCGACGCCTTGTTCTTTTAATAATGTTCCATCAACCAATACTACAGCGGCAGGCGTTTCCATCAAACTCATGTTCGACTTAGTAGCCGTACCAGATTCTAATATCAATCTGTTGTGACGACCGTAAACGGTAATGATATCTAGGTTTTCGTCCGTTACAGCTTGTTCTTGTTGTGCTTCTTCACCACTTTGCTCTAAGGACGTAAAATCCTGAGATTGAACAGCTTGGGCCGAGATTGCAGTGGTATAAAAAAGGGAGAAAATCGCAGTAGCTGCGCTAACTTTGGTTGTGTGTGTGAAGTCTATGTGCATTGTGTGTCCGCTTTATTAATTGCAAATGATAATCACTTTCATTATCAGGTGCGCATGGTATTTAAACACACTATTAAGTTCAACTAAATTTACACAAAATCCTTATTTTACTACTCCCTCTACTTGTAACTAATCAGTATTTGGCGAATACAAGCGAGGCTAGTCGGCATTTGGCCATTCAGATTCATCAAGTATACCTTTGGAAATCAACGCCTTTCTAAGCGTATTTATTTTCATCTTGAGTTCATCACGGATTAAACGAATTGCAGGCGTGATAAGTTGACGGCTAGGTAGCACTAGCCACATTTCAGTAAGCGGTACGTGATAAGCAGGCATAACCCGCTGAAGGCGCCCCGCCAGTAAATCCTCTGCAATATCAATAACTGACTTCTTTGCGATACCCACCCCATCAACACACCACCGGCGCACAATGTCGCCATCGTTCACTGCGCGGTTACTTTTTACTTTAACTTTGAATTTCTCTTTACCTTTCTCTTTACCTTCCTCTCCACCTTTGTATAGATCCCAACCGTCGTGGGTTAGCTCGTACAATTTGTAAAGCAATGCATTGTGATTTGCTAATTCTTCGGGGCTAGTAGGTTCTCCATACTTTTCAATATAGCGTGGCGAAGCACAAATAAAGTGTGGAATATTACAAATTTTGAACCCATACATATTGAGCTCTTGAACCGCGCTTTTGGTCATGGCTCTTAGCGCAATGTCTACCCCGTCGCGGTAGAAATCCACACGACTGTCACTTACCTGCAACCTAACAGATACGTCTTCGTGTTCCGCCATAATATCGTTTAGCAAAACCCGCATTAGGTTACGTCCCATCTCCGAAGACATGGCCATTTTCACTTCGCCGTTAATGTCTTGCTGCTCTTCACTGATACGCATAACACCTTGTTGAAGCAAGTCTAGTGCTTGCTGACATAAGGGTAGAAAACGCTCACCTTCGGGCGATAACCGTATTTTGCGGGTAGTTCGCACAAACAGTTGAGTGCCAACGTCTTGCTCTAACCGCTTTAAAGCTACGCTTGCGGCAGAGGAACTTATGTCTAGCTGGTTCGCTGCAGCAGTTATTGAATGCAGTTCTGCCACCTTGAGCAATACTTGCAAGTCTTCTATCTTCATAACATCTTCTTTTTTTGTTAGTAGAATTTAGTTTTATTAACGCTATGGTGGTGTAACTACAATGGCATAAACTTTAGCCAGGTTCATTTTATTATAGCTAAAATCGAATCAATATCTTCAAGCACGGCAACTATTATCCACGTTTTAGCGAAAGTGTATTGGCGATTTGCCCATTTATCCACCGCCTTTCTGCACATAAAATACACCCAAGCAATCAAGTTAAAGGGTTTAAAAATGAAATTCACAATTAAAGCAACAACACTCGCATTTGCATTATCTAGCGCAGTGGCACTTTCAACATCATTTACAAGTACAACAGCGTTTGCCGCAGAAACAGCATCTAGGGTCGTAGCAGCAGATGATATTGAATGGGGTTACCTTAACCCTCTTCGTGGTGATAAGAGCCCAGGCGCAGCAGACCTTTGGGGAGACCGCACTAAAAATACCGCAACTGGTATGCTGGTACGCTTTAACAAAGGTTTTGAATCTCCACCGCATATTCATAATATTACGTATCGCGGCATCGTGATTGAAGGTGCTATGCACAATGACGATCCTACTGCAGGTAAAATGTGGATGCCTGCTGGTTCTTTTTGGACCCAACCTGCTGGCGAAGATCACACCACAGCAGCAAACGGTAGCGCCAATTTAATCTATTTAGAAATTGATTCTGGGCCTTATTTAGTACAACCATCTAGTGAGCATTTTGATAATGGTGAACGCCCGCTAAACCTGCATAAAGACAATATTGTGTGGCTTAACGATAGCGAATTGCACGATGTAAGTGCACCAGGTGTGTCATCTACCTACGTGTGGGGCAGCGCCGCCGATATGAACGGCTCAATGGTGAAGCTACCCGTCGGTTTTAACGGCTCTATAAGTACTGATGCTAGTGAGTTCCGTGCTGTGGTAATAGCAGGCGAAGTTAAATATCAATCTGAAGATGTTAGTTCACCTATCACCTTAAGCGCAGGAAGCTATGTAGAGTCGACAGGCGCATTTGAACATCAAATTGTTAATGAAGGTAAAGGCGAAGCAACTATTTATATTCGTACTGATAGCGATTACCAAGTGCGCTAGCATTATATATTTACAATAACCTATTGATATTTATAAATTAGCTTTCTGTTATTTAATGAATGCCTCTAGTAAGCAATACTAAAAATCTGTTGATTACTAGAGGTTGATTAAACAAAAAAGTAAATCCGAACGCTTGCTTAACACGCTGAGAGGAAATTTATTCTTTAGGCTTGCGGAGATTAAAGCTTGCCCATATACATACGTGTAGTAAGCCCCACTGCAATAGTAATTACTACGCTAGTTAATGTGCCCAACAATACATATTCCGTTAGTTTTTTGTCTTCGCTTTTGGTTAGATCGCCAAATCTAAAGATAGATTTAGCAGCAAGTAAGAAACCTATAGCGGCAAATTGATTTATTAACACAAAGGTAAGAATAAGAAGGCGCTCTAAATAACCAATTCGTTGCCCAGCCATGGCCAGAGTATTTTGGATAGGAAGCTGAACTAACGTGGACGAGTTGTGTGGTTTAGCATCTTCATCAAGCTCTTTAGTCCAAGGCGAAAGAAGCTGCTTAATAAATATGGAGGTGGGCTTCAAAATAATCATATAAGCCAATAGCACTGCCAAATGATGATGGTTAATCATTAGAACTTGCTTAAATAGCTGCCCAAGCTGGTTGGTCAGCAGTGCCCACAAAATTACAATAGCCCCAATATGCGCGGCCTGATCAATTGCGAAAGCCAAGGTACTAGGCCCCGCGTAAGACTTTACTGCATCGATAATAAAATGGCTTATCAACACCCCACCTGCAACCAAAAGTAGCGGCCCAACGTCAATGCTATCTAAGCCAGCTTCTTTTGATGCAACTGCGGTTAGTACGGATAGAGTTACCAATGCCGTTAATGCCAACACACCATGTAATAAAGAGTGGAGATACAATGCTGGCGATTTCAGGTGTTTGCTATTTCGGCTCTCTACCCACCTGCTTGGCTGAAAATAAAAATCTCCAAGCAAATGGGCAACTAACAGCCCTATCACTATGCTAAGTTGCTCCATGCTTACCGCTCCGTTTTAACTTCCGTTGCCATATAACGTAAATAATCACCCACTAAGTGGTACTGACTGGCATTTAAAATACGCGTAATATTGCTGCGAGTTTTCCCTAGTGCGCTTGCTATTTGCTCATGTCCTTTATCTTTTGCACTAATATAAGCTAGTAGGGTTTCTGACTGAGTCTGAGTTAGCGAAGTAATATGACTATCGACAAATGCAGTCATTAAGGATGCGTGTTTGTTGAAGTCTTCATCATCACTGATAAACACTAAATACTGAGACTTGAGATTATCTAGCGCCCTGCCCGAACGCACAAATGCACTTCCGGTTCCCGTTTTCACTTGGCCTTCGGTAACGCTCACTTCGCCAAGCGCTACGCTAATACGTACATCCGTAGATGGGGTACACGCCTTTAACGCTAACCTCACGCATATGGCAGCTTGCATCGCCAGTTTAGGTGTACAAATGACAGCCTGAAAGGCATCACCACGAAATAGGTCGTATTGCCCACCATGACACGACGTTTGCGCTTTAAGTTCACGGGTTAGGACTTTTAGCACATGAGTTAAATCGGCGTCGCTCAAATGCTGCGAATTCGCAATATCACCGGTGATAACCGCTGCATATTTTTTTGTGTTTTCCATCGCTTCCTCTTTTAATGAGAGTAGCTCTTAAGTTGGGATTCACCCTAATGAATAAATAGACTGCCTGTATTTTTATACAGATGCAATATTATAATCTCCTTCGCTGGGTTACTAAGAATGTTACCGTAAATAAACCCTTTTACAAAAGTGATTAAAAACAGTCACTTTAAGCAAAGTTACCATAAACAGTCACAAGTTGACATTTTTTATTCACGAAGCTCATTCAAACTCCTTTAAAATCATCTAATAGCGTACTGTGACCAGACAATTCTGCTCTATTCACATAGATACTAACCGAACAGAAAGCATCCTATTCGCTAGTTCTCACACTAACCCATGTTTGCAAAAGTAGAATGATTACTCTACCATGACAATACAAAGGTAGAGCAGTCATTCTACCCTTAATGGCTATACCCACAAAAATGGCTATACCGACAAAAATAGCTATACCGAGAGAAACCTGTACCGAAAAAGTCTATATCTGAAAAAACTTGCTATTGGAAGCGATGATGACACCCGACGAACGAAAGAATGACATTGCAGCCCGATTAGAAACTGCGTTTAGTACTAATGGTTTTACCCAGCCCAATGTCGCCATGTTAAAAACGCAAACCGGCACGACGCTAAAAACCCTATACAAATATTTTCCATCTAAAGAGGATATGATTATTGGCGCTCTCACCCATAGGCATCAGCGTTATTTATCCTTCCTAGCCACAGACTGCCCAGACAATCTCACGAATGCGGTCAAACATGTGTTTGCTCGCCTAGCCTTATGGCTTAAACAATACGCGCCTAACGGATGCATGTCGTTGCAAGCCCTCTCTAGCTATCCAGATTATGATCGAGTAACAACTGCTGTAAATACTCACAAGGCCGATGTTCGCCAGTGGCTTTTAGCACTAACCAATAACAGCTCAATGGCTCATTCACTTTTCATATTACATGAGGGTATGTCGGCAGCTTGGCCCACCATGGGCGAAGAAGCTTTAGCTACAACCCAAGAAATGCTCAACAAACTACTTCTCGAACACGATTTAACGTAAAGGAGATTTTTTATGTCACAACTTCCCACTCAAATGAAAGGGGTAGTACTTACCCACCATGGCGACCTTGATGCGTTAAGTATTCGTAGCGATATCCTGTACCGGTTCCTGGCGCAACTGATGTTGTTATTAAGGTAGCCGCGGCTGGGGTAAATAACACCGATATTAATACCCGAAACGGCTGGTATACAAAGGGCGACGTTGATGATGATGTTGAATCTTGGAACGGCGCGCCTTTCGCACTGCCTCGAATTCAAGGTGCAGACGTATGCGGATATATTGTTGCAGTGGGCAGTGATGTAGACACCGCTCGCATAGGTGAGCGAGTTATTATTGAGCCCTGCTTAACTGAAGTCGATGGCGTTGAATTAAGTGCGCCTTGGTATTTTGGCTCTGAATGTGATGGAGGTTTTGCCGAATACACAAAAGTAGCCGAAAAACACGCTCTTGCAGTGAACACTAGCATGTCCGATACCGAACTTGCGTCTTTTCCCTGCTCCTATTCTACTGCTGAAAATATGCTTCACCGCGCTAATGTTGTGGAAGGAGATCGTGTACTCATCACCGGCGCATCAGGCGGCGTAGGCTCTGCTGCGGTACAATTGGCTAAAGCACGAGGTGCAACGGTCGTTGCCATCACCAGCGAGTCTAAGCAAGAAGCGTTAAGAACGCTTGGCGCAGATGACACACTAACTCGAGATTGCAACTGGTTAGCGTACGCTAAAGATAAGCCATTCGATGTAGTCATAGACTTAGTTGCAGGTCCGCGATGGCCAGAGCTACTAGATATGATGAAACCATTTGGCCGTTATGCTGTTTCGGGTGCAATTGCTGGGCACACCGTACCACTCGATGTTCGAACGCTATACTTAAAAGATTTACAACTACTGGGATGCACTGTGCTATCAGAAGGTGTATTTGCCAACCTAGTTAAGCGTATAGAAAAAGGGGATATCTCGGCGCTTGTGTCAAAAACGTATCCTATCGACGAAATTAAACAGGCCCAGATAGACTTCGAACAGAAAGCGCATATTGGCAAGCTTGTACTGACGTTTTAACGCAGTACAACCTCCTGCGCTTCCCATACATCAACACGGTTACGCCCTAACGATTTAGCAAGGTAAAGTGCAGCATCGGCTTGCTTTATAAATTCATTAGGGCAAACCGGATGGTCAAATGCCATAGTAGCAACGCCCAAGCTTGCTGTTAGACGATTATTATAGGCTGATAATTTAAATGGTATTGCCGCTTGCTCTATATTCCTACGAATGCGTTCCGCCACTTTTAATGCAGCGCTTAAGTTTGTGGAAGGCATAATGACAGCAAACTCCTCTCCACCATAACGGGCCACCGCGTCATCATTCCCTATACAGGTTTTCTTAATTATTTCTGCCACGCTAATGAGTGCATCATCGCCCGCCACGTGCCCATAGCAATCATTATAATTTTTGAAATGATCTACATCTATAAACAGTAAGCTAAGTGGGGTTTTACTAAGAACGCTTCTTTCAATATCCCGTTGTAATGTATCGTCAAACAACCTTCTATTCGCAATGCCGGTCAGGCCATCAATATTGGCTAACTTAGCTAATTTTGCATTCGCTTCAATGAGTTCTTGCTGCGCTTTATAAAGTGCCCGTTCGTTATGAGCATTTTGCAGCGTGTTAGCCAACATTTGTGCTATACGCTGTAAGTACTTAACGTCATGATTCTTCCACGTGTACGGGCTGCCCGTAATATCGCAGCCGATAAAACCAAAAATACCATTATCCAATACAATAGAAGCACACAAAATAGAGCAAATATTTTCCCGCTCAAATTCTTCTTTTTCCCCTTTTGCTTCTTGGGGTAAATTAGCCACGTTGTTTACCTTAAAAAGTCCATCTTGTTTAAGTTTCCTTTCAAAATAAGGCATGGTATTCATTGGCAATGCTTGAAGGTCGTCTTTATAAGGTGTAACCCCAGCTGCAACCCATTCGTGACTGTTACAGGCAAATTTTTCATTGTTAAAAAATTCGAACAAATAGCAGCGATCTAAGTCACAAAACTCACCGAATGCACCTAAGATCCCTTCAATGAGATTGTCAGTTTTATCGCTTGTAGCGTTGATGAGTTGAGATGAGAAAGTAGAGAGTAAGCCATTAAAGGTAATGTGTTTCCCTACGGGAGAAGCCTCTTCCGGCGCGATAAATAAACTATTCTGCACCGCCCTTGCGTTGATAACTACCAAGCTAACGTTATCAAAAGTGATTATTGAGCTTTCAAGGAAAAACTGAATTCCCCGTTCCCGAGATTGGATCCTTACACACTGGCAAAGATGTATGGTTTCCTCCGCAATTGCAAAAGGATGATAACTGCCTAAAAGCTCGTCTTTTGTAATAGGATCGAAGAAGCGTAAACCGTTTGCAAAATCTTCAGATACACGAGCCTGGCCGAACTGACGAGCCAACGCAATACTCACGTCAAATTTCGATGCCCCAATGGGTTTAAATAGCAAACACGTAGGCAACTGACGGAGTAACTCTATGCCTTCAATTGGCTTCACATAAAATCCTTATGGGAAGTAAATTTATCAACTATTACTGTAGTACATATTATAAAAAAGTGCCTTTTATCGCTCTCGTATCGCATTACATTAACTATTTCAGCTTTTTTCAATTTTGGAATACGGTGTAAACCATAATTCAAAACGCACGTAATAAAAAACAACAACTGTTTTTCACCACAGTATCTTTCCTTAGGACACGAGGTAATTTATGGATGCGTCAATTAGTGGGCTTTTGGATAAGCTCGTTGACGAGAGTGATAACGAAAAGCAAAGTGCTGGCGAGATTATTGCTCGCTTCGAAGATAGAGGATTTGGGCCGCTATTACTCATCCCCTCTCTTATTGCATTGCTTCCTACCGGCGCAATCCCAGGGGTTCCCTCTATTTGCGGTATCACGCTATTTTTAATTTGCATTCAAGTCGCTATTGGCAGAAATGCGCCTTGGCTACCTAATAAAATCACAAAGCAGGAAATTGACCAAAAAAAACTAGAAAACGCGGTAGAGCGCGCCAAACCTTACGTAAAGAAAACCGAAAAGTTACTAAAGCCCCGCATAACCGCTTTATCCAACACGCCGGGTAAAAATATAGTAGCAGGTTACTGCGCTTTGGCCTCGTTGTGCATGATTCCGTTAGAGGTAATACCGTTCGCTGTCGCACTCCCAGCCCTAGGACTAACACTAACCGCTATAGGAATGACCAATAGGGATGGCGCATTTATCAGCTTGGGCATGATACTTCAGCTAGGAACCCTTTATTTAGTTTTGAAAGTATCCGGATTAATCTAAGTAAAATTGATTTAAGCAGGCGATGCTACATGGTCATTTTAAATACTTACGCTACAGCGTGTGGCTATTATTAAACGGCATTTTTAATAGCGCGACTATGCCTGCATTTTTATTCGATGCAGGATAATCTTTTTGCCCTATAGCGATGTCTTCATCCCGTCTTGTGGCGCGGCTTTTAAAACTACCAAATATTTTATCCCACCACGATACGCTAAAGCCAAAGTTAGTATTAGACTCATCTTTTAATTGACTATGGTGAATACGATGAAGGCGCTGAGTAATGATAAACAGACCCAGTCTGTCATCCCACTTTTGAGGGAGGCGAATATTAGCATGATTAAACAAGGCAAAACCGTTTAACCCAACTTCAAAAATAACTATCGCAATAGCAGGAACACCAAAAGCGACTACTACTAACGCTTTAATGAAAAGACTCATCACAATTTCTATTGGATGAAAGCGAAGCCCTGTGGTGGTATCAACGTGACTATCGGCGTGGTGCATTTTGTGAATACGCCAAAGCAGTGGAATTTTGTGAAATAACCTATGCTGCCAATAAATTACCATGTCTAACAGCAACACACATAATCCAATCGCTAACCAATTGTTTATGATTACTATGTTAAACACACCAATACCTTCATTTTGTGCCCACATCGACACACCGACTAAACTGGCAGGTAGCACCACTCTAGAACAAAGCGCGCCTAACACCACCATACTAAGGTTGCCCTTCCACCGACTTAATCTGCCTAGCGAAGATTGTCTAGCCGGTAACCATGCTTCTAATAAAGCCATTAACGCGAATATGCCCAAGAACATACTTATTCGAATGAACCCAGCGTTATCCACGATTACTCCTCTTCTCTATTACAATAATCATCGATACCTTCTACTGATTTAAGGGTTATAAAACCACTGTAAATCCGAGTCACTATGGTTATTGCACACGCCGCAGCAAATACGTAAGCAAGTACCGGGAAATAACTAGGCCAAATACAAAACGCCAAGAATAAAAGTATCGTTTCAGTACCTTCGGTTAGCCCCTGCATGTAATAAAAACTCTTGTTCTTAAATTGGGGCTTTTCTATATTAAATTTTTCTGCGGCTACGGCAAATGCTAAAAAGCTACTGCCCGTTCCTACAAACGCAGCCATTAGCACTAGCGCAGGTACGCCCCATTCACTAGGGTTTGCTATACCAAACGCTAACGGAACCGCAGCGTAAAACAAAAAGTCTAAACAGATATCTAAAAAGCCACCTGCACTACTGCTACTTTGCTGGAAGCGGGCAAGTTCGCCGTCAATACCATCAAGCACCCGGTTGGCTACAATACAAATAAACGCCATTACCCACCAGCCATTCACGATGGCAGGCACCGAGAGCAAACCAATCACAAAGCCAACCACGGTGACCTGATTTGGCGTAACGCACGCTTTACTCAGCGCCACAATCATGGGCCTTAAAAGGGGTTTAATAAAAGGCGTAACTTTCGCATCTAGCATGTTTCAATCTCTATTAGTTGTCCCTGGGCGGCGTTAGCATCTTCAACGTCATGGGTAACTAACAAGGTAGGTAATCCACGGGCTTTCAACTGCTCAAATACCCACTTGCGCATTTGACCTTTTGTAGCAGCATCTAGTTTGCTGAAAGGCTCATCGAGCAGTACAACACGAGGAGCTGCTGCCAAGGTACGTAACAAAGCTATACGCGCCTGCTGCCCCCCAGATAACGTTTGTACAGGGCGATGTTGTAGCTCGCTAAGCCCTACTTGCGCTAGCATGTCGCTTACTTGCTTTTCTCGTTGTTTTTTTGAAAGCTTAGGTTCAGAAGCCCCCTTATCTAACAAGGCGCTTTTG
Organism: Alteromonas sp. K632G; assembly: GCF_017653625.1. Lineage (NCBI taxonomy): Bacteria > Pseudomonadati > Pseudomonadota > Gammaproteobacteria > Alteromonadales > Alteromonadaceae > Alteromonas > Alteromonas sp. K632G. Next base: position 156,086 of record NZ_JAGGDM010000003.1, read on the forward strand.
GGCGAGAGCGCAAACGCAATATTTTGCCCCACCGTCATGTGTTCAAATAGTAAAGGATCTTGATATAACACCCCTACGCCACGTTTGTGCGCCGGCGTATCATTAATGCAAATATCGTTGATATTAATACTGCCGGTCACAGAAAAAGGCGCAGTTAACGAACCCGCAACGGCGTTCAATAAAGTAGATTTCCCTGAACCACTTGGCCCCATAATAGAAAGTACTTCGCCTGCATTAACCACCGCGTTTACATTAAGCAAGATGTCGGTATGTCGAAACAAACTCACCTTATCTAATTTCAAGGTCATAATTTCGACTTCCTCGGTCGTAGAAGCGTGTAGCGCCCCATAGGGTTAAAGCAAATTGTGGGTAGCCACCACGCCAACACGAAACCAACTAGCGGCATAAATATTTGTACCAGCACGTACACGGCCGTTAATCGAACGCTACTGCCAGACGCCGCTGCCACTGCTTCTGTAGTAACAGTGGCAATGCGCCCACCGGTACTTAACACTGTGGGTAAATATTGACTAAAACTAATCGCCACCCCTAATGCAAAAGCTACCAGCAACGGCGCAAACAGTAACGGCAGCTTTATATGAACAAAAACCTGCCAAGGTGATTTTCCCATTCCGTAGGCTACCTGAATATATCGCGGCTCAAATTTACGATAGGCCACTGCCAGAGAAATAAACACATAAGGCAGTACATATACAAGGTGGCTAATAAATAGATGAAGCCAAACCGCATCATTAAAATAGGTGAGTTGGAACCATACCAAACCGTATAAAAATGCCACGCCAGGTACTAGTAGAGGCAAAAATAAGGTACTCGCTAATACCCCGCCTACCCAACGGTTAAAATATTCAGAACGTTTGTTATCTTGCCTATTTAACGCCTCGGCTTCTAAAGCCAAGGTCGCAATTAGCACAGAAAATGCGCTTACAAAAGTCGCCAGTAGTACTGTGTTTTTAACCGGTTCTGCTAGCGCACTAAGCGTGGTTTTCCAATGCAATAAGGTAAAGCCTTCAGGGAGTAATGTGGGAAACGTCCAAAAGGTAGCAACCGACCACAAAGTGGTACTTATTATTATCGACAGCGCTAGCAGTGAATAACTTGCCACCACTGAATAGGCTACAAAAGAGGCGAACATTTGCCCTGTGTAACGAGAGCCATTGGTATAAAAACGGCCTTGAACTCGCTCAATTATATTTTCACCTATTAACCATATACCAATAGCAATCAGCGTAACGACAACTTGCAGCAACGCAGCAGCCGATGCCTGAAAACGCATAGATAAATCCACATGATTGAACCACTGCACCACAGCAACGGCTAATGTAGGAGGGTTATTAGGCCCTAACAATAAAGGTATTTCCACATTCGCTGTAGCATAGGCAAGTACGGCCAATAAGGGCAATCTAACTTGTGAGTACACTACCGGAAAAATCGCTTTAAAAAACACAGTTACCGGAGCATAACCAAGCGCGGTAGCACTATTAAAATAGCCATCAAACTTTCGCTTCACCTGGGGTTGCGACAACACACTTACCGCTATTAAAAATACGAAAGGCAATTCTTTCAACGCTAACGCAACAATGATGGATATACCGAATCTATCGTAAGGAAATTCCCACGAAGGCGGCAACACGTTCTGTGTGTTCGACAAGTTTTCAGCACCACTTGAGAAAACAGACACTGCATTACTAACCACAGAGGCTAACAAGCCAGAGGGTGAAAGCACAAATAGCAGCGCAATAGCCGCAGCAGCATGCGGTAACACTAGCAATGGGCTTAACCAACTTTGAAGCCTATTTAGATAGGAAGAGCGGTAGAACACCGACAATAACAAAAACGCGCTGGCTACCGATAACGCGGTAGCGATTAAGCCCGTTAACAAAGAAAGCAATGTCATATTAACAATGCTTTCTAGGGCAAATAGATGTTTAAAAACCCCAAGATTAAAGTCGAACGCATTAAGTGCTGGAAAATATCCAAAAGCGGGCAATACCACGCCAACAAGCCCAGCAAATACAGGTACGCTTAGCAATGCAATGAGCAATACACGCACGCTCTGCGTTATGTGTTGAAATACCGCCATTAGAAGCGCTCACCGTATCGCAGAAACCAAGCCTGCCTCAGAGCGTCAGTCCAGCTGCTATGAGGTTCAGCAAATAGCGGCACTGCTTTTTGTGTATCCAATGCTGCCGTATGTTTCGCCGCAGGTTTAAATAGCGCCTTTTCAGAAGCAGATAGCATCGAAAAATCGAGCACTGAATCGTCGCCCCACACCGCCAATTGCTGCTTTTTCGCTTGTGCTTGCGGCGACAATAAGAAATTCACCACCTGTTTTGCGGCGGTGACGCTTTCAGTGTTATAGGTAATGCCAATGAAGTGCACATTCGCCAAACTGCCATCCTCCATGGCGTATGTGCGTATACTTTCGGGCAAATCAAAGCGGTTTACCGCGCTGGGGATCTCTGCCGCAGTAAACGAAAATGCCAATAGTAATTCACCGGTTCCCATCAGTCGCTGAAGCTGTGAGGCTTGACGCACCATGTATTCCCCCTGCTTGTACATCAGCGGGTGTAGTTCATCTAGGTAGCGCCACAAAGCTTGGGTTATGTGGGCTAATGCAGTTTTAGTAACGGGTTGATACAGGAGGTCACGGTCTTTTTCATTCAGTGCAATAGCGGCGTATTTTAAAAAGCTGATCCCCAAGTAGTCGTTGGGTAAGGGATAGGTAAAGCGTCCCACATGGTCCTTTGCAAAGCGTAAAAGTTCGGGAAGATTAAGCGGTGGCTGTTGTACAAATCGGCTATTGTAATAAAACACCATAGACGCTTTACCCCACGGTGCTTCTTGCCCGTGGGTAGGAATGCCAAAGTCGGTGATCATGGCTGGGTTTCGTGATGGGTTCGTTAATGCAAAGTTGGGAAGGCTGTTTACCCAGTCTTCAAGCAACAAACCATTGCGCTGCATGGCTGCAAAATTTTCACCATTAATCCAAATTAAATTAACGCTACCTTGGCTATCGTTTCCTGCTGCTTTTTCGGCTAATACGCGTGATACCGCATCGCTAGTATCGGCTAACTTCACATGATTCAGCGTAATATTATACTGCGTGTGAACCTGCTCGCTTACCCACTGAATATACCCGTTAACTTGCGCACTTCCGCCCCATGCATGAAACTGCACCACAGGCGATCGCACAGAGTTTTGATCTGATACTTCGTTCTGCTGGGCCTGCGCCGGCATAAAAAAAATACTTGCGCCAAGCATAAAAAATAGTCGTGTACGCACCAGCGCGACGCTTAAAAAATAGCTAAACACCAAAAAAAATGAATTACTCTTGGTCATTCAACGCCCAGTTGTAATCCAAAAATTCAATTTCTGTACTTTCTGAAGCGATTTTCTTAGTATCAGTTTCGCTTAGTGGAGTGCCATCTTTTTCTGACAATGCCCCGCTGTAGTGAGTTAAGAACCCTCTTAAGCTTGTTGAGTCACCCCATTGCACTTCAAAGTCTTCTTTATACCAACTGAAAATTTTCGAAATATGAAGGGTATTGCCATCGTAATAATTGCGGCTATTGTCAGATAAAAAACGAACGGTCTGCTGCTCTAATTGCTCATCTAACTTATCGCCCACATAGGCTTCTTCACGTAATGCAGGACAACCAATACTTGCGCAGTTTACGGCGAAGTGAATGCGAGGTTCGTTGTACACTCCCTTTTCACGAATGAGATTGTGTTCTATATCGTCAAGCGTACGCTTTTCACCTAACAGTGGTGCAAAAGCTTGCTTCCAAGGTGATGAAAAGAAACCACCAATGTCACGAATAGAGGTTAAATCAGGGTATTGGGTTAATATTAAATCGATGGTATACGCATTGTACGCATTAATTAAAAACGCCAACTGCGTGTTTTTATCCCACTGATTAAACGTATCTTTCGACACTGCAGATAAACTTTTCAGATAAGCAGTAAGTTCTGTTTGCGCCGATTTAAAACCCGCATAATCAACTTCTGTGCTCGTGCCTTTAATTTCTACTCCATCACCGTTGGTAACAGGGTTAATAGGCGCAACATATTTCGTTAACATTGCTGAAAAAGGGGTGTGTAACCCTTCTTCAGCATGCCCCACTGGCATAGCCAGTAGCGCAGTTGCGGCAAGTAGTTGGGTTGTTCTTTTTAAGCGGTTTAGACCTAAAGATAACTTCATCATAATTGCTGCCCTATTAACCACGACGCCACGTGTGGAATTTTTCCACATAGCTTAGTAATTTTTCTGGTTTATTCGCACGTTTCCATGCACCGGCAGTGTTTTTAGCACCTTCGGCCCACGTCGGATAAGCGTGAATAGTGCCGAGTAATTTGTTAAGTCCCAAATCGTGCTTCATGGCTAATACAAATTCCGCTAATAAATCGCCAGCGTGTTCAGACACAATGGTTACCCCTAAAATTTTATCTTTACCCGGCGGAGTAAGTACTTTTATAAAACCTTTTCTAGCACTTTCAGCAATGGCTCTATCAAGTTCTTCAAACTCGTAGCGAGTTACCTCCACCTCTATACCTTGGTCAGCGGCATCGGTTTCGCTTAACCCTACCCGCGCTACTTCAGGGTCGATGAAGGTAGTCCAAGGAATAACACGGTAATCAACTTTGAATTTTTTAAAGATACCAAATAAAGCATTTACCGCAGCATACCAAGCGTGATGCGATGCAACATGGGTAAACTGATACGGCCCAACTACATCACCTGCCGCATAAATGTTAGGCATTAAGGTTTGTAGGTATTCATCGGTTTCAATAGTGCGGTCAAATTGAATGCCTAACTCTTCTAACCCAAAACCGTTAAGGCGTGCTTTACGCCCTACCGCTACAATCACTTCATCGTATTCGATAGCGCTTTCTTTGCCGTCTTTCGCGACTACTAGGGTTTTGACACCGTCTTTATTTTCAAAACGAAGGGCGTCGTGGCTGGTTAATACGTTTACGCCACTATCGCGAAGCACGGTTTCTGAAAATTCGGCGACTTCTTTGTCTTCTCGGCCCATAAGATGATCAGAGCGCTCAACTTGTGTTACGTCACTGCCCAAGCGCGCAAAGGCTTGTGCTAGTTCGCAGCCAATCGGACCGCCACCTAATACAATCATTCGCTTTGGCGTTTCTTCTAGCTCAGCAAAACGGCTCCATAGCGTATCAGAAGTGACGTAGCCACTTTCTTCAATACCGGGCAATGGTGGTACAAACGGGCTTGCGCCTGTCGCCACTACAATGCTTTTGGTCGTTAAGGTTTGCATGCCGCCATCGTTTTGCTTTATTTCCACCGTCCAAGGATCGATGATTTTTGCGTAGCCTTTTACTACATCCACACCCAAACTTGTGTAGCGCTCAACACTGTCTACCGGCGCGATAGTAGCAATAACGTTATGTACACGCTGCATCACTGTTTTAAAAGACATGGTAGGTTCAACACTGTGCAAACCATAGTTTTCAGCTTGACGCATCTGGTTGGCTACTTTGGCAGTTTTGATGAGGGCTTTACTTGGCACGCAACCATAGTTCAAACAGTCACCGCCCATTTCACCGGCTTCCACAAGCGTAACTTTCGCTTTTACAGCAGCGGCAATATAGCTGGTCACCAATCCACCCGCACCTGCGCCAATAACAATAAGGTTTCTATCGAATTTAGCCGGCTTTTTATAGCCTTTGTATACACGGCGACGCTCAACAAACGCCACAATGGCTTTAGCAATCCACGGGAATATACCGAGTAATACAAACGATAATATAAGTCCTGGCGATACAATGCCCGATAAGCTGTCTATCTGCGCAAGCTGGGTACCTGCATTTACATATACAATGGTTCCCGCCAACATACCTAGCTGACTTACCCAGTAGAATGTCCATGTTTTAATTGATGTTAGGCCCATCAATAAATTGATCAGGAAGAACGGAAACACTGGCACTAAACGCAAGGTGAATAAATAGAAAGCACCTTGTTTTTCAACGCCTTCGTCAATCTTTTTAAGCTTTTCACCAAAACGCTTTCTTACCGTATCGCGTAAAATAAAGCGTGCCACTAAGAAGGCTACGGTTGCACCTACGCTTGACGCAAACGATACAATGATAAAACCCTGTACTAGTCCGAATAAGGCACCCGCGGCTAAGGTAAGAATGGCAGCACCGGGCAACGATAAAGCTGTTACTGCTACATAAATAGCGAAGAAGACCCCAATACTTACCAGTGGATTTTCTTCAATTTGCTGTGTAAAGGTATCTAATGAACCTTTCAAACCGTCAAGGGTAAGATAGGTATTTAAATCGAAGTAAAAAAAGCCAAAAACGGCAGCCACCAATACAGCGACAAGTGCAATTTTCTTAAACATAAACTATTCCTTAATTGCGCTTAAAACGCGTATTGCATAGTGAACTGAACGTGACGAGGTGTATTGGGCATGGCCAGAGTAGCGCCAAAATAACCACCTTCAAACACAGGCTGCCAGTTTTCTTCGTCAGTAATATTAATAACATCAACACGAAGGCGCATATCATCAGTAACCTGATAATCGGCATTTACATCAATATTAAATTGGTCTCGTATAAATACGGTTTGTAGAAAATCTAGCGGGAACGACTTGGTGTACAAGGCCGAAGCTCCAACTTGTAAGTCATCGGTAAGTTGCCAGCCAGCATTTAATGACACGATTTGCGATGGAATGCCCTGCACTAATGAGTCAGACGGAGCAAACGCCGCAAAAGACGGCGAACCAACGCCATTGCCTTCAATAATGTCTGGTCGACTATCGTCAAAAGCATCGGCCACTTGTGCAGTATCTTGAAACGCCGCTGAATCATCGAAGCGCGCATCCAAATAACTGTACGCCGCGTTTACCCACACATCTTGCCCTTGGTAGAAAACTTGCAACTCTGCGCCTTTGGTTTTCACACCACTGTTGCTGCCATCGCGGTTACGTAAACTACGAGTCTGGTCAAATACCGACACTTCACCATACCAATGACGATCAGGGGAATACTTAAGCCCTACTTCGTAAAGGGTATTTTCAGTGGCAAAATTTAGCGGGTTAATTTCGTTGGCACTGGTAAGTGTAGTCCCCCCTGCCATGCTATTGGATGTGGCATCATTCTCTGACCACGCCACATAAGCATTAAGTGATTCTGTTAGCTTGTACACCGCACTGAGTTGTACGCTTTCAAGTATATCGTTATAGGTGTCAGAAGCGGCGGTAACCCCTTCAGGAGCAAGTGGATCGCGCGCTTCTACATCGTAATAGTCGAACCTAACACCAGCAATAGTTGAAAACGATTCTGTCCACTGTGAACGCTGCTGAAATGCAAGGCCCGTTTGTAAGGTGGTTGAATCCGTGGTGTCAGATAAATTGTAATCCCCTACACCATCGCTATCTATATCATACTGGGCACCAGGTGATACAAATACGCCGGGACGAAGCTCAACCAATCGTGCTTTTTGTGCATCGGTTAAGGGTATTTCTCGGTTACTTAACGGGCCGGTTAAATCTACAGGGCTGTCAGCTTCAGTCGTAAACTGGCTGTAACCTAATACATCGTTGTAACGTAACGCCAAACCAAATGTGGTGGTTTGCTTATCGTTCCAAACCACGTCTAATTCAGTGCGATTCTCGAACGCATCGGCACCATCAATAATTTCTACAAAGCTATTTTGAGCAATTTCTTCACGGGTTAGGTGTTGATAATAGGTCATGTTACGTAGCACAAGGCTATCTGAAAATTGATGGGTTAAATTGCTGCGCAGTACAGTAGTTTCAGCACCATTAATATCATCAGGGTGGGTATACACCTGACTTCGGGGAATAACCACTTCACCGGTTGGTGAGATAATAGCGCCCGCTCTAGGTACGGTACTGCCATTCGCTTGTACGCCTTGGCCCGTTATATAAAGGTTGTTATCAATCAGGTTTTGCGTGGGGCGATTAATACCTGCAATGTCAGGATATTCGGCATCGTAATACTCTGCACTTACGTCCCATGTTGTGGCATCGCTCGGTGTATATCGGTACGCAATAAACAGGTTTTTGTTTTCACGCTCGGCAAAATCAAAAAAGCTACCGTGATCTAGCCACTCAACGCTGACTCTCACCCCACTCTTTCCTTCTTCAATGGCGGCACCATAATCAAGCTGCGCTGAGTATTGATCCCAGCGACCAGCGCGCAACGTGATATTTCCTTCGCTACCTGAAGTAGGCGCCATTTTGGTTTGCAGATTCACAAAACCACCATTTCGCTGTGTACTACCAAAGAGTACGGGCGATGGCCCTTTCACGACATCTAATTGCTCAACACTGTTGAATGAAACCGGTAAACCAAAACCATTGTTGCCTGATTGGCGGCGTATACCATCTTGAAATAGCTCGCCCAATTGCCCACGTATACTTGGCAAACTAGGGGTACCAAAACCGCTAGATGCATAGGCGTTTGGCGCAGCTTTTACAATATCGTGTAAGGTATTGATGTTTAATGCATCCATAGCCTCAGCTGACAAAGACGTTACCGCTCGCGGCGTATCAGCTGCCGACATACCAGCGCCAAATAATCCACTTAACGTATTGTCGCCAGGGTTTAACGGATTTAGCGCTTGCTGATTTCCGGTAACCTCAACGACTTCTATATCATTTTTGTCGATGGTATCAAGCGTGTCAGCTTGCTGAGCTTGCAGCCCTTGGCTTACAGATAGAGCAAGTGCACTGATGGCAAGCCCAATATTATTTCTCATTCGTATTTTTACCTTACAAGATTGCTTACTCGACAAGACCGACACCCGGCTGAAAATATTTCATAAGCATTTTTATTTTTTTTCTATGAAAGTTTTTGAAATTTAATATGAAAACGCCCGTTCTTTATCGCTACACAAATAAATAGGAGTTAAAATGCAATCTCAACAAACCACTGATATTTCCCATCGCCTCAGTTGGTCTCTACTCGCCCTTCGTGTTTCTGTTTTCATTGTTATGTTCGTGTGGACGTTAGACAAATTCGTTAACCCTGCACATAGCGCAAAGATATTTGAACATTTTTATTCAATTGGTGGCGTACCAGAAACAGCCGTATACATTTTAGGTGCATTTCAGTTGGCCCTGGTTCTTGCTTTCGTTGCCGGTATTGCAAAGCGTTACACCTACGGTTTAATTTTCTTACTTCACGGCGGGTCAACCTTGTCGTCATTTCCGCAATACTTTGATGCCTTCAACAACATGTTGTTTTTCGCTGCATGGCCAATGTGGGCGGCGTGTTTTGCCCTTTATTTATTAAGAGATGCAGATACTCGTTTTGCGTTAGGCAAATAGAGTATATCCAGCAGCTTAAACGCCGCCGGTATCTTAGATAAAATCTTAGATAAATATTTACTTATATATAGCAGGTTTAGTTCATTTTGGCAGTAGTATAAAGCTGCTGCCATTCTGTTTCTTCCACCGGCATTATCGATAACCTACCGCCCTTTTTAACCAAACCTATTTCTGTAATGTTAGGCATTGCCTTAATAACAGATAGCGGCAATACACTTTCAAACTTTTCAACAAACTTTACATCGACCCGAAACCACCGCGGATTTTCACGCGTAGATTTGGGGTCGTAGTAATTGGATTCAGGGTTGAACTGGGTTTCATCTGGGTAACCTGCCTTTACTACTTCTGCTACCCCGGCGATACCGACTATTTTGCAACTCGAATGATAGATGAAAACCTGATCGCCAACGGCGACCTTATCGCGCAAAAAGTTTCTTGCTTGGTAGTTACGCACCCCGTCCCAAGGTTCTGTTTGGTCAGGCCGTGAATTTAAATCACCAATGCTGAATGCATCGGGTTCTGTCTTAAATAACCAGTAAGCCATACATTTTCTCGTTATTATCCTAATTGATATAGCAAAGCATTATAACAAAGGCGGTGAATTTAACGACAGCGCTATACCTTGGTTGCTGAGTACTGGTATAATAGGTGTTCGGTCTACAATGTTTATATTCGCTTTAAGCAATTTCATACTCGCCTATGGCTATTTATTCTGGCTCTTGGCTATTTATGGCTCTTGGCAGTTTTGTATTTGCGATTAGCAATATGAACGATGATGTACTGACCTACTTAATTCTTTTTTTCTCTGCTATATGTGAATCTTATGCAAGCCACCATTAAGGCCGATCGCGGTCTATTTTCTTATCCTAAATATTGGCCGCACTGCCTTGGTACTGCGCCGTTTCTTCCCATGTCTAAAGAGGAAATGGATACCCTAGGATGGGACAGCTGTGACGTTATCTTAGTGACTGGTGATGCGTACGTAGATCACCCAAGCTTTGGTATGGCAGTTATTGGCCGTGTACTTGAAGCCCACGGTTTTCGTGTAGGTATCATTTCTCAGCCCGATTGGACGAGCAAAGACGCCTTCATGACCCTTGGTAAGCCAAATTTATACTTCGGTGTTACAGCGGGTAACATGGATTCCATGATCAACCGCTATACGGCAGATAAAAAACTTCGTCACGACGACGCTTATACAGCAGGTAATGTTGGCGGCAAACGCCCAGATCGCGCGGTTACCGTATACGCACAACGATGCCGTGAAGCGTTTAAAGGCACGCCTGTTATTGCCGGCGGTATTGAAGCTAGCTTGCGCCGTATCGCCCATTACGATTATTGGAGCGAAAAAGTACGTCGTTCTGTATTGTTCGACTCCAAAGCTGACATGCTCTTTTTCGGTAATGCCGAGCGCCCATTGGTTGAAGTTACCCACCGCTTAGCGGCGGGTGAAACTATTGATGAAATGCGCGATATACGCGGCACCGCTATTATCGTGAAAGAAGCACTACCTGAGTGGCAAGGGGTTGATTCAACCTCGTTAGATCGCCCCGGTAAAATCGAGCCTATCTCAAGCCCTTATCAAATGGAGCCTGAGTGCGACTCGCAAGATAAAGATAATGCAAACAGCGAAGCGCCTGAAGCCGCGCCCGTCGTGATACAGCCTCCGGATCGCCGCAAGCCTTGGGAAAATGTATACGTTAAGCTACCGGCGTACGAAACAGTAAAAGATAACAAAGTCTTGTATGCCCACACGTCACGTATTTTACACCAAGAAACCAACCCTGGTTGTGCTCGTGCATTAATGCAGCGCCATGGCGACAGACATATTTGGATAAACCCACCCGCCATGCCTTTGGAAACTGAGGAAATGGACGCGGTATTCGACCTTCCTTATCAGCGTGTGCCTCACCCTGTGTATGGCGATGCCACTATACCCGCTTACGATATGATTAAGTTCAGTATCAATATTATGCGCGGGTGTTACGGCGGTTGTACTTTCTGTTCTATTACAGAGCATGAAGGGCGAATTATTCAAAGCCGCTCTGAAGACTCGATTATTCGTGAAATTGAAGAAATTCGCGATACCGTACCTGGGTTTACCGGTGTTATTTCAGACTTAGGTGGCCCTACGGCAAATATGTATCGTTTGCGCTGTAAGAGCCCTAAAGCCGAAGCCACGTGTCGTCGTCCATCTTGTGTATATCCGAGTATTTGTGCGCATATGGATACCGATCATAAGCCGACCATCGATTTATATCGTCGTGCTCGTGAATTGCCCGGCGTGAAGAAAGTGCTTATCGCTTCTGGTGTTCGTTACGACTTGGCGGTAGAAGATCCTGAGTACGTAAAAGAGTTAGCGCTACATCACGTTGGCGGCTATTTGAAGATAGCCCCAGAGCACACCGAAGACGGCCCATTATCTAAAATGATGAAGCCGGGTATGGGCAGCTATTACCACTTTAAAGAGTTGTTCGACAAATATTCGCAAGAAGCGGGTAAGAAACAATATCTTATTCCGTACTTTATTGCCTCGCACCCAGGCACCACAGACGACGATATGTTGAATTTGGCGATTTGGCTGAAAGAGAATAAGTTTAAGCTTGATCAAGTGCAGAACTTCTATCCTTCACCAATGGCGACGGCAACGACTATGTACCACACCGAAGTGAATTCACTTCGCAAGGTAACAAAAGACAGTGAAGATGTGCCTTCGGCTAAAGGTGAAATACACCGACGCTTACACAAAGCTATGCTTCGATATCACGATCCTAAGAACTTCGCGCAAATTCGTGAAGCCCTTAAGCGTATGGGCCGCGAAGATTTAATAGGCCGTGGCGCACAGCACTTAGTACCGCCTGAAACCGCAGATGAAAAACGTCAAAAAGCAGTAAAAGGCAGAAATGGCGAACGTGGATTAACTAAGCACACGGGTTTACCGCCAAATTTCCAACGGAAAGGCCGTGGTAAAAACAACACTGCTGGCGCTTCTAGCGAAAATAGAGGTGGGAATAAAACTGAGAACAGAAACGGCGGTAAAAGCGGCGGGCAAAATCGTGGACAGAACACGCCAAGCTCACAGCGAAGAGGGAAACCAACAGCAAAACGCTAGTTTCCCCTATCGCTTTATACTAACGATTTGATAGTTATTTTTTGTAAGCACTTTTTGGAGGCACAGCAATACCTTTGCTGTGCCACTTAAATACCACAAACACTAAATCGATATCACCGGTATTTTTCACCCCGTGTTCATCCCAAGGGGCTGCGTATAGCATGTCGCCGGTATTAGCCTTAAACACTTCACCTTCAACGCTCCACTCCCCACTTCCCTGAGTCACCAATAGAAACTCTTCGTCACTATGTTCGTGAGGTGGGTGTATTTCTACACCGGGCTTAATAACTGCCATACCCGCTAATGATTGGCTAGTACCAAAGGTTTCATCATTGTGGTAGCTATAGAATATCCAGCCCTCGCCTTCATCAATGGCTGCTTTGGCCTGTGGGATCACTTGTGTTTTGAAACTGTCGCCAGAAATCACTTTGCCAGTGTCATTCTTATTAACCGCAAAAGTATCTGGGGCATAAGCAATAGAAAAACTGCCAAAAACACCTAAAATAACAGTTAGCATTATAGGTAAATTACGCTTCATTCATCCTCTCCCTTTGGTAAATTTGCTTTTTCAACCACCGCCACATACGACGCTGTTAGGCTGCTAATGTATAGCATATCTGCCGTTTCTAACACCCCTGTTGTCAGTGGATAATTTCCACTTGGATCTTGTAAGTCATTTGTCACCTTGCCTTGTTTATTTAATTTTATTACATGGCCGTAGGCTTTTGCTTTGGGGCGCAATGATGCAGGCAAGCGCTGTACTATTTTACGCAAAAAAGGAGAGTTTGATAAATCGTCTAACGAGGCGGAACGCGGTGAAGCAAACCCTACCCAGTAGCCACCGTCGGGTGCTGTGGCAATATTATCGGGAAAGCCGGGTAAGTTATCGATAAACACATCCACCAAACCTGTTTTGGGCCCAGCAATGAAGTAACGTAACACTCGGTAGCTACCTGTTTCGTTCACCAAAACATACTGCTGGTTATGGCTGATAGCAACCCCATTGGCAAAGACTAACCCATCCATTAAAACAGTAGTGACGTTGGTATTTGGATTGTACGCGAGTAATCGGCCATTACCTTTGTGCTCTAAAATTTCTAACAAGCTGCCGCTAAGTGTTCCGCCATAGGTTTTTGCACTAAATTTAGTGGTGGCGTCAGAAAAATATATCATGCCATTTTCTGCCACATCTACATCGTCAGCGTACACTATGGGCGTGCCATCAACAGTATCAGTTAGCAAGGTAATGTCACCTGATGGCGAAATAGAAAGTAACCCCAGATAAGCATCTGCCACAATAAGATTATCGCTGGCATCGAACTCCAACCCAAGCGGCCTCCCGCCCGTGTTAACCCAAGGTGTAAAGTGGGTATCGTTGGGTGCTAATAGCATGATAGTGCCATAATGCGTGGCCGTGGCGATAGTACCATCACTTCGCAGAGCAAAATCTTCTGGGCCGTATTCTCTTTTTATTGTGGTGGCTTCTTTATTGCTCAGGGCTGTTGATTCGCTCAGGGCTGTTGATTCGCTCAGGGCTATAGCATGGGCGAAGGATAGCTTATCGTTGACGTGATGAACGCCGCTATAGCCTTTGTCTTGTGGGGCATTCCATGCGTCCGGTTCAACCGGTACAGGCCAAAGTAGTAAATACCCCATCACGGCTATCAAAGCACTTATGACTAAAATTCGCATGCACTACCCTTATTAATTCCATCTGAAAATGTATAACTGTAGCAATAGCATGTTCCCAACCTGGGGTTAAATTCAGATTGGTGATTATTCAATATGGTTGAAAGCTATAGGCAGTTAAAACACGACCAATCAATGCCCACTAAGTAGGTAAATGGATGTTTAATAAAAAGAACAAGTGATCGCGTTAAGGCTAAGTCAAAGATGACTGTGGAGATGGAGGCGGAAGTGGAGATAAAGATAAAAGAAACGAAATGTAGACACAATACAGCGCGGCTTTCACATTTTGGTTATTTAACCTAAGTAAAAGCCACGCTGTATTAGTTAACGCTACCAATGCAGTCGTGTTTGTACAGTGTATTAAGCCATGGGCGATTGCGTTTCAGTCGATACTGATGCGCTCTTGTCGCCATTACCATCTATATTGTGCGTTGTTGTTTGATTTTCTTTTTGAAAATCCGACATTAGAGTTTCACGCTTAAGTAAAGTGTTACCTCGTAAAATACTCCATACAACATAAATCAGCATGGGTATGTTTAATTGCAACGATGCCACCGAAAGTGCATGTTCTCCGTTCACAGCGCTATAAATAAATAGAAGCAATAACACACTGATACCTGAAATTATCAGCCACACTGGTTTGGTAAGCCGCTTTATGGCCACCGTAAGTGCTACATTTAACACCATTAGTCCCCAGAATACTGCAATTAACGAACCTGAAAAGAACATATCTGCTATTGCCGTGAACGCCAATGCACTCACACTGCCCCATACCGTGCAATACCACAAACGCGTGGCCAACACAGGATGCGCTTTTTTAGATAACCACACTTCCATTCCCGATACGCACAGCATGGTTAGCATGATACCCAAAACAAAATACAGTACTTTACTCGGTATTCCTGCAAAGTCGCCAAAGTGAAGGCGATAAACAGCCCACAACAATTGCTTACCCCATGCGCCATCGTCGTAACCGGCAGTGCCTAAATAATTACCTGCGGTATCAAATCGATATGCTTCACCGTATATCATTCGCCCAGGTACTTGTGCATAAATTTCAATGAACTGTTCAGGTTTGTTCACCTCGTGAACAGTCACAAATATAAGCGGGTTTTCTGGGGCTATGGTTTCCATTTGCGCGATGGCTTTACCTATCGCTGGTTTACCTTCTTGCGCTTCAATGACTGGGTCGGGGGTAAATACTTGGTTTATTACCGCATCCCTGTCACCGCCATAATTTAATTGTGCCACTAGCACCAGTACGATACCGGCTAAACCAAAATAGGTTCCTGTTATTGCAATGACTAAATGAAATGGTGATGCCCAAAGGCCAAAGCGATTGTGCAAATCAATTTGGCTTTGTTGACCATTGCCGCCTCTTCTAAGTTTAAACGCATCTTTCGCTATACGCTTATGGGCGATAACTCCTGTGAAGATAAGGGTACATATTATGGCGCCTAAGGCACTCACCAGTATCATCCCCCAGCTATGCGGTAAGTTGAGGTACAAATGTAAATCCACCAACATTTGGGTGAAGGCTACATTTTCTTTTTCAAGCAAATTACCTTGTTCATCTGCAAAGTATGCGGCGTGGTCGTTCTCTACTACCAACCTTGGAATACCTGATGTAGGGAGCACCACAAATAGATGATCTGTTTCTTCGGGATGCTTAGTTAAAAAGCTGTCCATCGCCTTTTCTACTGCCCCATCCTCGACGGATTCAAACTCGGGAATATGCGGTTGTTCCCACCGTTCAAATTCTAAATGGAATACGGCGATAGTGCCTGACAGGCAGACCAAAAAAAGGAGTACGCTTAAAAATACGCCAACCCAGCTATGTGCATTTAGGGCTGATTGTTTTGTCGCTTTGTTCATTTTAATTCCTAAATTGGCATTGCCATCAGTATTGCTACACTTACTGCTGTTGCTACAAGATAGCCGCCAACCGTTTTAATTTTTTTCGATGTAGCTAGGTAGTGGTAAACTGCAAGCCCCCAAATGATGGGTGATATCACCATACAGGTAGCTAACTGCCCTGTTATATCCATCGGTAATAATGCACAAATCGCTAGTGATGCAACAACGCTAAATACCAGTAACAGCAGCAAAACTACGATGTAGTGCAAAGCATGCTGAATTGATGTGCGAGGAGAAAAGTCTAGTTTTCTGGGCTGGGGGATTTGAAGCGGTACAGCCATGTGAGACTGATTCATTGCAATAAACGGCCACACCAAAAGGCCGGGCAAACATAACGCGTATAGTACTCCAAACTCCCAACCCACAGAGAGTGACCAGGCTATAGAAGATAGAAGCCAAACGCCTATCCCCACATACAGCATAGGGCCAGTTTGACGCCGCCAACTTTGATAGACTGCCGCTATAGAGGCTAGAGAAAGGCCGCTTGCGGCAAATAACATGAACATAACTTACCTTTATATATTTTTATTGGTGCTGAAATGTTTAAACGCTCGGCAAGCGAAAAATAGCCGTCACCCGGCAGGTTTAATGCTTAGCCTTGTAAGGTTTTATTACGCGTTTTCTGATCAACTGATGTTATGTATAAATTACCAAAAAACAGCGGCTAATGAAAACAATAATTATTCCTATTTGATATTTTATTGAGGATAAATAGCGCGAAATTCTCTTCATAAAAAAGGCCGACTTACGTGAGTAAGTCGGCCTTATGTATTGCGCTAATTATTAGAAATAATAATTAGGCAGCTTGTGTTTCTTCGTCCATCTCTATGACTTCGTGGCTTAGCAAGTATTCAAATGCTGCTAATGACGCTTTTGCACCCTCGCCCATTGAAATAACGATTTGCTTGTAAGGTACTGTTGTAACATCACCGGCTGCAAATATACCTGGTGCAGACGTGTTGCACTTAGTATCGATAACGATTTCACCGTACTTACTCATGTCAACCACGCCTTCCATGAATTGACTGTTTGGTACTAGGCCAATCTGTACGAACACACCCGAAAGCGGGAGAGTATGGAGTTCTGTAGTATTGCGATCTTGATACTCGATAGCATTAACTTTTCCATTCTCAGCAGTGATTTGATGCGTCGCTGCGTTTCTGATAATCGTGATATTTTCACGTTTTTCAGCTTGGTCAATCAGTACTTGGTCAGCTTTAAGTTCTGGCATGAATTCAAATACCGTTACCGATTTAACAATACCCGCTAAATCAAGTGCCGCTTCAATACCCGAGTTGCCACCTCCAATAACTGCAACGTCTTTACCTTTAAAGAAAGGACCATCGCAGTGTGGGCAGTACGCCACGCCATTACCTACGTTTTCTTTCTCACCTGGCACACCAAGTTCTCTCCAACGTGCGCCTGTTGCAACAACAATTGAACGAGTACGAATTTGCTCACCAGAAGAAAGCGTAATAGTTTTAATATTACCTTGTTCTACAGAATCAACACGAACGTGCTCTTTAAGCGTAATATCGTAATCGTTCATGTGTTCCATTAAGTTACCTACTAGCTCAGGGCCGGTAGTTTTAGATACCGAGATAAGGTTCTCAATACCCATTGTATCTTTCACTTGACCACCGAAACGATCGGCAACCACAGTCACTTTTAAACCTTTACGTGCGCTGTATATCGCTGATGCCACGCCCGCTGGACCACCACCAATTACGGTAACGTCTTGTAGCGGTAACGACTCACCCTTGTTCGCCTCTTTTAGCGAAGGGTCACGTTCGATAAGTTTATCGATAAGAACCGATGCATCGACCTTACCATTAGCGAATAGCTCACCATTTAGGTAAACGCTTGGAACGCCCTGAATATCACGTTCTGCTACTACGTTTTGATACAATCCACCGTCAATCATTTCAGACGTAATGTTTGGATTAAGTAGTGCAAATTGGTTAAGCGCTTGAACGACTTCTGGGCAGTTATGGCAGCTTAAGCTGATAAATACTTCAAAGTTAAGTTCTTCTTTAACGCCTTTAACAATCGCTTTTACGCTGTCATCAATTTTAAGCTCGGTACCTGATGCGTGAAGCATACCTAAGATAAGCGAGTTAAATTCGTGACCGCCAGGAATACCAGAAAAGCGAATGCCTGTATCTTCACCATCAGCCTCTAGTAAAAAGCTGATTGAGCTGCGTAAAACACCGTTAGTGTCGCGCTCTTCAAGGCTTAGTTTGTCACTTACACCAGCAATGTCGGACAGAAACGACACAAGCTCTTCACGCTTGCTGTGTTCACCGGTCTGTACGACGAAGGTTACGTTTTTCTGCATTGACTCAGCATAGCCTTTCAACGCTTGTAAAATTTCTTTAGTTAACACGGTAGTCTGCCTTATTTTCGACACGCCGATCCCCGCCAACCATTTTTCAGGCTAACAATATAAGCAGGAATTGGAAATTAATTAGATAGGGAGTGGAGACCCACTCCCATACTTACTTATAAATTACTTATAAGCGCTAAGCGGTTGCTTAGATTTTGCCTACTAGGTCAAGAGAAGGAGCTAGTGTAGCTTCGCCTTCTTTCCATTTAGCTGGGCAAACTTCACCTGGGTGAGAAGCAACGTACTGAGCAGCTTTGATTTTGCGAACTAGGTCGTCTGCATCACGGCCGATACCTTCAGAAGTGATTTCCATCGCTTGAACGATACCTTCTGGGTCAACAACAAATGTTGCACGGTCAGCAAGACCCATAGTTTCACGCATACAATCGAAGTTGCGAGTGATTTCACCAGTAGGGTCGCCAATCATTGCAAACTTGATTTTGTTGATAGTGTCAGACGAATCGTGCCACGCTTTGTGAGTGAAGTGAGTATCAGTAGATACTGAGAATACTTCTACGCCACGAGACTGAAGCTCTTCGTACTTATCAGCAATGTCGCCAAGCTCAGTTGGGCATACAAAAGTGAAATCTGCTGGATAGAAAACAAATACTGCCCACTTACCGCTGATATCTTCGCTGCTTACTTCGATGAACTCGCCGTCTTTAAATGCTTGTGCTTTGAACGGTTTGATAGCAGTGTTAATTAATGCCATGTTTACTTTCTCCATTAAGTGAATAAATTTTGTATTGTTAGTAAAGTCCTAACCAATACAAATAGTACGAAATATTACAAAGCCCAGTGCAACCAACCAGAATCGGTTTTGGTTAAACTCGACTTCGTTGAAACTGGTGATAAGAATAGCGCGGTTTTTTTAAAAAAACTAATTGGTATTTTTGAATGTTTCAATCAAATTTACCAATCAATAATATAAATTAATCGCAAAAATCCCGAACAAGCGAAATTTCTCACATTCCACCTCCCCACGCAAGCCTCGCATTCAAAAACCAATAAAGGTAATGTTAACGCCATCATTGTTACAACGGCATTGCAGTTATGGATCGCGCGAAATTTCTTAATCAAGAAATTGCTAAAATTGATGGCACCCGACCTTCTCCCCACTTAGCTAAACATTTAAAAATGGCCTTAAGCCCGTTTGTATTTTACCGCGGTAGCGCACAACTATTTTATGCAGACCTAGCAAATCGCCACTTACCAGTGCCAGAGGCATGCTTTTCGATGTCACTGACCAGTGTAATGGGTGATTGCCATACGTCTAATTTTGGTTTTCTCACTGAGGAAGGCTCACACGGCGACACCGTTATTTTTACGCCGAACGATTTTGACGATGCCTGTGTTGGCTATGCACATTGGGATATTCTTCGCTATCTTACTTCACTGTCTCTGGTAGAAGCTCATTGCAAAGGTATTTCTGAAGGCCGCTTTTTGATAGACATGCCAGACCCGTTAAAACCTGCAGTAGACCCCCACCAGGTTAAACATGCTCAATCTCTTTTCATTCAAGAGTACGTGGCAACATGCCAACGCGTAACTGAAGATGCGACGGTTATCAATGAAGCAATGGAACAAGAGCCTGATGGAAAATTGAAAAATTCTATCGCAAAGCATTGGAACGTTCGTCTTGCGGTGAAAAGTTCGAATCTAAAAGTGCGCTAGCTAAAGCGGTTCATTTAACGCAGGATGGCCTAAAATTTAAACACATCACCGATAAATACACGCCGCTGAGCCCAGCAGAACATCAGCAGGTGTTAACGGCATTCGCACCCTATATGGATGATGACATTGTTGATATCACCAGCAGGGAAAATGCCGGAACCGGTTCGGTAAATATGCGCCGTTTCTATTTCTTAGTTGGCCCCAAAAAACCGCATAACGCTGAAAGTTTTCGTTATTGCCATATTGTTGAGGTAAAACAACAGCGAAAAGCCGCGCCCTTATTCTACTTCGATAATGTGTGTCCGGTGAATCGATTGAACCCTGCTCATTTAACCGCACGGAGCCAACGACGAATGCAGCGCCGTCCAGATTTATTGCTAGATGAAGTTATTTGGGACAATGCACACTGGTTAATTCGCTCACGCCACCACGCCAAAGTAGGATTAGATCCCCATGATATTGGTATGGGAAATAAAGCGCGAAATGGAGACTTTGGTTATTTCGCTAAACTGTGCGGCTACACCCTTGCGTTAGCCCATTGTCGTGGTGACAGGCGAAGTACACGGTTTGCGAAAAGCGCCGTAAAAGCGTTAAACCACCATACAAATAGTGCGCTAATCAGTAGTGCTAATCATTATGCAAAGCAAGTTATTGATGATCATACTTGGTTTTGCGATACGCTAAAAAATACTTAATACAGGCGTTTATTGTCTAGTAACAACGCGAGCGCATTCAAAACTTTTTAGTCGTTGTAGGGTTATTTATAGATGCCGAAATGCCTTTTATGACGAGCCAATGTCATAAATAACTTTATTTGAATAGATTAAATGCCTGATTATTAAGACTTTATTAAAAATAAACTTGAATAACGTTAAGTCATTCCTGCGTTGACATTATAGTTATAGGCTAGGTCTAGCAATAACAAAGAGGGTCTGCTTTGACAGACCTAATAATAAAAGACCTAAGAGGGAAACAACCAGTGAAAACTTCATTGTCACTCATAACAGCAGGTATTCTTACTGCATTTTCGGCCAATGCCAGCGACTTAGTTATCAGCGGTGTTGTTGATGCGTCACTTACCGGTGGCCTTCCTAAAGCTGTTGAGCTTTACGTTGTAAATGATATTGCCGACTTATCAGTATACGGGCTTGGCTCAGCCAACAATGGCGGCGGCACTGATGGCGTAGAATTTACTTTCCCAGCAGATAGCGCCTCAGCGGGTAGCTATATTTATGTAGCATCTGAAATTGATGGTTTTACTGAATTTTTCGGTTATGCACCAGACTACGATACTACGGCCATGGGTATTAATGGCGATGATGCGGTAGAGCTTTTCGAAAACGAAGTCGTTGTTGATACTTTCGGTGACATTAATGTTGATGGTAACGGCACAGCATGGGAATACCTAGACGGTTGGGCTTACCGAAAAGATGGTTCAGTCGCTAATGGCGGGACTTTCTCGTCTGACAACTGGACTTACAGTGGCGTTGACGCATTAGATGATACCGCGACCAATGCGGGTGCAACAACTCCCTTCCCTGAAGGTACTTTTAGTACTGAAGGCGGCGGTGATGATGAAGTTCCACCAGAAGAGCCCGTTATTGAGCTAGGCGTTTGTGCTGATGCAGCAACCCTTATTAGTACCATTCAAGGGAGCGGCGATGCTTCAGAAGAAGTTGGTAACAGCCATATTGTTGAAGCCATAGTCACTGGCATGGGTGCGGGCGGTTTCTTCTTACAAGAAGAAACAGCGGATAGCGATGGTGATGATGCCACTTCTGAAGGTATTTTCGTTAACGGTAGCACTACTATTGCGGTAGGTAACGTGGCTCGCCTATACGGTGAAGTAGTTGAAAACTACGGCATGACTACGCTAAACCAAGACAGTGATGTTACTGCACTTGATTGTGGTGCAAGCGATGACGTTCTGATGACGACTATCGATATGCCTTTCGATTATTCTCTTGAACCATTTGAAGGTATGTTAGCTTCTGTTGTTGACGCTACGGTAACTAGCACAAACGATTTGTGGCGTTACGGCGAAATTCAAGTAAGTGACAGCGTTAAACGCCAGCCTAGCGACGTAGCAGCACCACTTTCAGACGCATACGTTGAAGCAGTTGCAGCCTCAGAAGCCAGCTTACTTAAAATCGAAGATAACAGCAGTGCTAGTTACCCAGACAGCATTAACTACTTCCCTACCTTTAGCTACGCAAATGCTATTCGTATTGGTGATACTGTGTCTGCAAGCGGTCCGCTAAACTACAGCTTCGGTGCGTTTAGAATTAACCCTACCGAAGTGATTACAGTAACTTCTACTCGCGAAGCGAACCCAGTGGTAACTGAAGGTAACTTATCAATTGCTACCTTCAACGTTCTGAACTACTTCAATGGCGAAGTAGATGCAAACGGCGATGTAACCTTCGATTTCGATGCAAACCGTGGCGCTGAAGACGAAACTGAATTCGCTTTACAAGAAGCACGTATCGTTGAAGCCATTGTAGGCTTAAACGCTGATGTGGTTGGCTTAATGGAAATTGAAAACGACGGTTTTGGCGATGACAGCGCTATCGTTAGCCTAGTCGCTGCTGTTAATGCAGAACTTGCCGATACCGAACAGTACTCATTCATCAGCACTGCTGATAGCACAGCAATTGGTACTGATGCAATTACTGTTGGTTTGTTATACCGCGCAACTATTGTAACGCCTGAAGGTGATGCACAAGTAGTAGACATGCCAATGCAGCAAATTGATGAAGACAGCGTTGCACAAATGCGCCCTTCTTTAATTCAATCGTTTGCCCACATTGAAAGCGGTAAAACCTTTGCTGTTGCCGTTAACCACTTTAAATCGAAAGGTTCAGAGTGTGGTGAAGATCTTGCTGAAGCAGTCAGTGAAACGGATACCATCCAAGGTAGCTGTAATGCACTTCGTGTATCTGCTGCTATTACACTAGGTGAAGCATTAAGCGATGAAAGCTTACCTGAGCGTATTTTAGTATTAGGTGACTTGAACTCGTACAGTGCTGAAGATCCGGTTGCAGTACTTACCGACTACACCGCTGAAACCCAAGGTTACACGGTAATGACCGCAGCAAATACAGGTATGGACGATGGTGCCTCTGTAGAAGTAACGGCTAATTATGGTTACGTAAATCTTGCAGAAGAGTTTGATGCTGAAGGTTACTCTTACTGGTTCTACGGTACAGAGCAAGTGGGCAGCTTAGACCATGTGCTAGCAAGTGAAACCATGCTTGCTGATGCGGTAGACGGTGCGCATTGGAGCATTAACTCTCCTGAAGTTTACCAATTCCAGTACGACCAAGCGCTTTCTTACTACCCTGATGAAGACGGCTATGCATTTACTGATGTAGGTCCATTCCGCAGCTCAGATCACGACCCGTTCATTGCAACCTTCAACTTAGAAGCAGAATTACCTGATGAAGCTGATCCTATTGAAGATGACAACGATTCAGGCGGCTCTATGGGTTTCATCTTAGCATTAATGGCTGGTGTTCTAACCTTTCGCCGCCGTTCAGCTAAGTAAATTCATCAAACGTAACCGCCACAAATAAACGCTGGCGGTTTATAAATAAAAAAAGGGGATGGTTTTATAAACCATCCCCTTTTTATATGTACTTTGTATCTGCTTTGTATCCGTGTAATGCCCTATTGGCGCATGGTTTAGTTTACGCAGGCAGATTCACTGTCCGCTTTACTCATTTAAGGTGTAGGGTGACCAAGAACGCCTAAGGCTTCTTTGTCCTGTGGTGCTTCTACCTCAAGCCCCAACTTATCAATATACTGATCGCGCTTTTCCGCTTGTGAAGGTGATAACTTTTCGTTGGTTAACATACGTGCTGCCAGTGTGACCACTTCCAACTGCTCATCATTTAATGGCTGAGTACTGTGCAGTTGAAGCAACACCTTCATTAAACTCAATGCAATTTGTTTGTCTTTAGGCGAAATAGTAAGTGCTTGTCGCAAGTTATTGTAAGCAGGCTGCAACCGGTTCTCTTTATAGTGCACCGTAGCCATGTTCTTCAATTCTTTAGTCGTGAACTGTATCTCTGTGCGTTCAATAGACTCTTGCTTGAGATATTCATCGACGACTTGCGAAGAAAAGGTATCACCCTCAATTTGCGTTTTAAGCTTTTCTAAAATACTGATGCACTGCTCACGCATGCCTAGCTCATGAAAAGCTTTCATTTTGTCTAGGTTATCTTCCATCGATTGCCCAGTGGTATGCACTGAACTGGCGTTCATGATTTCCTCAGCCGACTTCTTTTGATTTCGAAGGCACAACATACGCGCTTTAATAACATCAATTTGGTCGCCAAGTTGGATTTGAACCCCTTTTTGCTGACTGATCTCTTCCAAGTCATTTTGCGCACGTTGTATGTATCTATCACCTTCCCCAGCGCCAAGGCTAGTGGCTAAATCGATGGTAGAACGAATTACATTTAAAGAAAGCTCAGGTGAATCATGAATAGAATTTTTGGCAAACTTCGCCATATTTTGAACCGCAGACAACTGACCTACTTTGTCGTGGTTGAGCCTGGCCAAATCCCACAATCGCTTATTACGTTCAATATTACGAGGTGCTAACTTACTCGCTTGTTTCATTTGTTCGTAAGCCAACTCGAACTGCTCTTTTTCAATAAAGTACTGTGCTAGCAAGTCGTAGGTTAAAAATCGAGTGTCTGGGCGTAGTAATAAGTCTTCAACCAAGAGTTGAGCTTCTTCTAGCTCATCCTGACGCAATAACGAACGGGCTAAGCCAATATGCACCCACGCATGATCCATGGTTTGCAGTAGTTCTCGGTAGTAATTTTCAGACGTTTCATAGTCACGCAGTTGCAGCAAACATTCGCCAATTAGGCGCCTAATTCTGGGGTGATAGTCGGATAATGACATGTCTTTTAATTGGCGCTCTGCATAGTACATCGCAGTAGAATAGTCGCCAACCTTCATACAATGCAGCATTTTATGAAGCTTATAGCGTATCTGGAGTAAGTAATTTAAACGAGACTCGATACTGCTTGGCTTCAACGGTTTCACCCAGAAATCGTCAGGCTGCAACTCAACAATACAATTAACCAATTCTGGTGATGTTTCGGCACTTAGAAAGATAACCGTAGTGGTGTCATTGATATGATTTAAGTGCTTTAGCTCTTCGAATAAATGAAAGCCGTCTTTGTCGTGACTCACATTGAATGCAAGCAGCACGAAATCAAAACGCTTTTCTTCACACAAACGAATAGCGTGAAAGGCATTAAATGCACTCACAACATGTTTGATACCAATAGCATGCAACGCAGAGGCTACTACATCGTGCACTAAACCCTGGTTGTCGATAACCAGAACGCGCAAATCCTCTTTTGAGGTGGGAGCAGGAATTTTTTCCAACATTCAACCAATCACTTTTTTTTCTTGTCCCTAAGACTTATCGTAGTTACCACATCTGTTAAATGGAGGGTTTAACTATCTACGATATTATAAGCCAATAACCTACTGTTGGGGTTTAACAGTAACTGCATTACTTGGGAATTATACTTTTGACTTATAGTTTCGATACTAGCATTAGAAGCAAGGGTTTAGCCATAGGTGAATTACTTTGGTGGATCAATATTTTCATTAATACTGGTATTTAACCTAAACCACCCCGCAACTGAATGCCGCTCACGTTTTGCGGTGAGTACCTCGTGCGGAAATACCTCACTAAGAAAAATGGCGATAGTGCCTTTTTCAGGTAACACTCTCACCCCAATGTCATCTTGTTCACTAGCATATAATACTAACTCGCCACCCTCTGTAGCTTGCCAATCATCATTTAAATAGGTCACCACCGATAGCATTCTATTACTTTGACCTTTGAAAGCATCGAGATGACGTTTGTAAAAATTACCGGGGGCGTAACAGGCAAAGTGGCTCTCGAACGAAAATAACCCCATGAATAAATGGCGATTAATATAGAGCCTTAACGCTTCACACCATTCTAGCCACAACTGCCCTTCTGAAGAGGTGCCGTCTATCCAACATATCTCATCGCTTCTTACTTTTTCGTGGTGTTGAAATTGTTGAGCCCGACCAATCCCCGCGCGCCGATATGCTTGCTTGGACAATGTATCTTGGCAGGCGACCAATGCATCTATAACAAACTCTGGCACGCCTAACGGCCTAATACTAAAGCCCTTTTCTTGTAAATCGCTGACAATATTACTGAAATAATTTTCATCAAAAACATAAAGGGGTGAAGGTAAATCTAACGAGAAACGTTCCATGATTAATTTTGACTTTATACGGCGTTAGCACGAGTAATTGGATGCGGATTTATACGCTTAAGTTACTCACACAGCAAGCTTTAAATGCACAATTAACGAACAATAAATAAAAGCCTAACCTCTTGATTATAACGCATTGGTTTTAATAGGAATAAAACTTGCTTTAAAACCTAGATGACACAAGTATTAATACCGTTAGCCCCACGGAAATAATTATGCTCAAATATGGAAAACAACCACTGGTGGTAAAGGCATGAGTCAGGATCAAACAGTCATTGAAGAAACCGAACATCATTTAGCGCTGCGTAATTTGCGCCTAGATGACTATAACGACGTTAAAGCGTTAATGGATAACGTGTATGCAAACGTTGGAGGAGCTTGGCCTTACAATAACTTTAAGGCACAAGTCACCACGTTCCCCGAAGGTCAAATATGTATTGAAGACAAAGGAAAGGTGGTGGCGTTCGCTATCTCAGTCATTGTGGATTACGACCAATTCGGCGATAAACACAGCTACGATGAAATTACTGGCGATGCTTATCTTACTACTCACGATCCAAATGGAGACGTATTGTATGGTGTTGAAGTCATCGTTTGCCCCGACTATCGAGGGCTAAGACTAGGCCGTCGTTTGTACGAGGCGCGCAAAGAGTTATGTAGAAACCTGAACTTGAAGTCAATAATGGCTGGCGGGCGCATTCCTACTTATAAAAATTATGCGAAAGAACTGTCTCCCTATGAATACATTGAACAAGTAAAATCTAAAGACATTTACGATCCTATTCTCACTTTTCAGCTATCAAATGGTTTTGAAGTAAAACAGGTCCTCAGTGCCTATTTGCCTGAGGATGAAGCCTCGAAAGGCTATGCCACGCTACTGCAATGGCACAACATCTATTATGAGCCTAATAATCCATCGCTTATAACTGGTCGCAAGTCGAGCGCCCGTATCGGATGTATTCAATGGCAAATGCGTTACTTCAACAATGTGGAAGAACTCCTTCAGCAAGTTGAATATTTCGTAGACGCGTTATCGGATTATTCCTGCGATGTGGCATTGTTTCCTGAATTTTTTAACGCACCTTTAATGGGGCTGAGCCCGTCTGATACTTCAATTGATGCTATATGGCACTTAGCCACCTATACCGATGAAATTCTGACTTCCATTTCGCACCTTGCTGTGTCGTACAATATCACTATTATTGCGGGCTCTATGCCTGTGGTAGAAGAAGATGAGCTATACAACGTTAGCTATATTTGTAAGCGCGATGGCACCATAGAAAGTCAGTACAAACTACACCTTACCCCACACGAAAAGAAAGATTGGATAATGAAAGGCGGTAATAGCCTTAAAGTGTTCGATACAGATTTCGGGAAAATCGGGGTACTGATATGTTACGACGTAGAATTTCCTGAACTTGCACGGTTGCTGTCTGAGCAAGAAATGCAGATTCTATTTGTTCCTTTTTGGACAGATACCAAGAACGGCTATCTACGGGTTAGACGTTGTGCCCAAGCCCGCGCCATTGAAAATGAATGTTATGTGGCTATAGCAGGCAGTGTGGGTAATTTACCCAAAGTAGACAATGTTGATATTCAATACGGTCAAACTGCGGTGTTTTCACCTAGCGACTTTGCATTCCCCCACGATGCTATTGTGTCAGAAACCACACCAAATACGGAAATGACGCTGATCGTAGACCTAGATTTAGATAAACTGACTAAACTTCAAAATGAAGGTTCTGTTAGGAATTATCTAGATCGTCGTCGCGATTTGTATCGTGTAGAATGGTTTGACAGCGATACGTAATCGCCATTGGTATTTATAATTAATTCAATATAATATCGATGTTATTATGCGCTAACAATGATATTTCGGTTACTGCGCCTACATCTAGGTAGGCAGCAGCTAACCCAATGCTTTAACAAGAGAAAATAGAGAACTTATGGCAAATAATTCGAATAATGATGATTTTCCAACTATTCGTTTAGATGATGAAGATCGTCGCGATTATCAAAAAAAGCGTCAGCCTACGCCAACTAAAGCGCCTTCGAATT
This sequence comes from Alteromonas sp. K632G, assembly GCF_017653625.1. NCBI lineage: Bacteria > Pseudomonadati > Pseudomonadota > Gammaproteobacteria > Alteromonadales > Alteromonadaceae > Alteromonas > Alteromonas sp. K632G. Next base: position 184,553 of record NZ_JAGGDM010000003.1, read on the forward strand.
CCTCATCGCCTACCAGCCCCTCTCCTAAAACCCCAGAAAAAAGCAGTGGTGGCGGTAATGGTCTCTGGGTATTCCTTATCGCACTTATTGCGCTTGGTGCCTGTGGCGGATGTTATTACTTGTACACATTGGTAGAACAACAAAAAGTAGTCGCTTCTCAAGCTGAAAAACGCATTCTTGAATTAGAGAAAAAGCTTTCTGCTACTGGTGAAGAAATGGGTGAGTCGACTGTTGCATTGCAGGTTAAAGTAAATGAACTGGCCAGTAAGACCAATGATTTGTGGGAACAGATGGACAAACTTTGGGCTTCAGCGTGGCGCCGCAATCAAAAAGAAATTGCTGACTTGGGTGATAGAGTGGGTAATGTTCAAACTGCGCTTCAGGGCAACATTAAGAAGGTTGCCGATGATGTGACTAGCCAGCAGAGCCAAGTTGGCTCAGTGAAAAATCAGCTGGCTTCTTTGGCTGATGAAATTCTAGCCTTGAATGTTCAACTAGAACAAGTCTCTGGCGATAAACGCAGCAGCGAACAACAAGTACGCAACTTGTCTGACAAATTATCGGTGTTAGAGCAGCGTAACAGTTCCTTTTCTGGGCGCATTACCAGCCTTGAAAATGAGTTAAGAGAGATAGCCACCAAAGTAGTTTCACGAAGTACAACGAGTTCTACAAACTCTGCGCCTTCATCTACAGCGAGCGTATCTGAAGGCTAATTAATCTTAGCCTCAAATTTGAATGTATTTTGAAAGGAGCCTATCAGCTCCTTTTTTTTGCGCTGACGTTATTCACCTTAAGTAGCATATATTCTGTTTCTCTTCGATGCTATAAACATTATATAAGTGGGCAGCATTGTGTTGCTATTTTCAGGCTATTTTTTTGCTCAAGTTAGAACAGGCTACTACTATGATTTTTCAATCCAGTGCTAATCATATTATCGACAACAATAACGTAAACGTTATTGGATCAGGCACAAAAACACTTATGCTTGCACATGGATTTGGTTGTGACCAAAACATGTGGAAGTACCTTACCCCCTATCTTGAGCAAAAATACAAAATCGTGCTGTTTGACTATTTGGGTTGTGGAAAATCTAATGTTAGTGCTTTTGATAAATCTCGGTATGAAGAATTAGAAGGATATGCACAAGATGTTATCGATATTTGTGAAGCGCTTGAGTTAACCGAGGTCACGTTTATTGGGCATTCAGTGAGCGGCATTATTGGCTACCTCGCTTCAGTTATCGCCCCGCAACATTTCTCAAATTTTGTATTAATATGCCCTTCTCCTTGTTTTCTGAATTTACCGCCAGACTACTTTGGTGGTTTCGAAAAAGAAGACTTGGAAGAGCTTATTAACCTAATGGACAAAAACTACATTGGATGGGCGAGTTACCTTGCGCCATTAGTGATGGGGGGAGAGAACGACCCCACTTTAGTAAAAGAATTGGAAAGCAGCTTTTGTTCTACCGACCCTAAATATGCGAAACCTTTTGCTAAGGCTACTTTCTTTTCTGATTATAGGAATGTCCTTCCGACAATTTCTTTTCCCTCACTTATTTTGCAAAGTCGCAGCGACTCATTAGCATCAGTAGAGGTTGGGAAATATATGCATGAGAAAACGCCGTTGTCATCACTTGAAGTTATTGATGCTCACGGTCATTGTTTACATATGACGAACCCCCACATCATTGCAGAAAAAATAGAGCTGTTTATATCTTGAACAAGGCGCTGCTCGATCTCTTTCCTAGTTTACTTTTAGTATCGAATTTACGCTCAGGACGCATCGATTATTGTAATAAAGATGCGCTGGAGTTCATCGGCTCTTCTCGCGAAGAGGTGGTAGGTAATAATGTTTCCAATATAATTTCGCGGGCAAGTTTAATTTTTTTTGAAAGCTATGTTAGGCCATCTGTGCTCGCAACGGGTAGATTTTCAGAACTTCAAATGACATTGGTCACTGCGCAGCAAGAACGGTTACCTGTATTGTCAAATGTTGCACTGCATGGCGAACAACTGTACTGGTCTATGCATTCAGCAAAAAGCCGCGACAAGCTCTATCAAGAGTTGATAGAGGTAAGAGACAGTTTGGAATTAAAAACTGACGAACTGACACTACTTTCCCGTCTCGATCCGCTTACTAATTTACTTAATCGCCGTGCTGCCTCTGCAGATATTCGTAAGCTTCTCGATCAGGTGAATCGAAAATTTGTTCCCGTATCTTTCTTGCTTATTGATATTGATTTCTTTAAAAACATTAACGATAAACACGGACACGATGTAGGTGACGAGGTTATTGGTTTGTTATCTAAAACGTTAAAAGCGGCCACCCGAAAAACCGATGTTGTAGCCCGTTGGGGCGGCGAAGAATTTCTGATAGTGTTATATAATTCAACCCAAGACAATGCCCGCTTATATTGTAAATATTTACATGAAAGGATTGCCGAAATGCGCTATTCACGCGCAGATAGAATTACGGTAAGTATTGGCGTGACGCAAATACCCATGTCTCAACATGACACTGTCTTGCAGGTTGAAACGCTAATTAAAGAAGCCGATGACGCACTTTACCAGGCAAAAGATGACGGCCGAAATCGCACTATCTTCCACACAGACAAACACGCCAAAATCTAGGCACTAACACTAGGCATTCTACTAGGTATAAACACTAAGTATTCCACCCGGTATTACCACTAGAACGACTAATACCAATCAATCATGATATGCTGCGCTTTCAGCATTCTCTATACGTGCTTTGGTTGAGGGATGAGATTGAAACCAGCTATTTTCAGCGCCCTGCTGGTCAGTTTCGTTCGATAGTTTACGCATTACGTCCGCAAAGTCAGCGGTATCTCGGTGCATTAATTTTAATTTCGAAATAGCAAAGTTGTCAGCTTGCCATTCATGCTTTTGTGAGTATTGGTTTTGTACAACACTAGAACCTATTCCCATAAAAGCTTCAATTGCTCCGCTTAAATCGCCGAAAAAGTAACTTATCGCCAGGGTGGCAAATAAAGACTCGGCCACCATTTGCATGGAATGGTTTTGCGCCACATGGCCAATTTCGTGTAACAATATGGCGTCAAGTAATGCTTGGTCACCATCTACCAGTGCAACCAAATCATCGGTAAACACGATGGTACCGTCGGGTAGCGCAAAGGCATTGGGGCCAATGAGCTCGGAATTTCTGAAATGTACCCGAATATCATTCTCAGTACCGGGTTCGCTAACTTGCTCTACAACGGCGTTGAACCCCATCATTAACTGCTCACGTTGCCAATCGGGTAGCGTGCTAGGCTCCAGCATAGAATAATCTAATGCACTCAACGTATGCTGTGAAGCTACGGTTTTAATGGAATATGGTATTTGGTCAGCAAATTTAACGGCCGCCCATGGCATACCCTGTACAAAAATAACGTAGAGTAAAAGTGGTACTAATAAAACACTCGCGATTAACCAAGGCTTTTTCGTTTCCATTTGAGAGATACGACTACCTGCCCCACCATCTAACCACTGATTTAACAGTGGTGATGGAGTACAAACCAGTAAGCGAGCATTAGGTAAGATGATTTCTCGAGGCAAGTTGCCCAGTTTCGACTTCGCATTAACTTCAGATTGCTGAAACCTTAGCGGCTCAGTGCTTTCACTTCTGCCAACGCCGGCACTTTCACCATTTTCAGCAATATCGCTCGCGTCTATTTCTAGACGGCTTGTTGTCACACATTGCTCATCCTTAACACGCTTGTCACCATTTAATAAACGAATGATCAATGTATTGTTTTCAATATTCGCGATAACTGATGTTACCGCTGAATCTTTTGATTGATATAACTGCCCGTGTATCACTAGGCTAGCCTAATGCGACATCAACATCGAACAACGTAGCCGCTTCTTCAGCTGTAGCGCCCACAGAACCGGTGTTAACGGATGTAACGCTATCAATACCTGATAACACAGTGACCTCAGTTGCATTAGCAAAGAAATGAGCACTGCGAATTTTCGCCCATGGGATAGCGAACCCTAAGGAAAGAACAATAGCAATAACGTTAGTGGTTCTAAGCCATACCAAAGGCATTACACCCACATTAGAATTAAACTGCGCCACGTTTGGTATTTCACTATTTTCATAAATATGATTGCGAATAAGGGCGGTATAAAAGCTAGATGAAATGGCAAAAGCAATAAGGTACATGCCGAGCAGAGCGAGCATCACTAAAGGTGCGCCGTTTTCTAATGTTTCAATAAGGCTACTAAAGCCAAAACCCATTACACTAGCACCAACGATAAACACTGCCACGACTATACCCACAGCGCCAAGTGACGCAAGATAATAAGATCCCGTGCTCAATTTCGTAGTAAATCTGATGTCACCGAAAGCAGATTCGTCAACTAGGTATTCGTCTATCTTCTTAAGCGCCCATGGCAACATTAAGTACAAGGTAAACATGCTAACGATAGGCAATACTACGAAAACCACAAACGCGCCACCAAAGCCACCATTGAATTTAAATCGAACATTTCGATAGCCCGTCATACGCATACTGAAACGTTGACCTAGCACTATCATAAAGGGCGTGAGTAGCATTAAAGCCAACACCATGACTGCGCCTGCAATAGGACTTACTGCACTTAAAATGAAATAACTAGCAAATAAACACACCGCAATAATACGGCCTTTTAAAATTTGTAATGGATTCGCTAGATAGGAAAACCGATGACCATCAATATCAGTATTTCCATAAAAATATCGATTGGTTCTTACTTTTGCCCACGCAGAATAGATACCCAGTGTCACAATACTAAGCAATAGGTTCACAATCCAAATAGAAAAGAATTCTGACGCTTTACCATGAAAGGAAACCTTTCCCTTTCTTAAAACTCGTGCGGTAGCTACTGGGGAGGTAGCTATTGTGGACGAAGCTTCTGTGGATGAAGCTTCTGGTAATTCAAACTTCACAATTCGCTCTTCTAACTCTTGCGCCCGTTCTGGGTGCTCAATTTCATCAATTGTGGCGCGAGCTTGCTTCAATTCTTCCAATGAATACGTTGAGTAATCAATATTTGATGACATACATCCCTCTTATTATTAATCATTTCCATATGCTTAAAGCATTACCAATGCTAAACATACGCAACATTTACTATGGAGGCAATGTTTTACAGGCATAAAAAAAGCACCCTAGGGTGCTTTTTTCATTAAAAACTTAAGCTTATCGACGTAGGCCAAGACGCTTAATTAGGTCAAGATAACGCTCAGCGTTCTTGCCTTTAAGGTAGTCTAGAAGCTTACGACGCTGGCTAACCATACGTAGAAGACCGCGACGTGAGTGGTGGTCTTTCTTATGATCAGCAAAATGGCCTTGAAGCTTGTTGATGTTGTGAGTTAACAACGCAACTTGAACTTCAGGTGAACCAGTATCACCTTCTTTTACGCCATAATCAGCAATGATTGTTGCAGTTTCGTCTTTAGTTAGTGACATAACATTCTCCTAAATTATGTCCGGCCGATCACTAATTCAGCCAGACGGAATGAAGCGCGTATTATAATGACAGCGCGCGAGTTAGCAAGGGAAAGTGTAAACTTTATTGGTTGTACACAACCCGTCTTTTTGGATTCACAAAAATATCGCCATTAGACCCCACTTGGTCTTTTGGATCTTGAACGCCTTCACCTACGCCTAAAAACAAACCTTGTTCGTTTTCACCAAAATAAACTCGGTAAGGCTGGCCGACAACTAATGCTTCGCTACAAGTGCCTTTAACACTTTGACCATTATCGAAACGCTGTTTTTCAGCATCGTTAATGCAGACCAAAGGCAGTCTACTGACCGCGGTGTCCATAGGTATCATAAAAGCATCAAGTGCAGCAAAGTCGCCCTCATCTAATGCTTCTTGAGTAGCAATTAGCGTATCAAGAGATACCATTTTATCCGTTGGGTAATCGGCTACTTCAGTACGGTGCAATCGTGTGACGTAAGCGCCGCACTCAAGGATTTGACCAATATCGTCTACTAACGACCGAATATAAGTGCCTTTACTGCATTTAACGCGCATATCCACTTCTGGCAACGCAATTCGCGTGACTTCAAGTTCAAATATTTCGATGTCTCTGGCTTCACGCTCAACTGTTATCCCCTGACGAGCATAGTGATAAAGAGGCTTACCTTGGTGTTTTAGCGCCGAAAACATGGAAGGCACTTGTTTGCTCTTCCCTAAGAATTGCAAACACGTGTTTCGAACCGTTTCTTCATCCACCGTCACCGGCTTTTCTTCAACGACTTCACCATCTGCGTCAGAGGTAGTAGTACGAATACCTAAGGTTGCGGTCACTTCATAGGTTTTCTCTGCGTCTAATAGGAACTGAGAAAACTTCGTAGCTTCGCCTAAGCATAAAGGCAGCATACCGCTGGCTAAAGGGTCTAGCGCGCCCGTATGACCACCTTTTGAAGCTTTGAACAACCAACGTACCTTTTGAAGAAGTTGGTTTGAAGAACCGCCTAATGGCTTATCTAGCAATACTATGCCGTTAATATCACGGCCTTTACGACGCCTTGCCATTTATTCCTTCTCTTCTGACTCGTCGGTATCTCGCTTCGCGTCGTCTGCCGCAACGGTTTGCGATACCAAGTTAGAAATGCGCATACCTTCAATAATTGATTTATCTTCAAAGAAGTGAAGGTGTGGCACAGAGCGCATGCGTAAGCGCTTAGCCAAAATACTACGAATAAACGGCTGAAACTCGGCCAGCTGTTTTATTTGTCTTTTGCCTTCTTCTTCTGTGCTGTTATAGATAGTCACATAAATTTTAGCGTGGGCTAAATCTCGTGTTACATCTACATCAGACACAGTAATAAGCGGCATATCGCCTACACGGTGTTTGTATTCATTTTGCAGAATGCTAGCCACTTCTTTATGAACTTGCTGCGACACTCTGTCGGTACGTGAAAATTCACGAGCCATAACTTTCTCCTGTCTTTAAATCAGCGATTGTTGCCAGTCACTCAGGCTCTTAGAAGCTAAGCCGCTTTAAGGTATAACCTTTTAAAGCTTAGTCTATAAACAACCTAGTCTCATTTTGAAAAGTGACAGACAAAAACGGGGGCTTGTGCCCCCGCTTTATTTATACTGATTTAGTTAGGCAATTAGATTTCGCGTTTAACTTCAACGATTTCGAAGACTTCGATTTGGTCTCCAACTTTTACGTCGTTGTAGTTCTTAACGCCGATACCACATTCCATACCGTTACGTACATCTTGTACGTCATCTTTGAAGCGACGAAGAGATTCTAGTTCACCTTCATAGATTACTACGTTTTCACGAAGTACACGGATTGGATTGCTACGCTTAACCACACCTTCTGTAACCATACAACCAGCGATAGCACCAAGTTTAGGCGATTTAAATACATCACGCACTTCAGCCAGACCAATAATTTCTTGTCTGAACTCTGGCGCAAGCATGCCGCTCATTGCTGCTTTCACTTCGTCAATTAGGCTATAGATAACGCTGTAGTAGCGTAAATCAATTTCTTCAGCTTCTAGTACGCGACGTGCAGTTGCATCGGCACGAACGTTAAAGCCAAGTACGATAGCGCCAGAAGCTGCTGCCAATGTCGCATCAGTTTCAGTGATTCCACCTACGCCGCTACCCACAATGTTCACTTTAACTTCTGCCGTTGATAGTTTAATCAACGATTCAGCAATTGCTTCAACAGAACCTTGTACGTCAGCTTTAAGTACGATGTTAAGTTCGCTAACGTCACCTGCTTCCATGTTCGCAAACATGTTTTCAAGCTTGGCTTTTTGCTGACGAGCTAGTTTAAGCTCACGCTTCTTCTGATGACGTTTAGCCGCTACTTCACGGGCTTTACGCTCATCTTTAACTACCGCAGCATCTTCACCAGCTACTGGAACACCAGATAAACCTAGTACTTCAACAGGGGTAGAAGGACCAGCTAGCTTGAGCTCTTGACCATGCTCATCGCGCATTGCACGAACACGTCCGTACTCTTCGCCACATAGCAGGATATCACCAGCTTTCAGCTCACCTTCTTGGATAAGTACTGAAGCTACTGGACCACGACCTTTATCAAGACGTGATTCAATAACGATACCGCGACCAGGACCTTTAGCTACTGCTTGTAGGTCAAGTAATTCAGCTTGAAGGTTAATGGCTTCTAAAAGACCATCAACACCCATACCGGTTTTAGCAGAAACGTTACAGAACTGGTGCTCACCGCCCCACTCTTCTGAAATAACTTCAAGTTGAGAAAGCTCAGTTTTAACACGATCTGGATCGGCTGACTCTTTATCCATCTTGTTCACGGCAATGATTAACGGTACACCAGCTGCTCGAGCATGTTGAACCGCTTCTTTCGTTTGTGGCATCACGCCATCATCTGCCGCAACAACCAAGATAACGATATCGGTAGCTGTTGCTCCACGAGCACGCATTGCAGTAAACGCGGCGTGTCCAGGCGTATCTAAGAAGGTGATTTCGCCATTATCAGTTTGTACTTTGTAAGCACCGATATGCTGTGTAATACCACCCGCTTCACCGTCAGCCACTTTCGCGCGACGAATGTAATCAAGTAGTGACGTTTTACCGTGGTCAACGTGACCCATGATGGTAACTACAGGTGCACGTGAAGTTTTATCACCGCCTGTGCCATCATCAGCTAACAATTCTTCTTCAAGCGCGTTGTCGTTAACCAGTTCAAATTTGTGACCCATTTCTTCAACAACAAGTACTGCTGTGTCTTGGTCAAGAACTTGGTTAATTGTTGCCATCTCACCCATTTTCATCATGGTTTTGATAACTTCGTTCGACTTAATCGCTAACTTGCTAGCAAGTTCGCCAACAGTGATAGTTTCACCAAGCTTAACGATACGCTCTACAGGTTGAGCTGGCTTGTTGAAGCCTTGCTTCAAGTGCTCACCTGCATTTCGCTTAGACTTTCTGCGACGACGTGAAGAACGCTCAACTTGCGCGTCTTGCTCGTCTTCTGCTTCTTGCGCATAGCGATTTGAATGTAAATGCACTTCTTCAGCTTCCGCTTTCTTACGAGCTTCAGCTTCTTCTTTCCAACGACGCTCGTTTTCTTCTGCTAATTTACGCGCTTCATCAGCGGCTTTCTTAGCATCTTCTTCAAGCTTCTTCTGTGCTTCTTCTTCCTGAGCCTTACGAAGACGTTCTTCTTCAAGACGAGCAGCTTCTTGAGCCGCTTTTTCTTCAGCAGACATTTCAGGCTCATCTTTCTTACGTGCTTCAGCCTCTTTCTTCGCTTGTTCAGCACGACGAGCACGTTCTTCTTCAGCAGCCTTTCTTGACTCTTCCGCTTTACGTGCTTTTTCTTCAGCAGCTTGTTTTGCTTCAGCAGCAGCTTTTTCTTCTGCTTCACGTTTCAAACGTGCTTCTTCGGCTAACTTCGCTTCTTCTTCAGCTATGCGTTGTTGCTCTTCAGCATCAGTACGCTTAACGTAAGTACGCTTTTTACGTACTTCTACTTTAACTTCTTTAGACTTGCCTACGCTAATAGTACTGGTTGTCTTGCGTTTAAGTGTCATGCGCTGTGGCTCGGACGCGCTACCGTGTTGCTTACTTAAATGATCCAACAGTTTCTTTTTCTCTTCTTCAGTAACCTGAGCGCCGGCATTCTTTGTAATACCCGCGTCTTTAAACTGGCCAACCAATCGGTCAACGGTCGTACCAATGTCGCTGGCGAGCTTTTCAATAGATACATCTGCCATTACGTATTATTCCCCCTGTTGACCTTTACTCTTCATTGAACCAAACGATATTACGTGCTGCCATAATCAGCGCACCCGCAGTAGCTTCGTCTAGTTCATCAATATCACTAATTTCATCTGTGCCTTGCTCGGCCAGTTCTTCAAGGTCGGTAATGCCGCGGCTGGCCAACACATAGGCCACGTGCTTACTCATTCCTTCAAGGCCTAGTAAGGCTTCGGTAGGCTCTGCGCCTTCAAGCGATTCTTCGTTTGCTAATGCACGGGTCGTAAGGAATGCACGTGCACGATTACGCAATTCTTCAACGGTATCTTCATCAAGTCCGTCGATGGCAAGAAGCTCGCTTGCTGGCACGTATGCCACTTCTTCCAAGGTGGTGAAACCTTCATCAACTAACATAGCAGCAAACTCTTCGTCTACATCTAGGCCAGCGGTAAAGATGTTCAATACCTTCGCGTTTTCTTCTTCATGTTTCTTGTTCAGATCTTCTACTGTCATCACGTTCAGTTCCCAACCAGTTAACTGGCTAGCAAGGCGAACGTTTTGACCGCTACGACCGATTGCCTGAGCAAGGTTGTCAGCTTCTACTGCTACATCCATCATGTGACTGTCTTCGTCCACAACAATAGAGGCAACTTCTGCAGGGGCCATGGCGTTAATAACAAACTGTGCAGAGTTTTCATCCCACAATACGATATCAACACGCTCACCACCCAATTCGCCCGATACTGCTTGTACGCGTGAACCACGCATACCCACACACGCACCAACTGGATCTAAGCGTTTGTCGTTAGTTTTAACGGCAATTTTTGCACGGGAACCCGGATCACGAGCCGCCGCTTTAATTTCTAGTGTTTCTTCAGCAATTTCCGGTACTTCAAGTCTGAATAGCTCTACAAGCATGTCAGGGTGAGTACGGCTGATAAACAATTGAGCGCCACGTGCTTCAGGGCGAATTACATATAGTAAGCCGCGAACACGGTCGCCTGGTCTGAACGTTTCACGAGGAAGCATATCGTCACGGTAGATAACACCTTCGGCGTTATTACCTAAATCGATAATAATATTGTCGCGGTTTACTTTCTTAACCGTACCGGTTACCAACTCGCCGACTTTATCTTCGTATTCTGCAATCATTTGCGCGCGTTCAGCTTCACGTACTTTTTGTACGATAACTTGTTTCGCGGTCTGCGTAGTTATGCGGTCAAATTTGATAGATTCAATCTGATCTTCCACATAATCGCCTAATTGAAGCTCAGGCTCTTCTACTTGTGCAGCAGAAAGGGTGATTTCTGCGAACGGGTTCTCTTGTTCCTGATTATCAGGAATAATTAACCAACGACGGAATGTGTCGAAGTCGCCAGAGGTTCTGTCGATACTTACTCGTACTTCAATATCGCCTTCATTTTTCTTTTTGGTGGCACTGGCTATTGCAAATTCCAGCGCTTCAAAAATCTTCTCTCTAGGCACTTGTTTTTCATTTGAAACGGCTTCCGCCACTAACAAAATTTCTTTATTCATTTTAGCCTCACTCAAGCTTTCGTCGATGAAAGCATTGCTGTTCCGTTATTCGAATGTGGGAACAACGTTACCTTTTTCGATATTCGCCACAGCTAACTGGAACTGCTGGCCATCCACTTCAATACTGACTACGCCATTGTCGCAAGCCAATACTTTGCCTATAAAGTTACGTCTGTCGTCCATCGGCATAGATAAACGAACCTGAACAACTTCACCTACAGAATCAACATAATGCTTTTCTTTGAAAAGCGGTCTATCCATACCTGGTGAAGATACTTCTAGGTTGTACTCTGTGCTAATTGGATCTTCAACATCCAATATCGCACTCACTTGATGACTTACATCTGCACAATTATCTACGGAGATACCGTTTTCATGATCAATAAAAACGCGAAGAATTGAATGTTTCCCCGCTCGTACAAATTCGATCCCAACCAATTCAAACCCCAAAGCTTCTACACCTGGGTTAAGCATTTCGGTTAGTTTCTCTTCAAGTTTTGCCAATGCAAACCTCCAAAAACGAAAAAAGGGCCTTAAGCCCACCTGTCATCACCTAGCTCAGCTAGGCTGACTCCAGGGTCTAATACAACAAAAAGCCCCGGACTAGCGGGGCTTTTATTAAAATTCTGAACCCAAATTTGTCAAAAAGACAAATGCAAACACATGGGTAAAAAACACCGGTAGGTGATAGTTTGCTGAGAATGGAAGCGTTACTTTCCTAAACACTGAGGGAGCCCGCTACCATCACTTAATAAGCGCATTATACTGATTGACGTCACATTAAGCAACAACACTCGACTATTAGTTAGTAGCCCATGATTTATAGCACAGACTCTATTAGTCTTTGTCTAGTCTTCGTCTTTCCACTTTTCTTTTATTTCTAATATCTGCGGTAATTTTGCCATCAGCAAATCAATTAGCGCCGGATCGAAATGCTTGCCCTTCTGACTTTCCATAAAGGCTAATGTTTTGTCTACGCTCCATGGCTCTTTATAAGGCCGTTTGCTGGTAAGCGCATCGAATACATCTGCCACGGCACAAATTCTTCCCTCAATAGGAATATCTTCACCTGCTAGTCCGTTCGGGTAGCCACTACCATCCCATTTTTCATGATGAGTCAGTGATACCGACTTGGCTACCACCAACAATGCAGAATCGCATTCCCCTAAAATTTCAGCACCAATTTCAGGGTGGGTCTTCATTATTGCAAACTCTTCGTCTGTCAATTTACCCGGCTTCAACATGATACTATCGGAAATACCAATTTTACCTATATCGTGCATAGGCGCTGCGTGCAGTAATATTTCAGCTTGTTCATCACTAAACCCGTAAGCGAGTGCCAATTCTTTTGAGTAATGACTCATGCGTAATACGTGCATGCCGGTTTCGTTGTCTTTATATTCAGCTGCACGGCCTAAGCGCTGTACCACTTGCAATCGAGTACGCATAAGTTCATCAGACTGCACTAACGACAAATGGGTTTTAACTCTGGCTTTTACCACCGGTGGTGAAATGGGTTTAGTAATATAATCAACTGCCCCAACCTCAAAACCCTCTGCTTCATCGTGCTCATCATTTAACGCAGTAACGAATATAACTGGAATATGACGTGTATCGTCTTGACCTTTTAATATTCTACATACCTCGAAGCCTGTAAGTCCTGGCATCATAATATCTAGCAAAATAAGTTGAGGTTGACGCTGCGAGGTTAATCTAATCGCCTCTTCACCGTTCTTGGCAAAAATGAGTTGGTAGTCTGCAGCTAACAGTTGCTTTAAGACTCTTAAATTTACTGGCTCATCATCAACCAGTAACAAGGTAGGCTTTTCAATAGTTCTAAGCATTATTGCGTTTCAGTCTCTGTGGCCAACGTATCAATAAGCTCGACGAGCTGCGCTTCGGCACGTTCGAACTCAAAATCATCAATATCCATAATAATGGAGGCTATGGTGTCTTTGTATTCACCACCAGCAAGCGCTTTAACTTCTTGTAATTCATCTTCATCAAGCATGTTCTGCTCAACACTCTGTTTCAGTTTAGTTAGGTGCTCTAACAACACAGTGTAGTTAACATCTTGCTTAACGTGCACCGTTTTGGTCTCGTGAGTGCCTTGAAGCCATGTAATCACTTCATTGAATGATTTTTTAAGTATTTGTACTGTTGAAATATCTAATTCACCAGCATGTGCATTTTTCTCAATATCTCGGCAAACTGACATCAGAGGGTTTAAACATAGGTTTCCGGCAACGCCTTTAATGCCGTGAGCCAGCGATGCTGTTTTTGCTGCATCGTTATCGAGAATAGCTGTACTTATTTGCGCAATTTTGGCTTCGTTTTCACGGGTAAATCGCGCCACTTCGTTGCGATGGGTTTGTGCGTCACCCCAAAGCATAATTGCTCGATTTACGTCTACCACTTTACTTAATTTAGGTTTTTCTGATTTATCATTATTAACAACTAATGTGGCTGATTCATCAATTTCTTTGCCCAGCACCCGTGCCATCTCTCGAGTAAGTACGGGGTAATCAATAGGCTTATTCGCAAAGCCATCCATTCCCGCATCGGTTGCGGCATGTCTATCCTGAACTAACACACTGGCTGTTAACGCGATAATTGGCATCGGAGGTAGGCCATGCTCAACCTCATATTTTCGTCTTAGTATTGATGCTTCTAGGCCATCTAATACCGGCATTTGCAAATCCATCAACACCAATTCAATACCGGGGATATTCATTTTTTCCAGTGCTTCTTGGCCATCGCGCGCTACTTCGACGGTATGCCCAGAACGCGATAATAACAAAGACAACAAATCAATATTTTGAGCGATATCATCCACGATAAGAATATGCATTGGTGGCAATTGGACAGGTTTGCCTTCTTCCATTGCCATAGGGGCTTTTGCTGGCACAAGCGGTAAGCGGAAGGTAAAAGTACTACCAACGCCAAGCTCGCTTTGCGCACAAATGTTTCCGCCCATCAATTCAACAAGCTGTTTAGAGATAGTTGTGCCTAAACCTGTGCCGCCATACTTTCTACTCATTGACGCGTCAGCTTGGGCGAATGCGTCGAATACACGATTGACCTGCTCGCTATTCATGCCAATACCCGAGTCTTTTACTTTAAAGTAGACAAAAGAGCTGTCACTGGATACTTCTAACACCACACTGCCATCGCCAGTGAATTTAACAGCATTACCAATTAAGTTATTAAGCACCTGCCTAATACGCTCTGGAACACCATTGTAGGCCTCGCGAACTTCGCTCCCCACTTGTACTTCTAATGAAATTCTCTTGCGCTTGGCTTCAAGCCAAAATGTAGAAATCACGGTATCGACTTCTTCGCGAATTATGAAGTCGCGATAATCTAAATCGAGTTTGCCTTTATCTAACTTAGCGCTATCAAGAATATCGTTTAACAGGTGCAGCAGTGAACGTGCAGAGCGATTTACCGTGGTAAGGTGACCGTGCTGTTCTGGCGGCATTTTTTCTGCAAGCATTAAATCACTGAAACCAATAATGGCATTCATTGGCGTTCTTATTTCATGGCTCATATTGGCAAGAAAGTTTGTGCGAGCAGCGGCAGCCTGCTCTGCTCTTTCTTTTGCCGCTTTAAGTTCTTCTTCCATTTCCCTTCGGGCGGTAATATCAGAAATAAAGCCATCTAAATAAATAGTGTTGCCTTGCTCATCAAGGATATGAACACCATGTTCGGTCACCCACCGAATATCACCCGCTTTATTAATAATACGGTACTCAATACTGAATGCTTTATGGGCAGCCACTTCTGCTTCTACGCGCGCCACATCATCGGGGTGACAAAGGGAACCAAACGTAATTTTAGGGTGTGGCAAAATAAAATCATCTGCGGCATATCCCGTTATCTCGCTTACTGCTTGGCTGATAAACTCCATGGGCCAATTAGGCTCATTCAAACAACGATAAGCCATACCTGGGATATTAGAAATAAAACTCCTGAACTTAGCTTCACTTTCACGCAGCGCATCTTCCATTGCTTTGCGTTTTCTTAAGTCAGAGAAAAAACCAACGAATAAGGCATTACCATCTACCTTGGTATACCCAATCCCAACCCGAACAGGGATATATTCCCCACCTTTACCAACAATGACCACCTCTCGGCTGGTTCCAATTATTTGCTCAGTCGGTACTGATTTTTGTTCAAAGAAATCGCTGCTGTAAATTGATTTTTTGTCATCTGGCGCCAGTATTTTTCCTTGTTGACCAATAAGCTCCTCCGGTGAATATCCTGTCACCGCAGTGACTGCCGGGTTAGCTGTTTTAATAATGCCGGTACTGTCTACTGTAATAATGGCATCTACCGCAATATCCGTAATAGCCCGCTGAATTCGTTCGCTCTCGATAGCACGTGAACTGACATCTTTGTACTTAAACAACAAGGTAATACCCAGCACTAATGCAATGAGCGTAACCGTAACCATTGCAATTGAAAGTGCTAGATAAATTGATATTTCAGAAGGCTGTGAAGTAAACTCCATCCCTGGCGGCATAACAAATCTGGCTGCTAACATTCCCGTGTAATGCATACCTGCTATGGCAAGGCCCATTACAATACTTGCAATTAAAGCATCCCTTCCCAAGCTCGACTTTTTTATCCCCACAGCACTTAGGCCAAAATTGATCCATAGGGCCAGCATCGCGAGGCAAACTGCGACAACAATTGAGAGTATAAATAATGAAGGGCTGTAGCGAAGTAAAGGCGACATTTCCATAGCCGCCATACCGCTGTAGTGCATGGTGCCGATGCCTGACCCCACAAGCACGCCGCCAGTTAATATTTCGGTGAATGAAATGGTAGGCTTTGTCATGAGGTAAAGCGCTACCCAAGCCGCGGCTATGCCCGGTAATGCAGACGCTAAGGTTATCCCTACGTCATAGGAAACGGCGGTGCACAACTCAAAGGCGAGCATACCCAAAAAGTGCATGGCCCATATCCCGCCCCCCATGGCGATACTACCCGCACTGAGTAAGGTGTATTTTCTGAATTTATTAGTAGAAACGGCGGCCTGAGTGGCGACGTTAAATGCCATAAATGACGCAAAAATAGCAATCGTTAACGATAGTGCTACTAAGCCAAAGTCATAACTTCCATCGAGCAAGGTGACCTCTTGCCCTATCGTAAAATATTCTTGAATCATACTACCCAAAAGCGCGCATTTCGAAGCGAAGGAAATTTAAGAATTATCAAATATACCAAGGGTATATTTCTTCTTTTTCTATTATTAGGGTTACTTTTACCATTTTACGTTCACTAATTAAATATGCGCTGTAAATTAAATTGGCCAAGCGTGTGCCGGCAATCCCGCTTAAGAGCCGGGCTTATATATGAGCTTTGGCAATTAAGCGAAAGCTACCACCTTTGGTGCATGCAAAGGCTTTACTGAGAAATTTAGGATGGTCTGTATTGACAACAAAACAGGGGGTTAGCGTGAAGACATATAATGAAGTGAAGTAATTGAGAAATGAAAATCAAGAAGCTGTGCTTTAGAAACAAAAAACCCCGGCATAAGCCAGGGTTATAATGTGGTTGCGGGAGCAGGATTTGAACCTACGACCTTCGGGTTATGAGCCCGACGAGCTACCAGACTGCTCCATCCCGCGTCTGTTCTTTTGAACTACTGCTTGTCTCTATACTTAGACAACTCAGTATTTAAATCGTTTAATTTTCTGTGGTTGCGGGAGCAGGATTTGAACCTACGACCTTCGGGTTATGAGCCCGACGAGCTACCAGACTGCTCCATCCCGCGCCAGAAAATAACGTTGTTGGTTTGAGGTGTTTGATGTCTCCCTTCAACGTGGGGCGTATTATACATACGCACTTTTGTAACACAAGGACTTATTACTTAATTATTTCACTTTTCTGACTGTTCGCTTCATTATTAATCGTTATGTTTAATCGCCAAACAATTTAAGGTCAAAACTTAAACGTTTAGGGTTTAAAGCTTTCCATTTTTGTTGCCAGTTTAAAATCTAATTCGCTTAAACCACCCACATCATGAGTAGTTAATTTCACTTCAACCCGGTTATAAACATTAAACCATTCTGGATGATGCTTTAATTTCTCTGCCCAAATAGCAATTTGTGACATCCAACCAAATGCACGAATGAAACTTTTAAAGGTAAATGTCTTTTCAATAGCATTATCGCTTAATGCCCACCGTTCGTTTTCCTCTAAACCTTCATTTAAAGTTTCAAGGTTGTCTTGAATTTGTTCACGGGTTAATAGCGTACTCATTTAAGCCTCCTTTTTTATAAGTAAACAATGTAAACAATACGCGTTATGAATTCAGCTTTTTAGATAAGAAAGTGATGAAGTAAAAATACAAATATTGGCGAGAATTCTTTACATAAAAAAGCGGCCTAAGCGAATGCGCATTGTCATGAGCACTCAGCATAGGCCGCTGGGTTTATTCAGGCTAAAAAGGTTGAGTGTTAAAACTCTACCGCTAACCGTGCATAAATTTGACGCCCACGGGGGTCATGCACTTTTGAATCAAAACCACTATTGGTAAACAACTGAGGAGGATCTTCATCAAATAAGTTCAATCCGCCTACAGTGACAACATAACTTTGTTCCGTTTCAAATAGCGAACCTAAGTCGATGTTGTACTGAGCATCTACTGTGACATGGCTATCTACTTCGTATAAACCATTTGTACAGGCACCTAAGTTTGTAGTGCCATCTGCGCAGTTTTGGTCATCATCGTACGAAGAAATGTAACGAACAAATAAGTTAGCCGCGTGAATGTCGTTTTTCCACGCAAGACCGAAGTTCATTCTAAGTTCAGGTGAAGAAACCCCGATATTGTTGAAGTTTCTGCGCCCTGCCCCGTCAATATTACCCGCTTGCGGATCCATCAGGTCATATTTCATGGTGTAGGTACCGTTTAAAGACGGCGTGAAACTACCAAACTCAGTGTCAATCTTGTAACTAGTCACAAAATCGATACCCGACGTTTCCATCTCACTTGCATTCACGTAAGTGTTGTTAACTTGTAACACAGGGCCATTTAACGGGTCGCCAGCACGAATAATGCGGTCGGTATCGGTAGGGTCAAGATTTAATACTGCTTGCGCATTTTCCTGAATGATTAAATCTTTGAACTCAAAGTTCCAGTAATCAAGCTCAATAGAGAAATCTCTGAAAGGCTCGTATGAAAAACCAATATTATATGCAGTAGATTCTTCTGGTTTAAGATCTTCGTTACCTGAAGTCCTCACCGCAACAAACGCCGTAGCACCTTGTACTGGGTCAATAAGTTGTTGTAGTGACGTAGCCCCACCTTGTGCTAAGAACACGGTAGGCGCTCTAAACGACGTAGATATCGATCCCCGTAGCGAGAATTCATCAGTTGCACGATACGAAACCGCAAGCTTAGGATCTACTGTGCTACCAATGCTACCGCCGTAGTCTTCATATCGAACGGCGAGTTGCATATCTAAATCTTCACTTAATGGTAAAGCAAGTTCACCAAAGGCAGCCCATACGTCTTGGCTTCCATCAATATCTGGATTACCTATAACGAAGGTGAAGCTGTCTTGGTTAGCCAAATCATCATAATCTTGGCTTAACTGCTCTTCGCGATATTGCACACCTACTGCTAACGCAGCAAACCCACTACTCATTTCAAAGATATCGAATGAAGTAAATGCTTCGAACACTTCAAGATCAGCTTTTGAATCTATGATTTCTGTGCCGGTGAACGAGTCAACTACATAATCAGAGTTAGGTGCTGACGAATAAGCAGTAGCAAAAGGGTTGAAGAATTCACAATTCCCTTCGCCAGGTGTTCCCGCAATAGGATCACATGCCGAGCCACCTAGACCATACAGCGCAAGCTGAAATTCAGTGTTTAATACATCAGGTACTTTGAATAAGAAATCATTCACTGCACGGGTATAACTCACCTCCCAGAAACCGCTGTCAGTCACACCTTGCAAATTGGTGCTGAATCTAAAGGTATCTGATTCTGTGTTTGCTGGATCACCATCGAAGCCATTTCCTTCAGCGCGGCCAAAGAAGGCAACAGACTGACCGAATGGATTTTGAGGGTGGTAATCAGGAACAATCGGTGATGTTAAAATAGGAAAACTTGGCGCTCCGCCACGTTCAGCACGGTTACGCGCCATACTAAGCTCAGCTGTCCATGTAATATCATTAGCAAACTCATAGTCTGCTCTTACATAGGAATTTATTCGACTTTCATCGGCAACATAAGAATAGAACTTACCAAAATCGAAGCCGCAGAAGCCAACCTCTAAGCCTGGAATTGTACCACTTGGAGCAAGCAAGCTTGGTGCACCACCGAATTCCTCACACCCATAAGGGTCGATGATAGGTAATGAGCCAGCGCCTGGAATAGTCACAAAGTATGATGCAGGGTTACCTAACGCACTGGTGTCATCTTCAGGACGACTTAGACGTCGGTCACTTAGAAAGAGCGGTGAACGGTTGGTGTAGCTTATTGCTGCTAGTACACTGCCCTTGTCACCTGTTGCTCCCCATAAACCTTGGAATATGTATTCTTTGTTATCGCCATGGGCGCCGTCTTGATAATCAACACTGACCATCGCACCATCGTAATTACGTTTGGTAATAAAGTTGACCACCCCTGCAACCGCATCAGAACCGTACAAGGCTGATGCACCGTCTTTTACGACTTCCATTCTATCAATGGCAATCATAGGCACGAGTGAACTTGTATCTACGAAATTTAACCCTTCGTTCGTAGGTTGAGCGGTTACCACTTGGCGTTTGTTGTTTAACAATACTAAGGTAGATGCAACACCCAACCCACGTAAGTTAATGTTTGAGGTGCCGGCTGTGGCGTTTTGTGTAAAGGCATCAGGGTTGTTCTCTGCGCCAGTATTAATCGTTAATGTTTGTGTAATATCCGCTATATTTTTAGCACCTATTGAATCGATAGCAACGCTGTCTACTACCGCTAACGGTGAAGGTGACTCAAAGTTCTCACTGCGACGAACAAAGCTCCCTGTAACGAGAATTAACTCTACATCTTTTTTACTTTTAGATTCAGCTTCAACTTCTTCGTTAGCATCTTGCGCATACGCTAAAAAAGGAGAACAAAATAAGGCAGAACTGACTAAGGCAGCTACTGCAGTCTTACGCGTTTTAAATTTCATAGTGTGATTCCAAATCTGGGCGCATCACTACCGGTAAAACCCACACTTTCCGCTAGCAACAGGCTGGACGATTTCTCATTGTTATTGTGAAAGGTCAATGAACAATCTTTGACCTGCAATATTGATGTTAAGCGTCATCACACACTTTGTAAATTTATTGTGAATAATACATTTACATTAATTTTACACATGGTCAGACCACACAAACTTTTGTCTAACACCTATAAAATTCATTTAGTTATTGCGTAGTTATTTCCCACTCTTGTATTTTTTGCTTATCAATTTTTCACCGCCAAAAAAACCGATTTAATTTTCTTTTACAAAACATAAAGTTAAAGAAAAACTATGACGGAATAAATCTTGAATAGACACTGCATATTGTTTGCTAAATGAAAGAGTTCTATGGATTTTCCGAATATTGATGACTTTTACCAACTGATAAACCAGAAGCTTGAGGGTTGGATCGAGAGCGGAATTAAGCACTTACCCAACTTTGTAGTAGCAATATTAATCGCTATTGTTTTCGGAATACTGGCAAAAGTAGTCGGAAATATTGTCGGAAAGGTAATGCGAAGAGCATTCGAGTCTCGACAAATCGCCAAATTACTTACCTCTATTATTAAGTCGCTCATTGTTGTCTTCGGTATTTTCATTGCGCTGGATTTTGTTGGCCTTAAGGGAACGGTTACTTCGTTACTTGCCGGTGCGGGTATTGTGGGTTTGGCCATCGGCTTTGCTTTTCAAGATATGACGGAAAACCTTATTGCGGGAATTGCGATGGGTATTCGTAAACCATTCGAAATCGGTGATGTGGTTAAAGCTGAGGGGGTTTTCGGCACGGTAGAGGAAATTAACCTGCGAAACACCTTGGTATCTACCTTTTACGGGCAACGTGAAATCATTCCCAATAAAATTCTCTTTAGAAATATCTTAACTAATTACTCAGTGGAAGGTATTAGACGTATTGAGGTTCCTGTTGGCATTTCCTATGCCGATGACATTGAAAAAGCCGCCGAAGTCATTACCGACGCTATGAATGAAAAAGACTATGTAATAAAGAAAGACGAAACGGCGGTTTACGCAGCGTCATTTGGTGATTCTAGTATTAATCTATTGCTTTGGTTTTGGATACGATACCCAGGCGACCCCGGCTTTATGGTGGTACGCCATGAAGCGATATGCACTGTTAAACGTGTATTGGAAGAAAACGATATCTTAATTCCCTTCCCTATTCGTACATTGGATTTTAATTCCAAGGGAAGCGATAACCTTAACAATATGCTTGAAAAGCAAGAGGCCACATTAGAAACCGAATCTAGTCCAACTCGCAGTTCTGGCGATCAACCAGATGCGGATGGCGAAGCAAGTGATGAGTAAAGCATCAAAGTAACATTGATTATTAAACCAGGAGATATGCCATGAAAAAGTCAGTTTTGTCGTCATTTTTAACATCGAAATTACTTAGAGGTAGTTTTACTGCCCTGTTGTTTTCATCTGCTGTAGTAGGTATGAATGGCTGTGCAACGGTAGAAGGTGCGGGAGAAGACATTCAAAGCGCTGGTGAAGCGATTGAAGAAGGTGCTGAAGACGCATCTAATTAACTTCACACGAATATTGTATTTAGGCCACGCTGTAGACGCCTATAGTCGTGGCTTACAATACAAATGCTTAATGCCAGTTAACGTCTTTCTATCGCTGGAATTTCAATATAGGCATCTGGATCTGACGCCTTTAACGCTTCCAGTTTACTCTTTCTTTTTGCTCGTTCGTCAATGGTTTCTCCAAAAACCTGTAAGTGTAAGTCAGCGATAAGCGCCTGCCCTTCGCCTTTGCTTATTACCCCAAGAAGCTCGCCTGCATGCATAAACCCTTGCACCCGGTATTTATCTGCATCTACGTTTTTTCCTTCTTTACTTGCGTTGTACAAACTAACAAGCTGAGTAGTACAAGCCTCCAGGAACTTAGTCGTTTCTTCTTCGTTATTCATCGCAGCGCTCCTTACTATTAATTTGTTATTGCCTCTAGATGAGCTTTCAGTTGCCCTTCTTGTAAGCATCCCTTGCCTAGAGTTTACCTATTTAAGTAATAGAAGTGGAATGACTAATTTATCTGTTTTATGTGCATTTCAACTAAAGTTCATTGGTAAGCTTTTAATATCTTACCTACGATTTAGGGAGTGTTAGAAACGTTTTTCTAGGAATACACCATAAAGAGTAGTGAGCACACCATGCGATTACAAATAGCTACAGGATTGATTACAGCCTTGGCATTTGCCCCTACTGTTGCTGCAAAAGGAAATGCTCATCATTGGCAAACGTCACCTCATCATCTTTCCGCCCTTGTAGGCACAACGTATACAGAAGAGTGCGGTAATGCGTTTACCCTAGGTATTGACTATGAATATCGTATTAGCGATTTCTTGGGGCTTGGCTTCGTTGCCGAATATGCATTTGAAGATTTAGACGCCTACACGTATTTACTGGTTGCGGACCTCCACATTACTAACCGCTTTATCGCCCAGATTGGCCCCGGGGTAGAATTTCACGGTAGCCATAAAATGGAAGTTGCACGATTAGGTTTTTATATGAGTTCGAGATATCTGGTATTACGGTCTCGCCGCAACTGCACTATGACTATCATAGAAACCATGAAAGCGCTGTGGTTGCCGGTCTTGCAATTGGTATGTCTTTTTAACGATTTGAAGATGAAAATATAAGAATAAAAGAAAAACCGATTTGCACTAACTTAGTGCATTTGTTTGGCGTTGAATCAAACAACTTCCCAGCTTACTTCTTCGCGGCCTAACACTGACACTCCTTTTAAGTAAAATCACAAACATGCCGCGACTACCCGTGTTGAAAGGCCTATAGTAATAACAATCAACGACTTTGCGGATAATAATAAACCCCGATACTCTTAATTACTCTCTAGATTCAATTGAGTAAACTTGGCTGGAACGTTATTTGCTGCATGTAAGTGTGTATATTCACGCATTGATTTCAAATCGGTCTTAGTGTGAATGACTTCGTCGCGTATTTGTATGTTATTGGTCAAGGGATAGCCATGCCAGAAGTTGACTTTGCAGGCTTACTGTTAGTGCCTGAATTAGTTATCACCTTTACTGTGATAATTGCGAACCTTTTTATGTTCTTAATTAAGCGCATCTTTCTACGAAAGTTTTTGTTGCTTACCGATCGCACCTCACATTTCTACGACTCGTTACTGGCACACTCTTTAAACCTGCCCCTCACCATCCTTATTTTCGTCATCGATATTTGGATTTTAAACTGGCTGTTCGACAAGTACGGTATTGTAAACGCGTCCTATGCGAGCTCAATTTCCCTTGCGTCTAAAATATTACTGATCACTGCCGCTATTCTTTTCTTAAATCGTTTTGCTGTTGGGTTACTTGCCAATCAAACACAGCGCTCAGATTCACTTAGAAGTAGCACGGGCATTATTAAAGGCATAGTGAAAGGCCTTATCGTAGGTATTGGTATATTAATAATGTTGGGTACGTTAGGCATTTCAATTACCCCTATTATCGCGTCGTTAGGTATCACATCGCTTGCCGTTGCGCTTGCCCTTCAACCCACTCTAGAGAACTTCTTTTCAGGGGTACAACTGGTTATGGACAAGCCTATTAGAGTAGGCGACTTCATTGAATTAGAGAGTAAAGAGCAAGGTTTTGTAGAGCGTATTGGTTGGCGCTCCACGTGGATAAAAATGTTACCCAACAACACTATTATTGTACCAAATAGTGTATTAGCTGAATCTAAGATAATTAATTATTTCTACCCGAGTAAAGAGTTATCAGTACCGGTTGATGTAGGTGTACATTATAACTCTGATCTTGAGCACGTAGAGAAAGTCACCCTTGAGGTAGCCAAAGAAATATTGGTTTCCCATGAATGGGGAATTGATGATTACGATACCTTCGTGGTGTACCACACCTTTGATAATTCCAGCATCAATTTCACGGTGATGTTGAGAGCAAAAGAGTACTTCCATCGCTTCTTTATAAAATCAGCATTCATAAAGGCATTACATAAGCGATATGCCGCAGAAGGTATTATTATTCCCTATCCAATACGCGCCATTAATACCGAACAAGAGAGCCCGCGTATTGATGTTCAAACTACCAACATCCCCAACAACGCGGGCGAGCCTCCTAGCCAGTAGAGTACACAGTAAAAATATAGTGTACTCACAGCGAATTTATTACTCGCTAGGTTGCATTACTGCCAACATAAGAAAAGTCCCCACCAGTGCTGGTTTGCCTGACGAGGCCAGCTCGCAGCTTGATTCCATTTTAAATAGTTTACCAGCAGGTTTGTTGACGACTTCTACCAATTTGAAGTGATATTTGATTGCATCGCCTGATTTCACGGGCTCCAAAAAACGTAATGAATCGATACCATAGTTAATGGTTGATGCAATTTCGTCAGATGCAGCAAGTACACCTTCAAAGGCCTTAGGCATAACCGACGCGGTGAGAAAGCCATGCGCAATAGTAGTTCTAAATGGGCTCTCTTTGTTACACCGTTCAGTATCAAGGTGTATCCATTGATAGTCACCCGTAGCTTCAGCAAACTGATTAATCATATCTTGCGAAATGGTGAGCCATTCAGCTTGTTCAAGGGTTTCCCCAACCTCTAAGTCGATGAGTGTTTTCATATTTTTTGACCAATGGTAGTTAATTTAAGACGAACAGTACTATTGATGTATTGAATATTTCAATTAACTTTTAATAATAGGTATTTATAAATAACCTTGTTACAATAAGGTAAAAATAATATTAACCAAAGAATTCGCCAGTTACTTTTTGGTATTTTCATACTGGCACTCGCCAGACAAGGATTGCGCAATGAATCTTAATAGAATTGATTTAAACCTCTTCGCCGTATTCGACGCCATATATACTGCGGGAAGCCTAACAAAAGCAGCTGATGTATTGTGTATTACACAACCTGCGGTGAGTAATTCACTGGCTCGTTTACGGGAAATGCTGAACGACCCATTGTTCGTAAGAACCGGTCATAGCATGACACCCACCCCTGTTGCACAGAATATTATTGTACCTGCGAGACAAGCCTTAGCCTTGTTAAGAAAAAGCGTGCAAGAGAGTCATACGTTTGACCCTTTAACTGCAGAAAAGGCATTTAACTTTGCTAGCAGAGATTTGCTAGAAGTTAGCATAATGCCAAGGCTGGTTTCGCGGTTACAAAACCTAGCGCCCAATATTAGCCTAACTAATTACGAAATTCCTCGTAGTCAGATTGTATCTGCGATGGCCAGCGGTACCTTAGATTTCTTCGCCGATGCGTCCACATTTAGCGATCCGCATTTATGCAAAGAAAAAATAGCGCAAGACAGATTTGTGGTTTTAGCACGAAAGAACCACCCTGCGTTAAAGAACGGTTTAGATTTAGACACCTTTTTACGCTTAGGTCACATTAATGTGTCGCAACGTAAATCAGGTGCCGGCCCTATTGATGTAGCACTAGATAGAATGGGTAAACGCCGTAAAGAAGTTATGCGAAGCCAACACTTTTTAACTGTGCCCAGTACAATTGTGAAAACCGACCTTATAGCTTGTTTGCCATTTCATCTAGCTAAACACTACGACTTAGCCATTTATGAATTACCTTTCGATCTACCTACCGTAGAGTACTTCTTATATTGGCACGTAAGTGCAGATCACGATTACGCCCATATGTGGATGCGTGAGCAGATTATGGAAGTGTCGAGCCACTTTAAAAGCCATTAACGTTTACTCGTTATTCCCTAAGGCACACCTCTTCTTAGTGGTGTGCCTTTTTTTGCGCTTACCCTTTCAACGCCACTTAGATATTAAACTGTATACCTTAGTATTAGACCAAGGCTTTCTAACCTCAAAAATTTTGCGTTTAATAGAACCCAACGAACGAACATACTTTTAAATTAAACCGAGGAATTGACCATGTTGAAAATCGTTAAAACTTCGCTAGTTATCGCAGCAACTCTGGGTGTATCTGGCATGGCGCAAGCCAACGTAAACGAAGCATTAGCAAACATTTGTACTATCGTACAAGCAGATGATAAAGGTGAGCTACGCAAGAAAATGCGTTCTGTAGAATCAGATTATCGCCTTAAACTAAAAGATTATTATTCGGGTGTTAGCTGTAGCGGCAACAGCCTGATACGTACAGCAATGCTGAGCAACGCTGTAGAAGCAGGTTCACTGCTAGTTAAAAAGATGCCAAAGAGTGATTTATCAGCACCAGAAACAGACGGTAAGACGTTGCAAGCATGGGTTGCTGAGAATGGTTTGGAAGGTAACGAAATTGCCACAGTCTTGAGCGGAAGATTATAAGCAGCCCTGAGCGGAAGATTATAAGCAGCCCTGAGCGGACGTTTACAAATAAAAAATTCACATACCATGTGAAAAGATTCAACATGGTTGCAGAGTAATCTGCACTTAAAGAGGCGACCACAAGGTCGCCTCTTTTCTTTGTATCTACTAGACGAGAGCTGGCTCGTTTGGTGCACTTGTTAGCGATTTAGCTATTTCTAAAATAGACTCACCGCTATAAATTCGGCTCAAGTAACCTTGATATACAGGCGTGAAGCCTGCCTCATCGCTTAAATCACCGAAAACACTGGTCACTTTCAAGAAAGACAAAGCATCATCTTGGTAACGTGAAGCAGCATTGTGCAATTCATCAGCAAGTTGATCTTGAATAACGAGCGGCGTACCTTTTTGCGACGTGCGTTTATCTGAATAGAAACTCCACGCTGCAAGTATTAGGGCACTAATATCAACTTTTCCACCATTTGCTAAGTTCTCACGAATGGTAGGTAACAAAAACACAGGAATTTTTGCTGAGCTTTCCAAACAAATTCTGGACAGTGAATCTTTAATGTACGGATTTGCAAATCGTGCTAGTAAAATATTTTTGTAATCGTGAACATCAATACCTGCAACCGGATCTAGGGTTGGCATTACTTCATCTACCATGAAGGTTGCTAGCAGAGAACGAAGTTCCGTTTGGGCTACACTTTCATGAATTGTATCAAGCCCGGCAAGTGAACCCGTTAACCCCAACACAGAGTGACCCGCGTTTAGCATTCTTAGCTTCAATTTTTCATAAGGTGCCACATTGTCTACAAACTGTGCACCAACATCTTCAAACGCTGGGCGTTCATTGCAAAATTTATCAGCAATAATCCATTGATCGAACGGTTCGCATACTACAGGCCAGCTGTCTTCAATACCTGATTCAACTAATGCCGCTTTGTCTTCATCAGTCGTTGCGGGAGTAATGCGATCGACCATTGAATTAGGAAAGCTTACGTTTTCCTCAACCCAATTAGCAAAATCGGTATCCGCAAGACGAACATAAGACAACAACATGGCTTTGAGTACATCACCATTATGTTGAATGTTATCGCACGACATCACCGTAAAAGGTGCGATGCCCATTTCTTTACGCTTTTTAAGTGCTGCCGTTAAATAGCCAAACACTAATTTTGGCGATTCTGGATTGGCTAAATCGTGCTGAACGTCAGGATTTTGTGCAATAAATTCGCCGGTAGTGGGTTAAGTTTTGGAAATGTGCCCAATAACGAGTGTAACCAATACGCGGGAAGATGACGTGTTCAGCGAATACAATACCGCCAACAGGAACTACTAATAATCCAGCATAGGTTAATAAGGGAAGCAGTTTAGTAAATACGAATGGGAAACACGCGATAACAACGGTAACCATGCCTACTGTGGCGGTGGTTTTAATTCGAGATTTATCTTTAAAAATAGCTTGAGCTGCTAAGCCCGCGCGGTACAAGTTAGCATTCGCGGTTGTCCAACCAGCAACAATAACAATGACCAACCCTGATAGACCTAATGCGTGGAAGGCGACATCACCTGGGTCTAATTCTGTAATAGATTTTTGGACGATAATAGCAGTACCTGCCCCCATAATACCTGCAGAAATCCATGCCACATAGTGACCGAAAAGCATACCAGCAGAAGTAGTAAGGCCGTAAACTTTACGTTTAGCAAAACGAAGCATAGCCATATCAATCAAACCAAAATGGGTGATTGTATTTGCTGCCCAAGAGAAGCCAATAACTTCGAGTAAGCCAATACCCTGTTCACCAGAGGGGGTTAAACCAGTCCATACCGACACAGATCCTATGTGCATGAAGTCAGCCCAACTTGTTAAGAATGTTTGACCAATTACTGCATCAGCCAATGCTGGCATTAGCACTAATGGACCACACACAAACATAGTGAATAACCAAGGTGCGCAAATACGAGAAAAATCAGACACCGCATTGAAGCCGTACATGGCGACAAACACCACGATGACGCCAACCGCTGCAACAACACCTACAAACGCCAGGTTCGTTGGATACCAATCAAGTTGGGCGGGAATATTCAATGCGAACCTGACCGCCGTAGCAGATACGGTTATCATTGCGGCAGATATAACGGTAAATATGATGACGTTGGCCCAGTTATAGAGCTTGGTCATCGAATCACCCGCAATTTTATGCAAGTAAGTATATAAACTTAGGCGTGTATCTACGGCGATGGGCGTAGTGATTAGCGTCCAACTAAGTACCGCTAATATATTACCGATAAGTAAACCAAACAGAATGTCGGTCATGGTTGCGCCTAAGGCAACAAAGGTAGCACCAAACACAAACTCGGTGGCTGCAACGTGCTCACCAGCATAAAGTCCCATGAAGTGCTTCCAGCCCTTCAATTGGTGTTTTGCAACTGGGAGTTGCTCGTCACCTATCTGTGCAATGTCGCCATTGCTTGAATCTGTTTTCATTTTCTATCTCGCTACTTTATTCACCGCTTTGGTATGTCCAAAGTGCATTTTACTGCTAGCTACCAAAACTACACTTGTTATGAATATTATTATCAGTACGTTAACACTCATAAAACGACGCCTTCACCCAAAACATAATTGGAAATTTTTAGGTTTGGCTCAGTAACCGTTAACCCAAATGGGCATTTGCCACAGCTGTGAGTTATTTCTCACGGGCAATACTTACATATCGATGTTTAAATGTAAACGGAATTAACAAGCCTAACGTTATAATTCGGTTAACAAGTTAATTTGTATCCAATAAATGTTATTACTTGTAGGTTCATTTTTGTTTGAATTTAACTGTTATTACTGTGCCTATAGGGGGCTTGTTGACTTAAAAACTCGGTAAGGGCACGATATGTTATGCGTAAGTAAAATAAGTATTTTGAAGTGATACGGCCTGGCAGCCTGTTTAATACTCTTTCGTCATTTACCTCAATGGAAGTATTCTACTGACAAAATGGTGAGAAATGATGAAGAATAGCCTGAAGAGGCGTTTTTTCCCCCAGTTGTAGCGTGTTAACCCAAAGGGCTTTCCCTTCATTTTACTCATAGAGCTAAATAGCTTAATTAGGTAAACTTGAATTGGTTTATTCTCGGGCTTGTACGTAAAATTGCTTCTTAATGGAGTACATGCGTATCTGGAATGCATTAAGGAATTACATGACAATTGAAAGCAGCCTTGTCATTTTCGACTGTGATGGCGTGTTAATTGATAGTGAAATGTTGTCGATGCAAAGCTGGCAGCGCTTACTTGAGACTTATGGAGTGTCGATTAACGCGGAATATTTTATCAGCAAATTTCTTGGCAAAAGTATGCAACATGTTGAACAACAAATTCATCATGATTTTGGCCTGACTGTCACCACTCAAATTAAAGATGAATTTCATATTTTGCTGAAGCGAAGCTTTGCTAAAAATTTGATGCCTACGCTGGGCATTGAAAGCCTACTATCTAGGCTAACGGTTCCCTATTGTCTTGCTACTAGCAGTTCGCCCGAGCGCACAGAGTACGCCTTATCTTGTACTGGTTTAAGCCAGTATTTCACTGGCAATATATTTACACGCTCTTTAGTAAAAAATGGGAAGCCAGCCCCCGATCTTTTTTTATACGCGGCTGAAAAAATGGGTGTTGCGCCTAAACAATGTATTGTTATTGAAGACTCCCCTGCGGGCATTGAGGCTGGTATTGCCGCAAACATGCAGGTTATTCATTACACGGGGGGGAGTCATTTAAAGGATATGCCAACAAACCACACGACAACCATTTCCCATTGGGATAACTTTATACAAGCCTACCCTAAGTTGGTATCTGATTGATGGAACAAGAATAAATGAGTAAAAAACAACAACTAGAAAATCAACGTCTCGACGAAGCCGCTCGTGCTGGCTGGCTTTATTATGTAGGCGGTAAGACACAAGACGAAATTGCGAAACGTTTAAATACTTCTCGACAAAGTGCCCAGCGCTTAGTGGCGCTGGCCATGTCTGAAGGGCTCGTGAAGGTGCGACTCGAGCACCCTATTGCCCGTTGCATGGAGTTAGCTGAAACTATTCAACAGCGCTTCGGTTTGCAATTTTGTGAAGTCGTGCCCTCTGTGGTTGGCGACGAAAACTCTACCTTAGGCTTGGGGCAAGCAGGAGCCAGTGCCATAGAGCGCTCGCTTAAATCTGACTCACCACAAACAATTGCATTTGGTACTGGCCGCGTTTTACGCGCGTGTGCTGACGAACTAGCATTAATGAACTGCCCGCAGCACAAAATTGTGTCTTTGGTAGGGAATATTGCCAACAATGGTGAAGCCACCCGCTATGATGTTGCAGTACACATTGCCGATAGAGTAAAGGCCCAACATTACCCCATGCCACTGCCTGTTATTGCGGGTTCTGAAATTGAACGCGAGCAACTGCATCAACAAGCTCACATTGCGCGAATTCACAAACTGGCTCGACAAGCAGACATTACTTTTGTAGGCATTGGTAATTTAGGCAACACATCGCCACTGCATGTTGATGGCTTCATTAACGATAACGAAACGCAAAGCTTGTCGTCTATGGGGGCCACTGGAGAGGTCATCGGATGGGTTTACAATCGTGAAGGCGCTATTGTGGATTGCGAAGTAAATCGAAGAGTAACCAGTAGCAAATTAACCCTAGCGTCTGATAAGCCAGTTGTGGGTATTGCGGCAGGTATGAATAAGAAAGACGCTATTTTAGGCGCGTTGCGATCTAAACTTATCAATTCACTCATTACCAATGAAACCACTGCCCAAGCCTTACTCAGTAGCTAACGGGGCTTTTCAGTAACGCGTAGATGAGTAATCGGATTGGTTATTTATCTACGCCTTTTATTATTTTGATTCAATACTGCAGTTCAATAGCCCCCCCTCTTGTTCATTAAAAAGTAGACTTGCCCATAACGTTGCTTGTCATCCAACAAAATTCAAATAAAGCGTGAAAAATAGTAATTTTGAGCTTTCTGAGCTGACAAAATTTTCGTTGAATTACCCTTTCAAGTTTATTTTTTCGCTTATCTGGTGATAAATTGAAGTAGTTCGACTATTTCAAATTTTTCTTATACTTTAGCTTGGCACCTTGTAAATAAAGGGCTAGAACCCAACTCCCATCCCACAACTTTGGTATAAGGTATACTTTGGGATACCCTGTTATTTGCTTGCATGTTTTCTGACCTGCCCATTTGGTTTTTAATTATTCCCGAACCGAACAGACAAACTTTAAATTAAATATTAAATACGAAAGGAAATTAACCATGTTGAAAATTGTTAAAACTTCTTTAGTTATCGCAGCATCTACTCTAGCTTTCTCTAACGCAGCACAAGCCGATGTAAACGAAGCGCTAGCCAACATCTGTACTATCGTTCAAGCAGACGATAAAGGCGAATTACGTAAAAAGATGCGTCGTGTACAATCAGATTTCAAATTAAAATTACATGATTACTACTCAGGTATTTCGTGTAACGGCAACAGCCTAATCCGTACTGCTATCGTAAACAACGCGGTAGATGTAGGTACACTTTTGGTTAAGAAAATGCCAAGTCGTGAACTACAAAACCCAGAAGCAGACGGTAAAACACTTCAAGCGTGGATTGCTGAGCAAGGTCTTCAATCAAGCCCTATCTCTAGCGAGCTTAACGAACGTATCTAGTTTTAAGATACTTCGCACCATGTAAAGATACAGCAGTTCAACATGGTAACGGCAGGATGCCGTGCTTGTGGCCCCGAGAGGGGCCACGCCCCTTTTCCCATATCGCTTTTCTCACACTTTCTTAAATAATCCTACGTTGCAAAATCAGTTATTTCTTTTGCCGCCCAATTCGCTTGCTCTCTGTGAACCCAATGTGTTGCCGTATCGTGATACACAATTCGTAGGTCGGGAACGTACACTGTTAAACCATTCAAGATACCTTCATCAAACGCATCATCTAAACGCCCCCATAATACCAATGTAGGTAAAGTGACGCGTAGAACCGGTACGCGTAAGCGTGACAATTCTGTTTCAGGTGCGTGCTCATCGGGTGCCATTTGTGGCATTTCTCGGTAATAGTTCAGCATGGCTGACAATGTTGGAGTATTGCGCCAACTACGAAGTAGTCTTTGCCCGTAGCTATCTGGGCTAGCTTTATGATCTTTATTTTTGGGCATGGCGCTTTTGGACATCGCGTTTTTGGGCATGTCTCCGTCAAACAGAGCAGAGCCGAGCATCCCCTTAAGCAACGCAAAATCGGTCTGCTTTAAAACTGCCTCTGCATCGTCTGCCACTAGCGATTTTATGTATTCACTTTTCTTGCGCTGAGCGCGACTGGTTTTAAGCGCTTGGGTGAAAGTGCTTGGGTGCGCGGCATTTAAAATAACCAGCTTAGTAAACAAATTAGGTTGAAAAGCTGCTAGCGGCCAAGCTATCGCCCCACCCCAATCATGACCCACCAATATCGCTTTTCGACCTTGGCTTACCGTTTGAACAAATTCCCCCATACGAGAAACCAGCGAAGGAACTTGGTAATCGCTGCTATCTTTTAATGGCTCTGATTGATGGTAACCCGGTAAATCAGGCGCAATAACATGATAATTTGCTGGCAAGGCGTCTATGAGCGCTTCCCAAGCATGGGCATTTTCAGGAAATCCATGAAACAAAATGAGTAACGGGCTATCTGAGCTTTGCCCTTTTCTTTCTAGATAATAAATAGAGTGACGTTGAATAGAAATGGTGTGAGATGTTACTGCGTTTAGTGGCATACCTAGCCTTTCGCAAAACGGTAAAAAGAAAAATGCCGAGCAGGTGCTCGGCATTTCATTACATATCGTGTTTACTCGATAGCAAACATGCTTTCTGGCATAGACATAAGGTTGTCTGCACCTGAATGCATTGCTGATACAAGTGAACGGGTACGCGTTAGTAAGCGATCGAAATAGAAACCAGTAGTTAAGATTTTACTCTTATAGAACTCGGTCTCAGTACTACCTGCATCAAGTTGCTCTTGTGCTTTAACGGCCATTTTCAGCCAGAAATAAGCGACTGTCACATAGCCTGAGTACATAAGGTAATCCACCGACGCGGCACCAATCTCATCAGGATTAGACGCTGCTGCTTTACCAATATCCATGGTAAGTTGCTGCCACTCATCTAAATGAGACGTTAATGCATTAGTCCATGCACTGAACTGCGCTTTACCGCGAAGCGATTCGCAATATTCACGCACTTCTTGCACAAATACATTGAGCAATTCGCCATTAGAGCCCATCACTTTACGGCCTAATAAATCGATAGCTTGAATACCTGTAGTCCCTTCGTACATAGTACAAATACGGGTATCACGTGCTAACTGCTCCATGCCCCATTCTTTGATGAAACCATGCCCACCGTACACCTGCATACCGTAGCTAGTGCTTTCTTGCGCTGTTTCTGTCAAGAAGGCTTTAACAATCGGTGTTAAGAACGCAAGCTTAGTATCTGCCAGTGTCTTCTCTTGTGCATCATCACCGTAAAGGGTCACATCAACCAACTGCATGCAGTAAGCAGCTAATGCACGGTTACCTTCTGCAAACGCTTTTTGCGTAAGTAGCATACGACGAACATCAGGATGTACAATAATGGGATCTGCAGGGCCATCTTGGTTCTTACGACCCGTTAAAGAACGAAACTGAATACGATCTTTAGCGTAACGTAATGCACCTTGGAAAGACGCTTCAGAAGCAGCTAAGCCTTCAAGGCCAGTACCGATTCGGGCAGTGTTCATAAAGGTGAACATGCAGTTGAGGCCGCGATTAGGTTGGCCAATCAAGAAGCCTTTCGCACCGTCGAAGTTGATCACACAGGTTGCACTGGCTTTAATACCCATCTTGTGTTCAATACTGCCACACGCAACGCCGTTGCGATCTAGCTTTTCGCCTTCATCAGACACGTTGAACTTAGGTACAACAAATAACGAAATACCTTTTGTCCCTTCTGGCGCGCCAGGCAAACGAGCAAGTACAATGTGAACGATATTTTCAGACATATCGTGCTCACCGGCCGAGATGAAAATCTTCGTACCCGTCAAACTGTAGCTGCCATCGTCTTGTGGTTCTGCGCGGCATTTAAGCATGCCCAAATCTGAGCCACAATGCGCTTCTGTTAAGCACATGGTACCTGTCCATTCACCGCTAATCAGCTTCGGTAAATACTGGTTTTGAAGTGTTTCAGTGCCGTGCGCTTTAATAGTTTCCATGCAGCCTTGGCTTAAGCCAGGATACATAGCCCACGAGTGGTTTGCACCGGAAAACCATTCAGCAATAATAGAAGAAAGTGAATAAGGCAGTGCTTGACCACCAAACTCTTCAGGGTGAGACATACTTGGCCAGCCGCCTTCAACATATTGCTGATAAGCTTCTTTAAAACCAGCCGGCGTAGTGACTTCACCATCTACCCACTTGCATCCTTCTTCATCACCCGACATATTGATGGGTGCTAGGCTGTTTTCAGAAAACTTAGCCGCTTCAGAGAAGATAGCTGATACTAAATCTTCTGATGCTTCATCAAAGCCAAGCTTTTGATAGTGTTCTTGATAGTTTAATAGCTCATGTGTAACAAACATGGCGTCGCGTTGTGGAGCTTTATAACCTTCCATACCAAATACCTATATAACTTCAAATAAACCAGCAGCACCCATACCGCCGCCAATACACATAGTACAAACAACGTATTTCGCACCACGTCGTTTGCCCTCGATTAATGCATGACCCACCATACGTGCGCCACTCATTCCGTAAGGATGACCAATTGAAATTGCGCCACCGTTTACGTTTAATAATTCATCAGGAATACCTAGCTTGTCGCGGCAATAAAGCACTTGCACTGCGAAGGCTTCATTCAATTCCCACAAACCAATATCGTCCATGGTTAAGCCGTGTTGCTTTAACAGCTTAGGAATGGCAAACACTGGGCCGATACCCATTTCATCTGGCTCACAACCTGCTACCGCAATACCACGGTAAATACCTAATGGTTGCGCTTGGCCTTTAGCGGCAGAATGCTCATCCATAATGACAGTAGCACTTGCACCATCAGACAGTTGACTCGCATTACCCGCAGTAATACACCCGCCTTCAATCACAGGGTTCAATGAACGCAAACCTTCAAGCTGTGTATCAGGGCGGTTACCTTCGTCTTTCGACAACGTGACTTCCTGCTCACTGGTCTCGCCGGTTTCTTTATTGAAAATGGCTTTAGTGGCCGTAATTGGCACAATTTCGTCGTCAAACTTACCTGCTTCTTGACCCGCCGCTGTGCGCATTTGGCTTTGATAAGCGTATTCATCTTGCACATCACGGCTAATACCGTAACGCTGTGCCACAACCTCAGCAGTTTGCAGCATAGGCATATAAATATTCTTATGCTTAGCCACTAGTTGTGGGTCAACGGCGCGAGACATGTTCATTGCCTTGGTTTGTACCAAAGAAATTGAGTCTAGACCGCCAGCAACCATAATATTGGTGTCGCCAGTGCGAATACTGTTTGCGGCATTAGCAATAGCATACATACCAGAGCTACATTGTCTGTCTAACGTCATACCTGCAACGGTAACTGGCAAATCGCCAGCTAATGCAGCTAGACGACCGATGTTCATGCCGCCACTGCCTTGCGTTAGGGCAGCGCCCATGATCACATCGTCGATACTGGCAGGATCGACACCGGCACGTTGTACGGCGTTACGAATAGCATGACCACCTAATGTAGGGGCAGGTAAATTGTTAAGTGCACCTTTATAGGCACGGCCAATAGGCGTTCTTGCGGTACTTACTATTACTGCATCGCGCATAGCGTACTCCTTAGTTTTTAAATTTTGCGAAGCTACTGCGCTCTTGCGCTAGCTTGATTAATAGGTCGCTTGGTTGTAACCACATTTTTCCGTAGTCACCCAGTTTCTCAGCGTAGGTAGATAGCTTATCGACGATTTCACCCAGTCCAACTTCGTCTGCATACTGCATAGGGCCGCCACGATAAACTGGGAAGCCATAGCCATAGACATAGATAACATCGATATCGCTAGACTTAGCCGCTATGCCTTCTTCAAGAATACATGCGCCTTCATTAATTAGGGTGTATAGACAACGCACCAAAATTTCTTCATCGCTTATGTCATCGCGCTGCGTAACCCCTAGGCGAGCAGCTTCTTGTTTAGCAATTTCTAGTACTTCAGGGTCTGGAATGGGAACACGGCTGCCAGCTTCATAAAGATAAGCACCCCTGCCCGTTTTAAGACCGTTACGATCTTTCTCAACTAAACGGTCTGCCACAGCACCGTATGTAGGGTCATGTGAAATAAAGGCTTGGCGAGACTGGCGTACGTAGTAACCAATGTCTAATCCTGCCATGTCACCCATAGTGAATGGCCCCATAGGCATACCGAATTGTGTAAGCACGCGATCGACTTGCTCAGGGCTTGCGCCTTCAAGCAATAAACGGTTAGCTTCACGGCCATAAGGTTCAATCATGCGGTTGCCAACAAAACCGAAACATACGCCAACCAATACCGCTACCTTCTTAATGCGCTTGGCTAATTTCATACAGGTTTTGATAACGTCAGCCGACGTATCTTCAGCTTTAACCACTTCAAGCAACTTCATAACGTTAGCTGGCGAGAAGAAGTGAAGACCGATAACATCTTGTGGACGTGAGGTACACGCGGCAATTTCATTCACATCAAGGGTAGACGTGTTAGACGCTAAAATAGCCCCTGGCTTACAGACTTTATCTAAGGTAGTGAAAACGGTTTTCTTCACTTCCATTTTTTCAAATACAGCTTCAATAACAAGATCTACATCAGCTAGGTCGTCATACGTTGTGGTGCCGCTTAACAGCGCCATACGTGTTTCCACTTGCTCTTGGGTTAACTTGCCTTTTTTGGCTGAGTTTTCATAATTTTTACGAATAAGCGCCAAGCCTTTATCTAGCGCTTCTTGCTTAAGCTCTAGCATAGTGACTGGAATACCCGCGTTCGCAAAGTTCATGGCGATACCGCCACCCATGGTGCCAGCACCAATAACCGCGACTTTTTCAATACTGCGCTCTGGCGTGCTCTTGTCGAAATCACTCACGTGACCCGCTGCTCGCTCGGCAAAGAAGAAATGCTGTTGTGCACGGGCTTGTGGGGTGTTCATGCATTCCATGAACAATTTACCTTCGTGCTTAAGGCCATCTTCAAAGGCTAATGTATATGCGCCTTTTACCGCTTCAATGCATTTTAAGGGGGCAAAAAATCCGCGTGCTGCTTTTTTCGTTTGTGCGGTAACGGCATCAAATACGCCCTGCACTTCTTCAGACATAGTCAGGGTAATGTCACAGGTGCGTTTAATACCACTCTCAGTATTCAATGAACCAAGGTACTGCTTGGTGTCTTCAAGCAAATGCTCAGGCTTGTCTGAAATTTTGTCGAATACACCTGGAAGCTTCACTACCGAAGTAGGCTTACCTGTAACAATCATAGTTAGCGCGGTAGCAGGATCGGCTAAACGCGGTAAACGCTGCGTTCCACCCGCGCCTGGCAATATACCTAAGTTGACTTCTGGAAGGCCCACTTGGTTTCCAGCAAAGGTAATTCTGTGATGACACGCTAGCGCGACTTCTAATCCGCCCCCAAACGCAGGCCCTGGCAATACTGCCACCACGGGCTTGGTAGCATTTTCAATTTTATCGAGGACTTCAGGAAGATTTGGCGATAAATCGCCACCGGAGAATTCACTAATATCAGCGCCACCTGAAAATAAGGCGAGAGAAGAAGTGATTACAATAGCACTAACACTGTCGTCGCTTAATGCGCTTTCGATGCCATCTATTAGCCCAACTCGTACTGCGCGAGAAAGTGCGTTTACTGGCGCGCTTTGCATAGTAATAGTTGCTATGCCCTGTTGGACTTTGTAGTCCACTGCCTTGTTTTCCATCTCTGTCATAACGGTATCCTGTTATTCACGTTAACCGGATGTTATTGCAGTGTTGTCAATCATCCAAGTTTATTGGTGTTATAGACATTCATCACAATATTTAATATGGACAGCAACCCCTTTATTTGTGCCCAACTGCCCTTAAGCGCATATTCGATGGGGTATAAGGAAGAATTGACAGATTACCTCGCTAGTGCTTTTGTTAATGAACACACTAATTAGTTACATCTGATTCACATTTGAGGTGGGCAAGTATGCAAGTTTTAAAAACCCCTGAAAGTGCATTCTCTTCTATTACCGACTTTCCCTATGAGCCGAGGTACGTACACGTTACCGATACCGTAAGCGGCGAAATAGTCATGGCCTACTATCAGTGCGGACCCAAAGATGGCCACACTATTCTTCTTCTGCACGGCGAGCCTTCTTGGGCTTACCTGTATCGCACCATGATTCCGATACTAGCCGATGCAGGCTTTAATGTGCTAGTACCTGATCTCATCGGCTTTGGCCGTTCAGATAAACCCACTAGGCGAGAAGATTACACCTATGCCCGCCACCTTATTTGGCTTAAAGACTGGTTTAATCAAACCGTTGAAGGAAAAGTAACCCTCTTCTGCCAAGACTGGGGCGGATTGCTAGGCTTAAGACTGGTAGCCGACATGCCCGACCGCTTTGCTGGCGTCATGGCATCTAATACGTTTTTACCTACCGGTGAGCACAAGCCCCCCGAGGCATTTTTGAACTGGCGTCGCTTCTCGCAAGATGTTCCTGTATTTCCCGTATCAGGTGTGGTTAAGGGGGGAACTGTATCTATGCTTTCTCAAGAAACTTTGGATGCTTACGACGCCCCTTTTCCTTCTGAAGAATATAAAGAAGGGGCCAGACAATTTCCGTTATTAGTGCCCGCCACACCCGACGATCCACAAACTCAAGCAAACCGTGAAGCATGGGTAAGGTTAAAACAATTTAATACACCATTTATGACCGCATTCAGTGACAGCGACCCAGTTACCGCTGGCGGTGACAAGCTAATGCAGTCATTCATACCTGGCTGTCGCGGCGTGCCGCACACCACAGTAGTGAAAGGCGGACACTTCGTGCAAGAAGATAAAGGCCCGGAATTGGCCGATCTTCTTATCACTTTTATTAATTCAACTGGACAAGCTTAAGGAAACCACTATGGATTCATTATTAGATTTTAGCGATAAAGTGATATTGATCACTGGCGCGGGCAGCGGTTTCGGCCGCCTATTAGCAGAAGGCCTAGGTAGCCGAGGTGCCAAACTGGTGTTATCGGATATTAATGAAGAAAACTTGGCGTCATGTCGATCAGACGTGGCGAGCTATACTGATGTGGTAACGAAAGCAGGCGATATTGCCAGTGAAGAATTAAACAAAGCCTTGGTGGCGTTGGCAAAAGAGAAGTTTGGTCGCCTAGATATCGCCATCAACAATGCGGGTATCGCTCATGTACCTGCCCCCATGCATGAAATGACCGAAGAGATAATAGACCTTCAGTTTGCTGTAAACGTAAAAGGCGTGATGTTTGGCATGAAGTACCAACTTCCACAAATGTTATCGCAGAAGCAAGGACATATATTAAACGTTAGTTCCCTTGCTGGATTAGGCGGGGCTCCAAAAGGTGGCGCTTATGCTGCTGCCAAACATGCGGTTGCTGGCGTGACTCGAACTGCTGCTGTTGAATATGGACGTAAGAATGTACGGGTAAATGCAGTGTGCCCTTTTTATAGCCCTACCAATATTTTAAATGTGGATGGTTACAACACCAAAGAGGCGCAAGCCCAACTAGGTATGGGAAGCCCAATGAAACGGTTAGGCGAGCCTCAAGAAATTGTGAATGCCATGATCCTCATGTTGTCCCCCGGTAACAGCTATATGAATGGACAAACTATTGCGGTAGATGGCGGGGTAACAGCATGGTAAGCACTTGGTAGATGCCTGTTGATGGTTTGGGGGGGCATCCAAAAGTATTAGGTCTCATACCTAAGTATGAAGAGTGATGTTTTGTTTTAGTGCGACTTTAGTTGTAATGAAGGGGAACAAACAAAACCTTCGGACGAAGCGACTTATTGGTCGCTTCTGACTTTTTTCCCAACCACAGTATACGTTTAGAGACTAT
Organism: Alteromonas sp. K632G; assembly: GCF_017653625.1. Classification (NCBI taxonomy): domain Bacteria; kingdom Pseudomonadati; phylum Pseudomonadota; class Gammaproteobacteria; order Alteromonadales; family Alteromonadaceae; genus Alteromonas; species Alteromonas sp. K632G. Next base: position 225,441 of record NZ_JAGGDM010000003.1, read on the forward strand.
ACACTGAGAGCACTTATGAAAATGACACTAAGACACTTCATTACTGTAAGCAGCGTTGTTGTTGGTTTGGGCCTATCTTCGAACGGTTTCGCTAACGAACTATCAACGCAATTCGCAACGTCTTCTTCAGTTCAAACATCTGATTTTCAGCATGTAAACCCTACGCAGAATTCGCCAGTGACGGTTAAAAAAGTACGAAGCCAGTCTTCTTCTTTTGTGCTTAAACGTTTGATTTCTGTTTCAACACAAAAGCCTTCTGCTTCTAACGCTACGCGCCTGCTACATACTGCGTTACCACAAGGCATAGTTGTAGCCCAGTAATTGCCAGTTAATGCTCGTAAGCCCATAATTATTAGCATGCCGGTAAGCAATCGCCGCTCTGCTTCTAACTTGACCAACCTGCTTTTGCCCCCAGATTATTCAAGCCTATTAGCATCTGCTTCTTATAGGCAATAGCTAAATACATTGCTGATATAAACGCCGTTTCTTATCTACACTTATCTGTATTCATCTACATTTGGCCGCCTATGATCAACGTCATAAGTATGCCACAATACGGCTAAAAGTCAGTTAGACATTGGTTGGAGAAACGCATGGACGTTGACCACATTAAAGTATTTATTCCCAGTAAAGATTACGAAGTATCGAAAAGGTTTTACAGACTAATCGGCTTTAAAGGTGAATTTGTTTCCGATGCGTTAACCTTATTTGAAAATGGCGATTGCCAATTTTTTTTACAGAACTTCTACAGTGAAGATTTGGCGAAAAACTTTATGCTGCAGGTTTGTGTACTGGATATTGAAACAGCACATTCATTATGTAAAAAAGCTACCGATAAGCTTAAGATTTCGGATGTTTCTATAGAAACGTGGGGGAAGGTATTTTATCTATGGGGGCCAAGCGGCGAACTATTACATATTACTGAGCTTAGAAAAACTTAGGCAATAAAAAAGCATGGCACCTAGTGGAATAATCACCTTTGGTTAGCCATGCTTTTACGCTTTAACTATTGTGCCTTTTGGGCTGTTCTCTGAAGAGGTTAATTTAAGAGCTTATTTTAAGATGCTCTTTTAAAAGCTACGGCGTAATAACCATTTTACCTTTTACTTCACGGTTCATCACTTTAGCCATGGCTTCAGTGGCACGCTCCATAGGTAAGGCCTCATCTACCACTACTTTCACTTTACCTTGCACATACCAGGTTAAAAGCTCTTGCATGTTAGCAGCAAACCCTTTTGGATCGTGCTGCGTAAACGAACCCCAAAATACGCCTACTACCGCGTAGCCTTTTACTAACGATAAGTTCACAGGAAATTGAGGAATTTCACCGCCTGCAAAGCCAACTACAAGCAATCGCCCTTCCCACGCCATACTGCGGCTACAAGCGTGGAATGTGTCGCCACCAACGCATTCGTAAACCACATCGGCGCCTTTGCCGTCGGTGGCTTCTTTAATAGCATCTTTTAAATTCTTTTCTTTGTAATTAATAAGTATATCTGCGCCATGCTCTTTGGCTAATGCAAGCTTTTCTTCGGTAGAACAAACGGCTATAACCCTTGCCCCCATTTCTTTACCAATTTGCACTGCCGCTAAGCCAGTACCACCAGCCGCCCCCGTGACCACAAGCGTTTCACCCGGTTGAATTTTAGCACGCTGTTTTAGTGCATGATGGGCAGTAGCATGGGCAGTCACTAATGCTGCACCTTCTTTCACATCGATAGGATCCGGTAGTGGCATAACATGCGTAGCAGGTACCAGTACTTTTTCGGCAAAGCCACCTAGATTAGATAATGCAATAACGCGCTGGCCTACACTAATATGCTTTACGCCTTCACCCACTTCGGCTACCACACCAGCCACTTCATTTCCTGGCACAAAGGGGCATGGCGGTTTCATTTGATATAAACCTTGTACAAGTAGCCCATCAGGGAAATTTACACCAGCCGCTTCTACGTTAACGACTACGTGACCAGGCTTAACTACTGGGTCATCAATTTCTTTGCATTTTAAATCGTCTATTGGTCCGAATGCTTCACATACAATCGCTTTCATAGCCACTCCTAATAATTCGTTTCTTTGCCTACCGCTCGCTTATTAATGAGCGCGGTGGTTTAGCTGTTTTGATGAATCGTTTTATTCGCAATTTGTGCCAGAGGGCGCACCATAGCACCTAACTGCATTGCCTTGTCGCTTGATGCGTTTCCATCATGTGCACGCTTTACTACCCCTTGCAGGATGGCTGCTAAACGGAAAAAACTAAACGCGAGGTAAAACGTCCAGTTGTCTATTTTGTCGATACCCCGTCGCTTGCAATATGCATCTACATATTCTTCTTCACTAGGAATTCCTAACGCGTCTCGGTCTAATCCACCCAAACCGGAAGCGTGGGCAATGTCACTCGGTAAACGCAGCTGCATGCATTGATAGGCCAAATCGGCATACGGGTGCCCTAAGGTAGACAGCTCCCAATCAAGCACCGCAATGACTTTAGGTGCATCAAGATTAGACATATCAAACATCATATTATCTAACCTAAAATCGCCATGAACCAAGGCTATTTGCCCATCATCTTCAGGCAAATTTTCTTCTAAATAAGTAATAAGCTGCTCAATATCTTCAACATGCTCAAGCTCAGAAGCACGGTATTGCTGAGTCCACCGGCTTAACTGGCGAGAAAAGTAACTTCCTGGCTTGCCGTAACTTGTTAACCCAGCGGCTTCAATATCAACACTGTGCATCACTGCCAGCACGCGGTTCATTTCATCGTACATAGCGCCCCGAGTTTTCGGGCTCTCTACTTCCGGTAAAGCGCTGTTCCAATAAATGGTGCCTTCAACGTAGGCCATAATGTAAAACATACTGCCAATGATGTCGGCATCTTCACACAAGTGATAAACCTTAGGCACAGGTACTTCTGTATTACTTAGCGCATTGATAACGCGATACTCGCGGTCAACTGCATGGGCAGACTTAAGCAGTTTCCCCGGCGGTTGGCGACGCAGCACGTAAACGCCAGAATCAGCATTTAGTTTAAACGTAGGGTTAGATTGCCCACCTGAGAATTTCTCTGCCGACAACACCGTGCCTATTTCTGGGCACGCCTTATTTAGGTAGTGATTTAGCGTTTCTATATCTAGCGTGTGCGTAGCCACAGATACTCCTTAAGCGTTCTTTTCGGCAATCAGATTGCGACCTAGTTGCATCATATGCACTTGGTCAGGCCCATCGGCTAGACGAATGGTTCTGGCATACGCGTACATGGCTGACAAGGCGTAGTCTTGACTTGTACCGGCAGCGCCATGCATTTGAATAGCTTCGTCAATAACCTTACAGGCCATTTTGGGTGCAACAATTTTAATAGCAGCAATAATATCTCGAGAGACCTTATTGCCGTATCTGTCCATTTTATCGGCAGCCTTCAGCGTTAGTAAGCGCGCTTGCTCAATATCACAATGCATTTGTGCAATACTTTCTCGCACAGACTGCTGTTTGCTAAGTGGCTTACCAAACGCTACTCGCTGTTCTACTCGCTCGCAGGCTAAATCTAAGGCGCGCTGGGCACAGCCAATTAAACGCATGCAATGATGAATACGGCCAGGGCCTAAGCGACCTTGCGCTATTTCAAAACCGCGACCTTCACCGAGTAATAAGTTACTTACTGAAACACGTACGTTATCGAACAAAACTTCAGCATGCCCTACAGGTTCATCAAAATAACCCATTGCGGCCATTGGGCGCACAATGGTGACCCCTTTCGTATCCATTGGCACTAAAATTTGTGACTGTTGCTGATGACGAGCAGCTTCAAAATCGGTTTTACCCATGACCACCATGATTTTGCAATTTTCGTTCATAGCACCACTGGTGTACCATTTGCGCCCGTTGATGACGTATTCATCGCCATCTCGGGTAATTGAGGTTTCAATGTTAGTCGCATCACTTGAAGCAACTGCTGGCTCGGTCATGGCAAAGGCAGAACGAATTTCGCCATTAAGCAGTGGCTCTAACCATTGCTTTTTCTGCTCTTCATTTCCGTATTTCGCCAATACTTCCATGTTGCCTGTATCAGGCGCGCTGCAATTGAAAATTTCTGAGCTAAACAGCACCCGTCCCATCTCTTCACACAAAGGGGCATATTCAGCATTTGATAATCCAGCGCCATAAGGCTTGTATTCCTCAGGTAGGAAAAGGTTCCACAGGCCCGCGTCTTTAGCGCGTTGCTTGAGGGTTTGCATCATATCGGGGGTTTGCCAACGATTTTCACCATTTTCTACCGCGTGAACATATTCCTTTTCAATTGGATACACTTCTTCTTGCATGAAGGCTCTTAATTGCTTTAAAAGCGTTTGTGTTCTTTCATTATATTCAAAGTTCATAACTGTCCTTATCCGCTAATAGCGCTGGTTAGCTGTATGTCACAGCGTGCAATCTATCCACAACATCTAAATGTGGTACGCTGTTGAAATTGTTCAAATGCACGCCACGAGTATTCGCGAAGCACTGAGAAAAACTCGCATTTCTGATCTGCAAGTTCATGTTAATAACCGTTGAAGCGTCGTATCCGAGTATGTGTTTTAACATCATGGCAATTGCACCACCTGAACTCACTACTAAGACTCGCTTAGCTTCTGTGGTTTGAAGCGCGCCCAGCATAGTAGCAACCCTATCTTCGAAGCCTGCCCAACTCTCATCCAATAAGTTATGGTCGAGTTCATCAGCTGCCCATGCCAGCATGGCTTTTTTAAGCAACCGGTAATATTCTGCCCGAGACGCACCTTCTGGCACTTTTTGATCTGGATATCGGGTTAAAAACGCTGTTGCCACAGCCTGAAAATTAAATTCGTTCAGTTCGCTGTTGATGTTCGCTTCAGGTAAAGAACCTATTCCTTTGGCAATACCTTCGGCGGTTTCTCTGTGGCGCACCATGTCACCCATAAAAACGCTATCGAAAGTAATATCACGCTGCTTGAAATAGTGCCCGAGCCACTGTGACTGCTGCGCGCCTAAATCGCTGAGCTTGTCGTAGTTTGCTGCGCCAAAAGATGCTTGTCCGTGGCGTACTAGATAGATGTCAGTCATACTACTCTCTGATGTTATCATTATGTTAACCATGGTAAGAAAAGTAGCACCATAAGTTTAATTGATATTTTGAATGGGAATACATCATGTTAGGCTATGGGGAGTAAAGGCGACTGCACACGCCCCAATGACGTTGAAGCTGTTGGTTTTGGGTTTATTTCTACCATCGTTGCAGCGGCTTAAAATTACTGCAACACTAAGTTGTTACGTTATTTTTTGCACAATGATGCAAAGCGTAAAATTACTGCTAAGGTTCTAGCTGTAGTCAAACGACGCTATTCGTTTGAAATGGGTTAGATGTCAGGTAAAATAAAAAATGAAAAAATTGCTGCCCAAGCACACTCTCGTCGCACTAGGTGTCTCATTAGGTATTGCGGCGAGTTGCACACCTTCACTTGCTTACAGCCAAGATAGCGCCTTAGAGCATATCACCGTTCAGGCACAAAAAACGTCACAAAATTTACAGGAAGTCCCTGTTGCCGTGACCGCCCTTTCCGGCGACGATTTAATTGAAACCGTGGTGAAAGACGTCTTTGATTTGCAAAACTATGTGCCTGCATTTGGTGCGTTTCAAAATCAAAGCGTGACTAATTCAGGGTTTTCCATCCGCGGTATTGGCACATCATCACAAAATTTCGGCTTCGAATCTTCTGTGGGCTTATATGTGGACGGGGTTTATCGTTCACGGCAAAATGCCCTTATCAACGATTTAGTTGATATTGCTGCTATCGAAGTACTGCGCGGCCCCCAAGGCACCCTATTTGGTAAAAATACTGCAGCAGGTGCAATGACGCTTACCTCTGTGGCGCCAAGTCATACTGATACTGACGGATTTGTAGAAGTATTGGCGGGTAATGATTCATTATTAAGGGTAAGCGCTGGTGCTTCGTTCTCGTTGGTTGATGATATATTAGCCATGCGTATTTCAGGCTTTAAAACCGATGGTGATGGCTATATTACCGATGCCACTTCTGGGCAAAGTTTAAATAACAAAAACCGCTCAGCCATAAAGGCTCAGTGGCTTTATACGCCAACAAAAAGCGTGAGCGTTCGCATTATCGCCGATTACGGTGAATTAAATGAGCGTTGTTGCGGTGCACTTACTTGGCAAAATAATTTTCAGGCAAATGACATTCCTGGTAAGTTTGGCACCGATGCGTTGTTATCTCAGCCCACCTTTAACGCCACCATTTACAGTAATGACGATTTCTTCGATTTCACCACGTCGTTGTCCCAACCCCCTATTTCAAAAATGGAAGATAAAGGCGTTTCGGGGCAAATTGAGGTAGCCCTTAATGAGCAATGGTCTTTGGTAGGTATTACGGCTTATCGCGCCTTTGACAGCATAGACATTGTAGATACTGATTTTTCAGATGCGGATCTGTTAACTGCCACTAACGACGCAAAACAACAGTCTTTCTCTCAAGAATTAAGACTGCATTATAAAAGCGATAAAATTCGTGGCCTTGTGGGAGCCTATTACTTTAGTCAAAATTTAGATCTAACCTTTAACACCACGACACAGTCGGCTTTCGATAGCTTTTTTAGCATTGCAGGGGCTGAATTACTTCCTTTAGCAAATGCGATTGATGGACTCAGTGCGTCCACAGGCGGGCTAATTGCCCCTTCTGGGGTGGCAGCACCCAGCAATACCGTATTTGAGCACACGGCAAATCAAGAACAAGACAGTATTGCCCTTTTTGCCCAAACTGACTGGCTACTTACAGATACGCTTACGTTGACCACCGGCCTGCGTTTTACCGACGAAAAGAAGTCGATAGAAGGTCGGTACACTGAACAAGGCCCAGATATTGATGGCTTACCCGACAATAGACCTAACATAGGTGCCGCGATAACAGCGTTAAATGAAATAGGCGTAGCGCTAAGTACAGGTACTGCAATTAGTCCAACTTCACTAAGTGCCCTAGCGCCTTTTCAGCAAGCTGGATGGGGGTATTTTTTCTTAGGTTCATCCGCAGTGCTCCCCCGACCTGACCTAAACGAAGCAATAGATGATAGCCAGTTAACGGGCACGTTAAAGCTTGCCTATCAGGCCGGTAAAAACCAACTAATGTATACCAGTTTGGCCACAGGCTATAAGGCAGGCGGTACTAATACCGATCGTATTTCACCATCGTTAGATGCCACTTTTGAAGCCGAAAAAGCGCGTAGTGCAGAAATAGGATTAAAACAGGATTGGCCTAACTATGGTGTGCGGGTAAATGTAGCGGCGCATTATTCAACCATTAAAGACTTTCAAGCCACTACTTTCACGGGTACGGGATTTAACTTGCAAAACGCAGGCGACATTCATGTGAAAGGGTTGGAGCTTGAAACCACTTGGTTAATGAGTGCAAACACCGAGCTTCAGATCAATGCTTCACGAACGTTAGCCAATTTTGATACCTTCAAACAAGGCACATGTTGGGTAGCCTATTCATGGCATACGGGCATTGACGATCCGGGCCGAGCGTCACCTACCGACCCGTATTGTGCACGAGACGGTGACAGGGTGGGCTTTGAGCCTCAAAACAGCTTTTCGGTTATGCTAAACCATCATTTTTTAGTGGCAAGTTACGACGCCACAATAAGCGCAGATTATCAGTATACAGGGGATGTATATTTGGATGATTCCAACGACCCCTATAAACAGTCTGGTTCATACGAGATTATTAATGCACGACTTGCACTTCATCTTGATGAATGGGACAGCGAACTTATTGTATGGGCTAGAAACCTTTTAGATCAAGAGTATATCGCCAGAAGCGGTTTCGATGTGCCAGTGCAAGAAGGAAAAATTATGGCCTACGCAGGCGCACCTCGATCCTATGGTGTATCGGTAAGAAAGCGTTTTTAACTATTGCGTTTTTTTAAAACAAAAGCGATGTAACCTTAAATAAAAAGCCCCATTTATTCATCTATTTTGGGGCTATTTATCTACTTCGTGTCTACTTCGTGGCAGTTATGGACGCAGTTAAGGCGGCTTTTATGGGGCTTGCACAGGGCTTTTTATGAGGCCATGTATAAGACTGTTAAGGAGCGGTGTATATAAACTGCGTATTGCACATAACTACTTTAATGTCGGTAATTTGTTTGCCAGTACTGCATGGCACTGAGCAATAATCGACAACGCGATACTTTCTGGCAAGTCGCCGCCGATATCAAACCCCGCAGGGCTGGCGAAGAAGCCTTGAAAATCACTTTCTTTAATCCCAGCTAACGCGAACATTTCATCTTTACGGTGAATAGGTCCTAACATGGCCACGTACTTCAGCGGGTACCGAGATAACATTGCTAAGGCATTACTGTCTATTTGTCGGTGATGAGACATCAACACCGCTGCATCGATATTGTGTTCTGCCACATGCAAATTCAGTGCTTCGGCTTCTGTCGACTCGACAATAAAGTTAGCATCACCGAAGTGCTCTACCCTTGCCTGTGCTGGCCTAGGATCCCATACGCTCACCGACCACCCTTGCTGCACTGCCATCTTCACCACAAAAGTGGCATCGTATCCACCGCCAACGATAAGTAGGTGTGGAGGCGGTTCACAAGGTACTGTTAGAAAGCACTTACCGTTTTGGGTATCAAGTAAAGCGGCCGTTTTTTTAGCTTCAGGCTTCACACGAGTGGTGTTGTCAGCCTGTTCGCTGTTACTCGCTTGCTGGTTGTCGCAAACGCTAACAGAGGAGGAAAGTTCGCCATTAACTTCTTGCTTCCATAAACAAGGTTGCCCGCTCACCAAATATGAATACACAGTATGTAACTGTAAATAGTGATTATCACTAGTTACAGGTAACAGCGCTAAATGTACAACCCCGCCGCAGCCTACACCTAGTTTAAAGGCAATGTCTTCTTCATCGTTATCATCATAAACTGCTGTACGATGCTTACCATCTTGCATTACCCGCTGGGCTTGTTTGTTAATGTCTGATTCAAGGCAGCCACCACTTAACACACCTAGTTGATGCCCAGCATTGCTGAACAACATGACAGCCCCCGCTTTCCTGTAACAAGAGCCTTCCGTCTTATATATAAGCCCCAGCACCCACTGGTGGGCATCCTTTATCGGATGCCACTGGGCTAAAAGGTATATTAGCTGATTACTCATTGCTCAGTAGATGCCTGAACAATAAATTGCGCTAAAGTGTCTGGGTCTTGTGCGCCTGCGACACCGCTATTGCCAATCACAAAAGTAGGTACACTTTGAATACCACGTTGCAACCATAAGTTCTCGTGCTCTCGAACCACATCTGCATAAGTTTGATTGGCAAGAAGTTCACTTACCTCTTGCTCGTTTAGCCCCACAGACACCGCTTCGTTGACTAACACGTCTATATCATTCACGTTTCTTCTTTCACTGAAATAGGCGGCAAATAAGCGTAATTTTAGCGCTTCTTGCTTACCGTTTTCCCCTGCATAGTGCAGTACTTGGTGTGCATTGAAGGTATTCGCCATACGCATGCCGTCGAAGTAATCAAACTTAAAACCAACCGATGCACCTGCATCAATAAGTTGTTTTCGGTTTTGATCACTTTGTGCTGGTGTAAGCCCGTATTTTTCCATTATATGTTCACGAACATCTTGCCCTTCTTGCGGCATGTTCGGGTTAAGTTCAAACGGGTGAAATTGAATAGTTACTTCTATATCGTCTAATTGCGCGATGGCTTTTTGTAGACGTTCGTAACCAATAATGCACCAAGGGCAAACTACGTCTGACACCATATCTATCGTTACTTTTTTCATTGCACCTCCAGCGCGAAGCCATAAATATTGTTGGTTTTTAAACACCTACTAAATGAATAATGTATTGTAGGGGTGATCCTTTCAGCTTCAACCAACATTGCTATTTTTACCGACCAATTCATCAAGTTCTTCGTTCACTAACTTCACAACAGCGTTAGACCACAATTGATAGCCTGCAACTTGCGGATGAAAGCCATCTTCAGCCATGTATTTGAGCGTGTTGTCTGATTGATCATTACCTATTGGGTTTAAGGTTAGTGTGAGTACGTTAACCTCATGATATTTGTTCACCAGCTTAAGCAAGGCGGTATTGAGGTACTTCGCTCTTTGCCCTAACACCCAACGTAACGGTTGGGGTAGCGCGGGAAATTCGTGCATAGGAGGCAGTGCGGTAAATACCACCAACCTGCACTGGTATCGCGCTTTTAGTATTTCGATTATTTGCGTGACATTACTACGCCACCGGCGCCAGGACGTAAAACCTGTTACATCATTTACCCCTATTGAAATAACCGCCACGTCGAACGATCTGCATTGAAGAGGCGTGTCGAAACTATGGGTAGAAGTGATTGTTGATAGGGACGTTGAATTAGCATAATACGTAGGATCAAGGTTGGGTTTAGCCCGCTGCAACATGGATAACAAATCCGTACTGTTAACCCCTGTCTTGGCCTTTAACTCCCAATTAACGCAAAAGTTTTCCGACAAACTGTTAATTAACCAGCCAGACAGTGCTTGTTCTTGAGTAGATACTCCCACGCCAGCGGCAGCGGAATCTCCTGCAATAAGCAACGCCAAGGGAGCCTTCATTTTCTGACAGCTTACCGGAACGCCGCTATGTGCATCGCCTTTAAGATGCACCTTGTTGGGGACATTGCTAGCGCACTGGCAACAACCCACTCTTTTACCGGTAGGTTCCGGTAATTTGAGCGTTTTTTTCCTTACTAGCAGGCCTTGTACTAGTAAAATTGGAAAAGTGACTATAATGAGTATGTTTAAGAGCAAAACCTTGAACGAGATCAATAAACACCTTACTAGTTTGCATTATTATCAATGATGAAATGGGTTTACCACGAAAGAAAGACCCTCTGTATAAGTGTCTTTCGCTACTTTACTAGCAAACTAAGCAGAAAATAACTATGAATTCGCCAATTGATCGCGCCACAAGTACAATTACAAAATATGCACAACAGGCGCCACGTTACACTTCTTACCCTACTGCGCTTAAATTCGAGTCGGTGAACGACGGGTTATTAGAGAGCGCGTCTGAAAACTGCGGCGCCGATACCATAAGCTTATATATTCACATCCCTTTCTGCGAACAGCTTTGCTATTACTGTGGCTGCAATAAAATAGTAACTCGCCACAACGAAAAAGCCGACCATTACCTTAGCTATATTGAAAAAGAGATGGTAGCGAAAAAATCGCTTTATAAAGATAAAAAAGTAGTCGCGCTTCATTTAGGTGGAGGATCTCCCAGTTTTCTTTCAGCAATACAACATACTTATTTAATGTATTTGATTAAGAAACACTTTCTTATTTCAAGCGAAGCAGAGTTTTCGATTGAGTTAGATCCTAGAAATGTGACCTGTGAATACCTAGAAGATTTAAATGAGTTAGGTTACACCCGCGTTAGCTTTGGTGTACAAGATATAAATGTAGATGTTCAGCAGTCTATCAATCGGGTTCAAAGTACGGCGCACATTGCCAGTTTAGTGTTTGATGCAAAAAACATAGGGTATACCTCGGTTAATCTAGACATAATTTATGGTTTGCCCAAACAAACTATGGAGAAGTTTCGCACCACGGTAGTAGCAGTAAAAGCCATGTCACCGGACAGAATCTCTCTTTTTAGTTATGCCCACTTACCCGACAGATTTGCCGCCCAACGCAAAATACCGCTAGATACTCTACCCACCCCGGATGAAAAAGCGGCAATGCACCAAATGGCAGTAGAAAGTTTTTCTAAAACAGGCTTTGAAATGATTGGTTTAGATCACTTTGCGAAGCCCAGCGATACCCTAGCCATGGCTAAGCATAACCATGTATTACACCGAAATTTTCAAGGCTACACCACGCATAAAAACAGTGATTTACTTGGTTTGGGCGTATCTGCCATTAGTACAATTGGCAATGCATATGGCCAGAATCCTAAGCAACTCAAAGACTATTACAACCGGTTGGACAACGACATTCCGCTAACCGCTAACGGCATTGCGTTAAGCCTAGACGATCGCATCCGCCGAGACGTGATTATGTCTTTAATGTGCAATTTGTATTTAGACAAAAAAGACATTGAAGATAAATATGGCATAAAATTCAATGGCTATTTCTGTATTGAATTAACGAGCCTTAAATCCTTAGTGACCGACGGTATTATTGAGCTTAGTGACCGATATATTAATGTGCCCGATAAGTCTCGCATTTATATAAGAGCAATATGTGCAAGGTTCGATGCTTACCTAAATAAAGATCATCATATCTCTCGCTATTCAGCGGCAATTTAGACAATGGGAATATAAGGCTGGGAATTTAGACCTAGAAAACTTAGATCTAGAGAACTTAGATCTAGGAAGTTAGTACCTAGGAATAGTAAACGCTGCACTTTAAAACGCTTTGCAAACCTACTGAAGTTTGAACCTAGCCACCACGGATAAACCAGGTTCAAGTTTCAACCTTTCAATCGACAAGGTGCTTACTCTGGCATACAACACTTGATTACCATGAGTTAGCATCACGATTGCGGTTTGTAGTTGCTGGTTTTCAGATTGCGGTATTTCAGGGTGGTAAATTTCCACTACTTCGCACGGTAACGCGTTTAAGATACTGCTAGAGGGCACATTCACTTGTGTATTGGTATCGATACTCACCTCGCTGGCAAAAACGACTATTTTTCCTCGCTGGTGATGCTGGTCAGTGCTTAACCCTTGCTCATCTTTATTATTCGTATTCAGTTTACTATCACATTGCACGGTAGCTTTGGCGTACAATATATTGCCGCTTACATTCAAACGCGTAAACGGGTGAGGAAAATCATCCGAGTTCTTAATTATCTCACCTTCTAAAATGGCACAGGGGTTTTCTACGCTTCCTTGGCTAGCGATTTTCGCCATAACGTAAGCAACTGAACCCGTCGCCTCTACCGCGCCATCAACAACAGATATCAGCCCATCACAGAATAGAGCCAAGTCTTGAACATCGTGAGACACCATGATCAATTTTATATTTAGGCGCCCACAGGTTTTGACTAGAAATCGTAGGATTTTGCTGCGTAAAGCCGCATCTAATGCGCTTAACGACTCATCAAGCATCAGCACATCTGGCCCATTAACCAATGCACGCGCTAATGCCACCCGCTGCGCTTCACCACCTGAAAGACTGTCTATTGATTTATGCAGTAAATGTTCGCACTCACAACCAGCAATAGCATGCTCAACTTTTAACGCCTTTGAGCCAGCATGACGTTCGGCCAGTGCTAAATTGCCTTTTACATTTACATGAGGAAATAGCATAGGCTGCTGAAATACCAAACCTACCCGCACGCGGATGGGCGCGCTATTTACGTTTATTGCCTTGGTAACTGAATGCGCGTTAACTGTTGCGCTAGCAATAGGTTTAGCGTCTTCAGCAAACCAATTAACACTTACTGATGCTTCTTGTTCGAACCCAGCTAGCGCACGAAGCAAACTGCTTTTGCCTGCGCCTGATGGCCCAGTAATACCCACTACCTGCATGGAAGATGGTAATGCGGCTTTCGCACTAATGCGGTTTACTAACGAGACATTGAACTCCAACCTTGTCCTCCTTTTCCATTAAAGCGATACAGCAGCGTAAGCAGTAAAAATGAAAACAATAGTAGCCCCAACGAAAGTGCATGTGCTTGGCCATATTCTAAGGCTTCAACGTGTTCATACAATGCAATTGAGAGCACTTGGGTTTCGCCTGGAATATTCCCCCCAATCATTAACACCACACCAAATTCACCAATGGTATGCGCAAAGCTAAGACCGAATGCCACTATCAACGGCGCTTTGCACAAAGGAAGTATGATGCTGAAAAACGCCTCTATTTTTCCAAAGCCTAATGAATGCGCCACTTCAACATACCGTTTATCGAGTTGAGTAAAGCCGCTATACAAGGGCTGCAGCGCAAAGGGTAATGAGTAAATAAAAGAGCCTATCACTAAGCCTTCAAAACTAAACGCTAGCTGATGGCCTGTGAGCCATTGCCACCCTTCCCCAACTGGGCTTTGGGGCGAAAAAGCCACCAACAGGTAAAAGCCGAGCACGGTGGGTGGAAGCACTAAAGGTAATGCAAGTACCGACATGAATACGGGTTTTAATTTATGTTGCCAATTTGCCAACTTCCACGCCAGAGGAGTAACCAATACCATTAACAGCACGCTGGTTAAAAAGGCCAGTTTTAGGGTTAACCCTACCGCAGCAAAGGCGCTATGTTCTAGCATTTATGGTATACCCCTAGTGACTCTGTTATCTACTCGCTTGTTCTCATTAATACTGGAAGTTACGCTAACCGATAATGAATCATCAGCGGGTTGATAGCCCCAATTGGGCAAATTTCCCTGTACGTCTAATGACAATAAGTAACGAGCAAATGCAGATGCTGCGGCTTTTCTGTCGGCTGCGGCGGTAACTGCAAGGCTTTGTAATATTGGTTGATGTAGGGTGTCGGTAATGAGTATTGCCCCATCGCCTTCGACCCCGCTTTCGACATAAGCATTGCGCCCAGAAATATTTTGCTCATCAGCCTCATTTATTCGCTTATCAGTCCAATTAATTCGCTTGTCAGCTAGGGCGAGGGAGTATGCCACCAAGGCATAATCGGCGTTACCTGTAGTAAAAAACTGATAGGTTTGAAGTACGTTTTTACCCATCACAATATGGGGGGAAACAGCATTCCACTGATTGGTATTAACAAGATACTGCTTTGCTGCGTTGCCATAAGGAGCAAGTTTAGGGTTAGCGATAGCCAGCTTTTTCCCAGCCAATGCCCCAGCAGTAAAGTGTGGTGTTGAAGCGGTAGTATGAGAAGACAGAAAGGCCAACCTACCTTTAGCGTAAACATGCACATCTTCAGCGCTAACACGCCCTGCCTTTATCAACGCATTGGGCCTGGCTGTATCGGCAGAGAGGAATACATCAAATTGAGCACCATGAGTAAGCTGCGCAAATAGGGTTCCACTGGAAGAAACGGTAACACTGACTTCTTGCCCGGTTTTCTTGAAATAATCATTGGCGATGGTGCGTAAAGGTTTAGCAAAATTTGCGGCTACAGCAATTTGTAATGGCGAAGACAATATGGGCACTGCCGTGTCATAAGTGGCGACATCTTCCTTAGAAGCGACTACTTCATGGTGTTCATCATGCTGATGGTTGTTTTTGGAAATAGCATTATTATCAGCAATGGCATTTTTATAAGCGTAGGTCTGTTCATATGAAGAGAGAGTAGTGTCTGATACTGCCGCATTACAGACAAGACACAGAGTAAAAAAAACAACGGATAGAAACGCACCCGCGCGGCCTTTAGGGTTACCAACTTGCATGCTTAAAAACGCGGGGGAAATTCTTAAATACGTGAGTATCATTTTTAAACACGCCGGTATCTTTGCGCCAACCGCCATTGCTATTTTTCTCTCAACCAGGCCAAAGCGGCCTTGTCGTCTGAGGCTTTTACCTCAACCCAACGAGAATTATCTCGGGTGAACTCTTTTTTCCACAAGGGGACAGATTGCTTAAGCATATCCATTAAAAAGTTAGCGCCTTCAAATGCCGCAGCGCGATGGGGTGCGGCAGTGCCAACCCAGACTATTTGCTCGTCGTTATATAATCGGCCAACACGATGAACCGCGCCTGCCGAGGTGAGCGAAAATCGAGTGATGGCTTCTTGCACTAAGTTGGTTAGGGCTTGCTCTGTCATGCCAGGGTAATGTTCAAGCTCAATACCTAAAATATTACCATCGGCATTGTTGTCTCGTACCAAGCCGGTAAAAGTAACAATAGCGCCTACATTGCCTTTGGCTTTTTGGCTAGCTTCTTGGCGTAAGCGATTGTATAACCACTGTTGATCGAAATCGGCGTCGCCAATTAATGCGAACATGATTACCCCCCTGTTACTGGTGGGAAAAAGGCAAGTTCGTCACCTGGTTGCACATGAGTTTGTATATCGCACAGTTGCTGGTTTCGCGCCATTAATACACTGCCATTCTCGCTACCAGCAGAGGCACCAAGGGCTTGCGACCATTTGTCACTACGGCTTTTTAGCAAGGTAATAACGTCACCCATGGTGATGGCACTTTCAGGCAGCGTTAATGTAAAGCTACCTTCTTGGGTAATTTCACGTAATTGCGCAAAGGTTTTCACGGTTACATTCATGTTGAGTCCTATGAAGGTAAATTACTCACCTAATGTTTTATTGTCGTTGGTGTGGCTGCTAGCCGGCTCATCGATGCTTTGCCAATGACCCGTTTTACCCCCTTTTTTATCGAGTACCTGAATGCCTTCTAAGCGCATACCAGGGTCGATAGCCTTACACATATCAAACAAGGTAAGCAGGGCCACGTTCACACCGGTAAGGGCTTCCATCTCTACCCCTGTTTTGCCACTTAGTTTACAAAAACAGGTGGTTTTTATGCGGTTATTTTCGGGCTCGATGGCAAAGTTTACATCTACTTTCGAGAGCGCAAGAGGGTGGCATAACGGAATGAGATCGGCGCATCGCTTTGCCCCCTGAATACCTGCAATACGCGCAACGGCAAATACGTCGCCCTTGGCAATAGTGGCATTGCTTATTTGGTCGATAACCTCTGGACTGGTATATAAATACCCTTGGGCAGTGGCTTCTCTGACGGTTACTGCTTTATCGCTAACATCCACCATGTTAGCTTCGCCGCCTGCATTTAAATGACTAAATGTGGCCATTACGACACCAAGTGTTTAACGAAATTACAGGGTTTAAAATCGACATCTAACTGGCTAGCAATAATTTTTTCCCAACCGGTTTTACAAGCGCCTGTAGAGCCGGGTAAGCAAAAGATGACAGTATTGTTGGCAAAACCAGCAATAGCGCGAGACTGGATGGTAGAAGTACCAATTTCTTGGTAGCTTACCTGGCGAAACAATTCACCAAAGCCATCGACCTGTTTATCGAACAACACACTGATAGCTTCTGGCGTAGAGTCTCTGTGGGTGAAGCCCGTGCCACCAGTAATTAATATACCGTTAATATCGGGGTTTGCTATCCACGCCGACACTATAGCGCGCTGCTGATAGATATCGTCTTTTACTAAGGCTCTGTCGCCTAAGTTATGCCCCGCAGTATTTAATGCGTTAGTTAAATAATCCCCTGACTTATCATTTTCAAGTGTGCGGGTGTCAGAAATGGTAAGTACCGCCAAATTAAGCGGCTGACTAACTACAGACATAAGAAATCCTAAATTGATATGCGACATTTATTCAGGCTTTGATAAAGTACGCCTAAATTAATACATCATGTTACGTTCAGCTTACCACATTGATGTATGCGGCAACATATACTGCGCCAGCGGCGCTCCGGTTTTTTAGTCAGACGCTGAGCTGTTATAAAGAGTCGATTTTATAACATGCTGCGCCCAACCTGAAAATTGTTGTGGATTGGGAGCATGACTCATTGCCTTGTACCAATATGAATTAAAAATAGTGGTAAAGCTAAAAAGCACAACGTAAATAATACAATTTATCTATGAGGGTAAAAGGATTGTATTCAATAGCTTGGATGTCAATTACTTGGGCAACCAGTTTCCTTTTTGCTACTGTGCCTTACTTGCTCACTTATTTTTACACTAAGGTTAATGCGTAAATGAAAACCCCGCTATCTACTAAGCAGGTAATGCGATACAACCGGCAAATTGTACTGCCTCAAGTTGATATTGATGGTCAGGAATTGTTGGCGTCGTCTCGCATTCTAATAATTGGTGTAGGCGGTTTAGGTAATGCGGCGGCCACGAACTTATGTGGCAGTGGTGTGGGCAAAATTACGCTGATAGACAACGATATTGTTGAGCATACCAACCTCCCCCGCCAAACCTTGTTCGATGAAAGCCAAGTTGGACAGTCAAAAGTGATGGCAGCGAAAGTCAGACTATCGCAAATGAATAGCGATTGTGAAATTGTCAGTATTGAAGCGAGTTTGCTTCAAGACAATATGCCACTTACTGCTGGAAACCGCGCGGGAGAAGAACGCACTGAGACAAACAGCGCAGAGGAAGGGGCTACTAAGACAGGTGCGACTGAATTAGAGAAACCTGAAATCAATACCCACAAACTGTTTGGCGAGCACGACATTGTGCTTGATTGCACCGATAATACTCAAAGCCGCGACCTTATAAACCGCTTGTGTTATAAACACGGCGTTCCTTTAATTTCTGGGGCAGCCATTCGCTTTGAAGGTCAATTATTCGTAGCTAAACCCGGCGAAAGCCAATGCTATGCGTGTTTACGTAGGTTATTTAGCGCGCCTGAATTAAGCTGTACCGAAGCAGGTATTTTTTCGCCCATCGTGAACATTGTAGGGACCTACCAAGCACTGCTTGCCATGCAGGTATTAATGGGAGTAGGTTCAGTTCCGGTAAATACCTTGTTGACCTTCGATGGTTTGCAGCATGAATGGCAACAATGGACGCTACCCGCCACACTGCAGTGTGATGTTTGTGGTAATCAGAATAAAGATGTTGATGAAGGTTAGCGCATATGAGTAACAAAAGTATTAGCATGGGCGTTTTATAAGTTCCTGCATAAGTACTTATATTGGCACTAATATAAGCGCTAGCATTAGCGCTAACGAGAGCATCAATAACTAACAACGACATGAATAACAACGAATTAAAAAGAGAGAGTTATGACAACTGAGGTTGTTAAGCAGCATATTGTCGTGGCGCAAAACGCCTCTGGCAGAAACATGAATGTGCCCATTTACAGAATGCGAGGCGCAAGACCCGGCCCCACCGTATACATTCAAAGTTCGATACATGGCGCCGAAGTGCAAGGTAACGTAGTGATATACCACCTTATCCAACGCTTAAAAGACATGGATATTTGTGGTGAAGTTATCTTGGTACCCAATTGCAACCCGGTGGGCACTAATATAAAAGCCGGCGAATACACCATGGGCCGCTTCGACCCTGTCAACGGCACCAATTGGAACCGAGGCTATCATTTTGACAAAGACAGTGTTGAGCAATTTGCTAACACCGTTACCCCAGAAGAGTCGGTACAAGGCATAAAGCAGCGTTTCAGAGCGTTTTTATCAAACGCGATAGATACTAAGCTTGCCACACCTTGGGGTTTGGGCTTAGCACAGCAGCTAAACTTAAAACTACAGCAATTAGCGGTGAACGCTGATTTTGTACTGGATTTGCATAACGGCCCTGTTTCAACACGCCATATTTATGTGCCTGAGTATGCTAAGCCTAGCGCTAGTTTGTTTAACATACCCCATTGTATTTTTATTCCCAATGTTTTTGCTGGCGCATTAGATGAAGCTACTTTTTGCCCATGGTGGACGCTACAAGAAAGTATTGAGGCAAACCTGCAGCGAAATATTGAGTTTAACGTTGAAGCTTTTACGCTTGAAATGGGTAGCCAAGAGGTGATTAATTTCACCGAGGGCGATGTGGATGCACTTAGTATACTCAGTTACCTAAATGCAAAAGGCGCACTGCACAATTGTGATGTTAAGCCTAATGATATGACTCGGTTAGGGGTAATGCTAAAAGACTATAAAACCCTGTTTACTGACTGGGGCGGCATGGTGGAATACCTGGCAAAACCGGGGGAAAGCATTAAGGCTGGTGAGCCCCTTGCGAAAATTCTAAATATTGACGAGCTTGATAACGATAATGGCAGCCGCTTATTAAACGCTCCTTGCGATTTAATCCCTATTTTGCACTTTCCGTCTGCATCGGTATTAAGTGGCACACAGCTTTATAAAGTATTTACTAATTACGAAACGCTCACCTAACAAAGGTGAGCAGCATGGCGCTAGTGGTCAAATGCGCCTTTTTGTAAAAAATGAACAGTTTGCTTTGCCACTTCTTCGCTATATCGCATTTGAGAATGGCCAACGTCGATGGTGATAAAATCAGTCATGCCTTCCAATTTAGTAGACTCTACTGATACCAGGCCATCGTTTGGCCCGTTGAACCTGTCGTTCGTTAAGCCTAACGGCTTGGTGCCCGCAATAATGCCAATAGTGAAATCTACCGCATCAAGGTTATTGCCCAAGCTTCTAGTGCCAGTGACTAACGCACGGCTAATTCCCCCACCTAGGTTCATTAACCAGCTGTCATTATAATGATCGGCTAATTCACTGCCTTTGTTTGGTGTACCTACCAGTACTACCTTTCCCACGTTCACGGCTTCTAAGGCTTCTTCATGGTTTTGCAAGTATGCTCTAATGACTAAACCACCAAGCGAGTGCCCTACAAAATGTACTTTGGGGGCATTTTGTAGGCACACATCTATTTGGCTGGCTGTTTCATCTAATACCGAAGCCACACTCACCCCGATGGTAGTGTAGTCTAATAGACATACTTTATAGTTCGCGTTCTCCAACCGCTTAGCAAAACGCCACATTGCCCAATCACTTCTACCCAACCCGTGGGCTAGCACAACAATCTCATCATCTGCTTGGTAATTAAGCGGCTTCGCTTCAGAGTTAGCACAACCCGTAGTTAGAAAAAGCACTAGCAATAAAACCGTTAAAATAACTGTTCGGAGCATCATTTAACCTACATTTTTACGCACCTAACCGATAACATATAACTCTTTTTGAGTTTAGTTCGGCGAATTTCTCCCTTATGAGAGTTCCACCACGAATAGGCAAGTGTTCTAGCAAAAGCTTCTTTTTGAGTGGCATTACTGCTTGTCCAAAACTCAGTATACATGCCTTGGGTTATATACCAATTACCAAGCTTTACACCCGCTGGCGTAGCAGAAAATTTATACTTATTGACTTGGGACTGGTCAAAACGCTTGAACAAAGTATTTGGCTGCGCAGCTTTAAGTGTAATAGCCACGTCTTTCTCGCCTCTCCATCCTTCTTTATCAAGATCAGATTCGGCAATACCAATAGCTGCCTCTAGCGATTTCCAGTCTTCATCTGATGCCACTCGCCATCCCGCAGGACAAATATTTCGCGAGTTGGAAACATCATTCCAATCATAAAGCCTGCCATAGCTTGATAAATTTTTGTCGTTATCATCCGGGACGAAACCCGTATTAACCGGGGTACCGTCCTGAAATTTAGTCGATCTTAAATTCTCAGCCAGCCAGACTCTATCGCCAATTTTCACAGTGCGATAAACATTACCCTCAATATCTTGTATTAAGCTTTGAGCGGAGTTTTGTTCAGGGCTTTGAGCAGCCTGTTGAGTATTGCTTAACTGACTACTATTGTTAGCCGATGAATTCATTGTTATTAACATACTGATACCCACACCAAAAATTAATTTTTTCATCTTTGAGCCCAAGCATAAAGCGCCTTTCTTATTAAATTAAAGCGGCCAGTTAATAGCAGTTTCTTTCTCAGAAAGCGCCCACAACCGAGTTAACGCGTCTTTCTGCACAACAAATGATTCAAGCTTACCCTCACCTACCGGGCCACCAAAATTCATTAGCCCCGTTGGGCCATAATAAGCACGCTCTTTTAAGTTTTCTTCGGTGGCACACATTACCTCTGGGTACGCGCCCTTTTCAGCCGTTTGCGCCAGGCCGATCTTAACCATAAATGCCCACGAAATTCGGGTCATTAAACTTGCGCTTTCCCTGATAAGAGAAGTATTAGAAGCCCCAGGGTGACAAACGTATACCTTCACATTTTTTCCAGCCGCTTTGATTTTGTCCTGAAGTTCATAGGCAAACATCATTTGAGCTAGCTTACTTTGGCTGTACACTTTATTTGGATGGTAGTTCTTATCCCAATTCATATCATCGAATTGAATGGCTCTTAATCCCATTTTGTGGCCTTCACTAGACACCACTACAATTCTGCCTTTTGATGCTTCAATTCTTTCAAAGAGCAAACCACATAATAAAAAATGACCGTAATGGTTTACCCCTAACTGACTTTCAAACCCATCGACAGTTAGCTGTTGTGTGGAGATTTGAGCAATTGCACCATTACACATAAGCGCATCGATTTTAGGCACCTTTTCTAGTATTTCTTGCGACGCGCGCCTTACTGACGCCAATTCCGCTAAATCTAATGGTATAAAGCTGACTTTAGCTTCATCACCAAACTCGGTTTGTAGCTTGGCGATGGCAGCTTCTGATTTACTAAGGTTACGATTTAGCATTACCACGCTCCCCCCTTTCGACAACAAGATTCGCGTAGCCTGAAACCCCGCCCCACTATTTGCGCCAGTGATTAGAAACGTTTTTCCCGAAAGAGACCCCAAACGCTCGGGAGTCCAACCTTTAGGGCCAAATGGGTTATTCGTCGCCATAAAATTACCTGCCAATGTTGATTATTCAGTCACCGCCTTGCTTGTGGTAACCCGTGTTAGTCTTTGTGACGTGCTTTAAATTCAAACCGCACAATAAAGTGCATTATAGTGCTTGAAAGGTAGATTTATCAGGCGCAATAATCGCTAAAAAATGCCTATTTGTATCAATCTGATTATTTTTAGGTTTACTTACAGCAAGAGGATTACTATTGCGGAATTTGAGATTTATTAGACAAAAATAACTTTGCAAAAATACTGTTTATTTATACAGGCTCATATTCAGTTGCATAAGTCCGATTTATTACGGAATTTTTCCGCCTTTCTTGTGGTGTGCTTTAGGGGTTATAAATAATGACTTGCCAATCAGGAGCTTAAAAAATAGACTAGGACAATAAATCAATGAAATATGGAAATTTTCCACCTTGCATAAAGGATTTTTTCCGTACACTAAATTGTTATAACTACAGGTAGCAGTGGTGATTTTTTTCATTCAAGGAGAGAGCAAATTTCTAATTCCCTAAGTAGACAAATTCAACTAATCATTGCTTTGGTTATTTCAATAACTGTTGCTATTTTTGTGCTGATCTGGGCTCGAACAGATAGTCCTATTTATAGACCTCTAATCCAAGATATGCGCCTAGTAGACTCCGTTGAAATAGTGGACGTTTTAGACCAAGAAGGCATCAGGTATTACTCGGATGTCAAAAACCATATGCTGTATGTAGACCAAGCGAAATCTGACTTAGCAAGGGTAGCTCTCGCGAAGAAAGGGTTTGTTATTGAATACCCCGAAATAACTAAGCATAGCGATTTAAATACAGCATATGATGAATTCATAAAGCAAGAGGAAGAAAAAGAACTAAACGGTCAAATCTGGGAACAACCAACGTTTCTCCCATTAGTTAAACTTGTCATGGGTGCATTGGTTATCATTGTTCTTATTCTTGCAGTAGTTCGCCCAATGCTAAGACAGTTCTTATTGGATGAAGAGGATGAATAGTTATAACAAACCGGTCAAGCTCGCGCACTCCGTTCGCTGGGACAGTTCCTCGCATGCGGCTCCGCGATTTTCGCATGCAAGCAACTGCCCCTTACCGGAACGTTATGTGCCATGAGTGAAACCAAAATTATTATCGTTTTATTAGCTGTACTTCTAGTTCATTTTGTTTTTGCAATTGTTGTCACATCACAGGTATCCAAGGTGATTTTGAGGCTTCAGAAAATTAAAAATAATAGGTACGCTTCAAAGAAAATAAATGAATTAGAACGTTATAGAGTATTCGCTTTGTTCGCTCCAATTTTTGGCCCAATAGTGGCGTATGGAATACTTAAAGGAATTAAGCCTGGTATTTCAGAGAAAGGTTATATGGCAAATAACCCAAACTCACCTAATGTAAATTCGGAAGGAGATTGAGGCTTGGCACATAACAAAAAAATTAAGGCACTCACTTCGTTCGCTGGGACGCATACACGCGGGGCGGCTTCGCCATTATGCCCCACATGCCTGCGCCCCTTATTTAAAAGTTAGCAGGCACTACTTATTCTATTTATAATTGTGTTTGGCTAATAGAATATTTCGCAACAAAGGATTGGTGCTTTTAGCTTTCCTTCCTTTTTTGTGTTCTAGTTTAGTTTTTTAATTGATTGGTAAGCATTTTTTGTTATTGTTTATCAATCGTGTTTTGGTGGGTAAGTAGTGCAGCGTATTTTTTGCTTCTCACTTCCACTAATTAAGTTTTTGCATGTTTGGTAATTATAGTGCGCTAAGTCACTTTGCTGCTAACAAGCAAATCAACGGGACACGTACAGTTTGCTCGCGCTCCGCGCATTATAGCAAAATGTACTTAGCCCATTATTTGGGCGTTAGCAGGCAACACTTAATTCAAATTTAATGGTTGTCAGCTTAGCATTTCACACCAAAGGATTGGTATTTGTTTCCTTTCTTTGTTGTGTTTAACTTTCGTTTTTTAATTGATTTGTAAGCATTTTTTGTTATTGTTTATCAATCACGGTTTGGTGGGTAAGTGTTACCCAGTGTTTTTGGTCGTCACTTCCGTCAATTAAATTTTAGCGTTAGTGGTAAGTTTTGTGTTTTTAATTCAAGCTGCTGCTAACAAGGTTTTAAAGCCGGACTAGTAACAGTTGGCTCGCGCTTCGCGCAGTTTAGCCTAACTGTTTCTAGCCGCTTAAAATGGCGTTAGCAGGCACTACTTATTCTATTTATAATTGTGTTTGGCTAATAGAATATTTCGCAACCAAGGATTGGTGCTTTTAGCTTTCCTTCCTTTTTTGTGTTCAAGTTTAGTTTTTAATTGATTGGTAAGCATTTTTTGTTATTGTTTATCAATCGTGTTTTGGTGGGTAAGTAGTGCAGCGTATTTTTTGCTTCTCACTTCCACTAATTAAGTTTTTGCATGTTTGGTAATTATAGTGCGCTAAGTCACTTTGCTGCTAACAAGCAAATCAACGGGACACGTACAGTTTGCTCGCGCTCCGCGCATTGTAGCAAAATGTACTTAGCCCATTATTTGGGCGTTAGCAGGCACTACTTATTCTATTTATAAATGTGTTTGGCTAATTGGATATTTCTCAACAAAGGATTGGTGCTCTTAGTTTTCCTTCCTTTTTTGTGTTCAAGTTTAGTTTTTTAATTGATTGGTAAGCATTTTTTGTTATTGTTTATCAATCGTGTTTTGGTGGGTAAGTAGTGCAGCGTATTTTTTGCTTCTCACATCCACTAATTTAATCTTTGCGTTGTTGGTGTTTTTAGTGTTTTTAATAAACCTTGCTGCTAACAAGCAAATCAACGGGACACGTACAGTTTGCTCGCGCTCCGCGCATTGTAGCAAAATGTACTTAGCCCATTATTTGGGCGTTAAATGCAATAATCAAGGATGGAGTATAATGTCAAAAGTTTTAGGTAGCTGTTTGTGTGGTAAAGTTTCTTTCGAGAGTAATAATAGTTTCGAGCAATTTCACCTTTGTCATTGCATTCAGTGCCAAAAAACAACTGGTTCGGCTCATGCATCTAATCTATTCACGACTCCAGAAAACATAAAATGGTTAAGTGGTTCTAAATTAGTTAAACGCTTTGATGTTCCAGGACGAGCTATTTCTAAAGCTTTTTGCACTGAATGCGGTTGTGGGGTTCCATACCTTTCAGGTTCAGGAAAAGCTTTAGTTATTCCTGCTGGTTGCTTAGACTCTGAGCCTGCTATAGAGCCTCAGGATAATATATTTTATTCTGAAAAGGCTAAATGGTATGACAAAGCTATTTGTGCAAAAAAATTCGAAAATCTTCCAGAGTAAATTGCACTTAACAAGTTACTGAAAAGGACAAAAAACAGTTGGCTTTTTGCTCCTGCGTCGCTAATTTTAGCCAACAATTTTTCGCCTCTTAGTAAGGCGTTATGTGTTTTTAGGAAATATGGCTAAATTATTTTTGTGTTTGTTGTTATTTCGTCGCACAAAAATAGCGTTTTAGGTTTGGTGTGTAATTTTCGCCAAACTAATTTAGGTTTACTCACTAATAAGCTTTGCGCTATTTTTACTTCGTAAATGCAAAGCTATTAATGTCGGTTGTACCCTTTGTGAGTGGCTCAAAAAATTCGGTTAAACGCACAGGCAACGGTGCAAATAATTTCAGCTTGGTGTTAAAGTAAACACATAACAAGCATTTAAACAGGGACAAAAAACAGTTGGCTTTTTTCGTTCCTCAAAATTTTAGCCAACAACTTTTTGCCCATTAAATGGGCGTTATAAGGCGTCAGCCTAAACTTCGTTTGCCTTAGTAAAAAAAGTGGTGCAACTACCCTTACCTGTTTTCATTAGC
>NZ_JAGGDM010000030.1:0-31561 GCF_017653625.1 Alteromonas sp. K632G
TTTAGCAACTGGCTGATATGCTATTTACGACAAAATCGCTCGGTAATTAGACCGACACAATCCCTTGGTAATCACACTAATCCACATAAACCTACCTGGACTAGCTCATTTCAACCCTTGGAGGGGCCTTGACTCTGTCACATTACTCTGTCACATTGAATGCATACTTACTCACAGACCACGAGTTCTGTAGGCTTCAGTTTTGTGGAGGAGAATCCCTCTCTCTCCGCCAAATAAAAAAAAGCCCCGTTTCTTTGCGAAGAACGGGGCTTTTTTGTGTTTAACGCAAAATGTGTAAAAGCTTAAGCCGCGCATGCATAGAAATTTTCAAACTCAGCTTATCGACAGACTAAAACTAAGCGCTTTTTGAGCTAGCAGGTTGACACAACCACTACATGAATAAATTTCATGATCTTAATTATCAAAGCGCGGCACCAAGTAGTACAATCGCGTTTTTTATTTCATCATTCGTTAGTAGAGCCGTAAAATGAAATTCTTTATAACCCTTATTCGCAACTTACTTGGGGCTATCATTGCATTTGTCGATGTAATAACCCGGGGCACTAAACTAAAACGTTCGCCAGAACAACAAGTGCAAGTGGCAGAGGAAAGCCAAAATTTGGCTTTATACCAGTTCTTTGGTTGCCCTTTTTGCATTAAAACTCGCCGCGCAATGTACAAATATAATCTGCCTATTCAAAAGCGAAATGTATCAGAAGGTTCGCCTTACAGAGAAGAGCTGTTACAAGGCGGCGGAAAAATTCAAACGCCATGTCTTCGAATTGAAAATAACGATGGCGTTGAGTGGCTATACGACTCTAAAGCGATTATCGGCTATTTAGAAACACGCTTTGTTGAAGCAAAGTAACTGATTATTATAGTTGAAGTTATTGTTAAAGTTCCTATCTTCACTGTAACGGCTAGCCCTGCTAAAAGGGCTAACCCTCTACGAAGA
Organism: Alteromonas sp. K632G; assembly: GCF_017653625.1. Classification (NCBI taxonomy): domain Bacteria; kingdom Pseudomonadati; phylum Pseudomonadota; class Gammaproteobacteria; order Alteromonadales; family Alteromonadaceae; genus Alteromonas; species Alteromonas sp. K632G. Next base: position 956 of record NZ_JAGGDM010000030.1, read on the forward strand.
ACAGCTGTAGTGTGAAATACCTCCAGCATTAAAATATTCTCGCGGGCGCAAACGATAATAACCGCTTTGTGTTTGCTCTGATTGTTCTTCGTAGGGTTTAGTCAGCACGTCTTGCAGTGCGTGAATACGATCAAAATTGCCAACTTGTGCGTCTTTATACGCCGGTACAACTAACCATTCACGCCATGTAAACTTAGGGTTAGTAAGCTTCATCTTTTTTGAAATATCATTAATATCACCTGACTTTTCAAGTTGAGTTCGCCAACTTTTTAGCCACTCATTCCATTCAAAACTCATGCTTTCTTTAAGCTCAGCATAAAAACTTGTTTTTAGTGCTTCAACATCCTTAGGAAGGTTAGATAACTCTCTAAAAAAGTGGTTATAGTCCACACCAGTGCGCATCATTAAGTGTAATAGTTGAAGCAGCAGCTCATTATCGTAAGCGTTAAGCCCGAGTTTTGCGGCCCACATGTTGTCCATCTTTTCTTGCATGACCGTGGCAAAGTTGCTGTTCACATCACGTAATGCTTCTAGTTCAGTTGGTGCATTGATGAGCAAGGGCTCCACAGCGCGACAGAACATATCAAAGTTTTTTTCTGCCGCAACAGGCTGGTTTAAAAACGAGAAGTGACGACCTCCACCAGTCCATGGTTGGTAAGCTGGGTCGAATAACTCACAAAACCCAAAGGGTCCGTAATCAAGTGTATATCCTCCAGCCGCGCAGTTGTCGCTATTGAAGTTTCCTTGGCAATAACCTACTCGAATCCAATGCGCCACAAGGGATGTGAGTCGGTCTTGAAACGCGGCAGTAAGGGCAACAAGCTGAGCTTCAAAGGATTGGGCTGTATCGATATCATTTTTATATTCACGTTCAATCAAATGTGCTGCTAGAAGCTGAAGCTCTTTTAAAGCCGTAGGGTGTTGGTTGCTTCTTGCTCGTCTTCCAAAAAGTTCTAGCTGGCCCACGCGAATAAATGAAGGGGCAACGCGGGTTGAGATGGCCACAAGGTTTGGCACCATGACTTCTGGGTCTTGAGAGTTTGAGCCCTCTAAATACCAAGGTCTGTCGACAGTTTCCGACTGAGACATAAACAAGCTGAGAGAACGCGACGTAGGAACACCCAATGCGTGCATATGCTCTTGTACTAAAAACTCTCGAACACTCGAGCGCAATACTGCTCTGCCGTCTGCGCCCCGGCAGTATGGTGTTCTTCCTGCGCCCTTTAACTGCATTTCAAAGCGCTTTCCATTAGTAACAATTTCCAGTACTGAAAGGGCTCGGCCATCTCCATATCCATTGCCCGTTGAAAATGGGCATTGCTGAATATATTCGGTGCCATAAATTGACAAGGCATAGCCGGTAGCCCAGCCATAGGGTCGTAACTCGGCGGGTAGGGAAGTCATGTCACCAGCAAACAAACGCATAAATTCAGGCGTGTGGGCAAGACTGTTATCAAAGCCTAATTCTTCAAAGAACGTTTGGCTATGAGCAACGTAGATAGGGTTTTCAATAGGGGTGGGCGTTACCGGTACATAATGGCCAGAGAATACCTGCCTTGGGTTATGCTCATTACCATCTTCTTTAGCGTGCGGATCCACAACCAGACTATTTAAAAATGAATAATCAACGTATTTTGCAAGGTCGCTAACAGTTTGAATTGGCTGTTCAGTTTTATTTTCTTGATCGTCTAACATTGGCGCCTCTTTAACACGTTTGATTTAAACGGCATTGTACTACAAATGATTCTGGTTGCTTGAATCGATCAGACGTTACACTGAATGAATAATTGAAGTTACCCTGCATAGATATTTTCGGCAATGAACAGTTTCATAAAACGATACAGAGAAACGTCACCACTCAACTACATCAATAAAAGGCATTAATCGCCGGATTCAATTTAGGGGCAAGGTATAGGCAATTTTACCTAATCAGAAATTAAGAAATTTGCCAGTTGCATCCTTTGGTACTGCATCTCGCGGACGGCAGCTCCGTAAGTATCGCGGAAGTAGGGAATGAGCTCAGAAAATGTATACTTGTGTCAGAAGCAGACAATGGCGAATAGAATTCGTAAAGGTAGTAGCATCTTCCGCTCTTAAACTTCTCTACTTGATTTGGTTAATCCAGCTAAGAGACGTCCGCGTTGAAGAAATTGTAGTGGTTTAACGTCCAGCTTTTGATTGATATTTATACTATGATTTCAGGGTGTGCATGAAGTCAAAAGTTCTTAAGGGGGAATTTGAAGTGAAATTAGCTGAGAAGATGGAGCAGTTTGAAGAAATGGTACGGGAGATAAAGGAAAATATAAATAAGCTAACCGATAATTTACTAGTCAACCAGTCAACCAGTCAACCAGTCAACCAGTCAACCAGTCAACCAGTCAGAATCAGCAGTATTGAAACAAGTTGTGATGCCTGAACGATTTAAAGTTTTATCATCTCATATATCTAGTTTGGTAGAGACGTGTAGGAAAATTTTCTTTCTATTTACAAAATTGTATTTATTAGGCTTTGGAGCGATGGTTTTCATACTCTCCACTAAGAGTAATGAATATATGGAAAATGGACTTAAATTTGAAGCGGCGTACTGGATTTTTATTGTACTAACTGGTGTCGTTACTTTGTTTTCAGTTCAGATTATATATTGCTTACTTCAATGGGATATGTTTAGAACCAAGCAAAAGAACGTATTTAGTTTTTTAGGATCCTTTGACGGTCCCAGCTTTTGGAATTGGAAATTTGAAGAAATGTACATCGCGATTATGTACATAGGATTACTAGTAGCGAAAGAGTTGACAGGGAAAGTTTGGACAGAACATATCTTGAGGATTTGCGAGGGATGCGATGGTAAGGCGCTGAAAATGTGCTCGCTACAAGCGCAGCGAGCGCAAGAAGGCTTACTCCCATGGTTCCTATCTAATTATGAGTACGTATTTTGGCTTTCCATTATAATTACGATTATATGTTGGCTTGCGAGCATGTGGAAAGCTTGCCACTTCAGAGATGGAAAGACCTTTTTTAGAGGCAAGATAAAAGATTAATTGACATGTTATTGATGAACAATACGTCATATATCATCGTTTGATGATGGCAGAGGCTTGAATGGCCACATCGTTATCGATTTGCCACAAACTAAATGTCAGTAATTCGCTTTTGTGATCGTAAAACTCTGGGGGCTTAAATGACTGCTTTCGCCAGTGAATTCAGAGCAATATTTCCCTTAGGAGCGGAGAGCGAGATCAGAATACAATTATAGCGGTGGGGGCGTCACTGCTTCCGGGTAGCGGTTTAGTCCAATGTTCATTTTATAATTGCGCATCGTCTGTTAATTATTACAGACATTCCGAACTTTAAGCTATGCTTGTTCAGACAGGACAATACTTATATTGGTAATGTTTTATATATAATAGAACTGTGAATACAAAATGGAAAAAAATATAAATTCAGCTATTTATGTCGCTATTATCACTCTTATTGGTGGTATCGCTGCTGCTGTAGTTACGTCTATTTATCAAGATGAAGTTTCTAAGAGAGAGTTAGGTTTAAGAACAATTAGCTTACTTGCTCAAGATTTATTGATAGAAAAACCAATTATTTTAGGGAAGTCGCAAAATCCTGAGCAGCTAAATAGTGTTCTAAGGCATAAAGAAATGGCATTTTTAGCTAAAGGACTAACTCAGCACCTCGACGACAACTATAGTGGTATGGATTTTAATACGCTCCGCGCGACGCTATCTTCAGTAGAACGCAGGTACTCATATGCTCAACTATATCAAGCAGCAAACGCCGCAGAAATCATATGTGAGAATATAGTATTTGATTTGAATTCTCGCGTTTTACAGATTTCAGAGCGCCTCACAAAGTGTAAATCATCAGGCCTTGATAACGCTTTATTATCGGTTACTAAAATTGATTTAGACAACTTTCGGTTTGAATTAGAGGTAACGAACGATAAAAATGGTCTATTTTGTAAAGGTGTTGATGATTTTTGCAGCTTTTGGATTGACGCAGGCGACCGCTTAGAAAGTACTGCATATGAGTATTTAGTGCTTTCTGAATACATTGGTTATAAAAACGTTTACAAAAAAGAAATTCCGCTTGTGTCATTTTCTATTATAAAGCGAATTACCCCCGTCATTGAATTACCGAAAACTATAGTAAAGAAAGTTGATAATAGTTATTGGAATGACAATAGAAGGCATTTGGAAGCTATAAGAGACAGCAAAAATTCAAATGAAGCAACTAAATGTAAACCGTTTTTTGACGATGATAGTAAAACTAAATTTGCACCACCCGCTCCACAGTTAACTGCTTTTGGAAAAGGGGTTTTAAGGGCATGTGGTCCCATACGAGGTCAAGTTAACGAAAGGGAATTTGATGCATTACTTAAGGATAACTGGCTATTGTTAAAAGAAACAATTCCAAATGAATGGGCGAGTTTATCTGATAATGATTTAGTTGAGAAGCTTAGACAAACTTGGTTAACACATAATGGTTTTAATCATATATATTGTGGAGAGTGGAACGGAGGGGCTATTCAAGGGCTTCATTTCACGGGGCGTTATTTGCAATTACAGCAAGAAAAAAAGATTTGTTATAGCGAATCAAAAGATGAAGAAATTGCTCCGGATAAAGTTTATACAATAGGGGTGAGAAGTACTGACTATGCTAATAGACATGATAAAAAGGGCTATGCGTTGAAGCAAAGCGCGATAGATTTATTTGTCTTAGGCAATAAAGTATTCGAATATTGCAATAGTCAAGGAGTTTGGGCACCTTATAAAAGCACGTTTGACAATGCTTTGTATGTTAAAAACAGTAAATTGGAAATACATTACAAGGCTATTTGTAAAGCCACTGATCCTAAAAATAAATTAACTTACGGTTTATTAACCTTGTATCCCGATCTTACACCAGATATGTCGCCAGCTTTTAGCTTTTGATATTTATGTGAAAAATATCATTTAGCTATAACTCTAAGTCGCCAACTAAAAATAACAAAACTGAACGTTGATATGCAGTACAAAGGAAATTTATGAAACAAATGTGTGATTCATGTTGTTGGTTTTCATTAACCGCGCATCGGGGCCGTTCAATGTTACTTGATTATCTGGATGTGCACTGACGTCTTCTTCAATTTTTTTAATTCAACAAGACGATTGGTTAGCCAAGCCAGTTTATCTTTTATTAATGCCACATCTTTATCATCGTTGTTATTCACATCTGCGTTATCAAGCTTCGACAGGTACTCACTAAATGCGCAATTCTTTATTTTATTTACGCAGGCGTTTTAATTCTTCGCGCTCATCTTCTCCAAGTACTTTACCTTGAATTTTCTGCTCATGAAGCTTTTTCCAGCGGTAGAGCACATTTTTCCCGGATGCTGGCGAATATTTAGAATGACTGTATACACAGTAAAACAAGCAATTATCTTCACATTCAACTTTTTGTACGCTTCGCATAGTTTAAGACTATTTACGCATTAAGCTAGAAACCACCAGGCCATACAAAACTTTCACAATTCGACATTTATACAAACCAATCTAGTCAAAATTTAGCTGTTAGAGAAGATAGTGAATAGCGTTGAATCGATATATCACCCGTTCACATTGTGACCAGACAATATTTTTACTACAGTATATTTTATGATGGTTTATTCTGTCTTACTAGTGCGTCTATAAGTAGTTACTCTACAGACTTATAAGGGAATTTGATGCACTTGACCATATAGGAGATATCCAATGAATGTGTTATTTTCCAGCTGTGTCAGTTTATTGCTCGTAGTAGTCATCTCTATTTATTCTGCAAATGCAGAGGCGAGCGGACGTGTTGCGGATTGTCCAAAAGGCTATACCAATATCGGTTTACTCTGCTCACGGGGTGCCGACACTTATAGTAACCCATCTAAAGTCGCGGACTGCCCTAGTGGTTATACTAATATGGGACTGACTTGTTACAAACCCCCGTTCACATCTAGAGGCCTCAGCAGTATGAGCTGTAAAGATGGCTGGTTTCGCACTGGGGGGCGATGCTATAAAAATTGCAAAAATGGTTACACCAGTGTTGGCGAGGCGTGCATGCGCGGAGTGTCCACGCTGACGTCGGGTAATATGACGTGTAAACCTCATGAAGTGTTAAATAAAGAGATCGGGCGTTGTTATATTCCACAAGAACCAGGTGAAAGTTGCTGGGCTGACGCTCCTTGTGGTAATGGCTTTAAATGTCAACCGATTGCGCAACGTTGTGTTCCTGAAGATCTGCCTTTATCGTCTAATCAAATGTGCTCAGCCTTTAAAGTCGATGATTTAGTCGAGGCGGCTAAAAATGCCAATACCACTATGTCATATGGGGGAGGATCAGTTTCCTCTGCAGGTGGCGCATACAGTCAAGAAATTGGAACTGTCTATGGGCAAGGTGGTGAGTTTGGTTGCTATGTTTCGGCATGTACTGGCGGTGTTTCTGATCTTTCAATCGCGAACTTTGCAAACTTTGGCATCTTTGAGGAATTTAGCAACGTAAGTGGATTAGCCATCGTTTCTTCACAAGGGGCGTCTGTTCCAATCATTGAAGCTGGCTTTACCACCGCACAGGTACTGACTACGAATGGTCAACTCATCGGTTCGTTGAATAGTTTATCAATTGGCGTTGGTGTATCGCCGATTCAGGTAGGCGTTATGTCGTGTTATACGGAAGTCATTGACGGCAATCGGGGAATCGCTGAATTAAGGGACTCTGTTGATAAAGCTGAGGTCAAAGCTAAAAATTTACAGGAAGATCGAGCAACTGTAAAAGCTGCAACCGAGGCAATTGTGCTTTCTGACAACTATCTGAAAATTCAAAATAGGTGGAAGCAAGACCAATTTCTAAACAACCAAAACGGACCGCTGTCTGCTTCAGTAGTTAAACCCAACTGGCACAGTGCACGTTGGATAATTGAGCCAGTGATAGGGACTCAGTACATTAGAATTAAAAATTACTGGAAACAAGACCTTTATATACACAATCAGTACGGGCGAGCCGCAGTTGGGAAAATAAAAACGGGATGGTGGAGCGCTCAGTGGCAAATAGAAAATGTGCCAAACAGTTTCTACGTTCGTTTGAAAAATCGCTGGAAGTCAGATCAATACCTGAACATTCAAAACGGAAAAATTGAAAGTGGTGAAATTAAGCCTGGTTGGTGGAGCGCAATGTGGTTAATTAAATAGGTTGAATTTCGGCCCGAGTATTTTTTGAGGCTTCCGGTATTGCAGAAATAATGGAAACCGATGCTAATCAAAAAGTAAACTTACAAACTAACTACCTTGAACAAGGTGTTAATTACGCCAGCGTGTTTTAGAACCAATATTTTCGGATATACTGCCACGGCAGATTAAGCATCTAATTACACGAATTTTAAATGAGGAGCTAGAGCAATAGCCACGGTTAATTAATAGTGGCGGCCACAATTTTTACTATTAAAACCCTGAGAATTTGGTTGGCATCGACCGACGTCACACTCAGCCAATGTCAACGTTCGTTTATGACCTTGAGTTCAATTGGTGAATGCAACGCTATCCTTATTTAAGGAGGAACGTTTCCATGAAATAAAGAGAACGCATCTATTATTCACCTGAACAAAAAGCACTTATATGGGGAAGATATAGAAAGGGCGACTCGTTGCACGATATCGCCAGAATGTTTGACCGCTATTATTTTTCGATTATGCCTACCATCTATCAAACTGGAGAGTATCGGCCCCCAGACCGAAAAAGGCACCCACAATCTCTCTCGCTTGATGAATGAGAAGAAATATCACGCTGCTTAGTCAGCAATCAATCCATTCGAGAAATTGCCAGACGTTTGTCTAGAGCGCCATCAACAATCAGCCGAGAGATAAAAAGAAATGGTGGATTGAAGTGCTACCGTGCCGTCAACGCAGAACAACGTGCATGAGACGAAGCATTAAGACCTAAACCATGTAAGTTAATTGGCTCCCCAGAATTATGTAAACTGATAGCTGTTAAGCTTAAAAGAGCTTGGTCACCACCGCAAATTGCGGGTTGGTTAAAGCGACAATATCTCGATGATCAGGAAATGTACGTGTGCCACGAAACCATTTATAAGACACTATTCATTCAGGCGCGAGGTGCATTGAGGAAAGAGCTGCGACGGTGTTTGAGAACGAAAAGAGCGGTCCAAAAGTCTCGGACATCAACGCTCCAAGGACGCGGCTTAGGTCAGCATCCCAGATGCTTTATCAATCAGTGAACGCCCTGCATCCGTTGAAGATAGAGCTGTACCTGGGCATTGTGGAGGCGACCTAATATGCGGCTCAAAGAACAGCTATATTGCAACGCTTGTTGAACACCATTCTCGTTATCTAATGCTCGCCAAAGTGGAAGATAGCAAGTCATCTACTGTTATTGCTGCGCTAATTAAACAAGCTCAAAAGCTTCCAAGCGAATTATATAAATCACTCACGTGGGATAGAGAGAGGGAAATCAAAGACCACAGGAAGTTCACACTGGCAACTGACATCAAAGTATAACTGTGTGCTCCCCATTCTCCTTGGCAACGCGGTTCAAATGAAAATACCAATAGGCTGTTGAGACAGTATTTCCCCAAAAGCACTGACGTATCAGCACACAGTCAACAAAAGCTTCAGTAGCGTCGCAAGACAACTTAACGAAAGTCCGAGAAAGACGCTAGACTATGAAACACCAGCTCAGAGGTTTAACCAATGTGTTGCAGACATCGATTGAACTCACAGCTCATGGCAGTCTGTCGAATTGACTCAACTCAACGTGTCAGGCCAAGCTTGAGTAATACACTTTCAGGCTATTATTTTTAGGGTAACTCAGCGCTAGATTTATCATTTACTTCAATATGGGTATTCATATTTTTCGGCTTTAACTGCACAACCTATTCGCTAAATAAGCCCCAGATGCATGTAAACCTGCTTGCAACCCCATACATACGATTTTACACTTCCGTTTTTTCAAATCCGTAACGGAAATTTTATATGAACTACAACGATGTCGATGCTTTAAAAAAGCACTTAAATGAATCTCCTGAAAGCGTTGAGTTTGGAAATGTTACAGCCCTTATCGATAGTGCATTTACATTCACGCCAACGGCCTTTACCAATGGTGAAGTAACTAATGAAGCTAACCAAAACAATGGTTCTTGCAATTTACTCGCGTTAGGCCAGCATCTTCAACTGAACCAAGAGCAGACATTAGCACTGTTTGGTGGCTTCTATCGTGATGACGTTTTAAAAAATCCTGATGGTGATGACCACGCAAATATTCGCAATTTTATGCAGACAGGGCATGAAGGCGTGAGTTTTGAGGCATTTCCGCTATCCGTTAAAAGCTAGATTCTTATCTAGGCTCAGAATCTCTTAATGTTAGTACTTCTACGCCTGTCGCCGTTACCAATACCGTGTGTTCCCACTGAGCAGATAGTTTCTTATCACGTGTAACCACGGTCCAACCGTCTTTTTTAAGCTTTGTTTTATACGTGCCCTGGTTAATCATGGGCTCTATTGTGAATGTCATGCCTGCTTCCAATTTAAGCCCAGTGCCCGCGCTACCCACGTGGACTATTTCTGGCTCTTCATGCATTTCTTTGCCAATGCCATGGCCACAATAATCGCGAACAACACTATAACCATGTTTCTGCGCATGCTGTTGAATAGCGGCACCAATGTCACCAATTGTCGAGCCGTGTTTAACGGTCTCTATGCCTTTAAACATCGCTTCATAAGTCACATCAATTAACTTTTTCGCAATAGGTGAAACTGTACCAATTGCGTACATTTTGCTGCTATCTGCAATATAGCCATTTTTTTCTAGGGTGATGTCTATGTTGACGATATCACCATTCTTAAGCTTTTTAGCTGCAGAAGGAACGCCATGGCAAACCACGTCATTCACAGAACTATTGAGTACAAATTGATACCCATATTGCCCTTTACTTGCGGGTCTTGCGTTAAGGCAATCAACAATAAACCGTTCTACAAAGCTATCAATTTCAAGGGTGGAAATGCCAGGAGCAATAAAGCTATCTAGCTCGTTGAAAACCTTTGCCAGTAATTTGCCTGATTCACGCATTAGTGCAATTTCACTGGCTGATTTTATAAGGCTATTCACTAACCAATCTTACTGAAGATACGTTTTGAGAGCGCATCTCTAAATCAATGATTTGTTCATAAGATAATTTGGGATTTTGCTCTGCTAGCCGGCCGACTTTCATCCAAAATTCTGCTTGCGAATTAATAGAACGTTCCATCACCGCGCTGGTTTTACGCACCTCTTCATGCAATGCATCAGATATCTTAACAATTCCCATAATAAACCCAACTCAGCAATATATATTTTGCTACATAATGTACTAAAACATATATCTTGTCTATTGCTTGGTTTGTGAACTTGATAGCAGCAGACGTTAGCAAAACTAGTGCGACACTTTTTGTCGCATGTGTTATTTATGCTAATAGGCAATTCCAATAACGGGTCGATATTTGTGAACGCATTTCAGCGAAAGTTAGACATTCTACAATTTATACCCCGGGCACCTCGTAAAGTGTCGAGTCGGCAGATTTTAGATAACTTGCAAAACAGTGGTCACGCCAATATTGATATGCGCACGGTGCAGCGAGATTTAAAAAGCCTTGAGCAAATAGGCTTGTTTGGCCTTGAAGTGGATAAACGCTCAAAACCCTTTGGCTGGAATATTAATGCCTGTTTCAAGAAATTGAACTTAAGCTTGATGGATGGCAATACCGCCCTTGCGTTTAATGTACTCGAGCAATCTAGTGAAACCCTTCCGAATACTACATTGAAAGAACTACAGCCTTACTTCAATAAGGCTGAGCAAATACTAGCTCATGATAACGACTCGCTTCTGCAGCATTGGTCAAAGTCGGTGAGTAATGTGCAAGTGTCACAACCTTTGGTGCCACCTGATATCGACCCGGTTACGTTAGAGCGTTTAAAAAACGCTTTGTATTACAAAAAACAGGTGAATGCAGATATAAAAAGGCTTTTCAAGCGCGCCAAAAAAGCAGTATGGAAGCATTATGATAAAGTGAACCCAATGGGGTTAATACAGCAAAATGGTCGTTTGATTTTCGTTTGTACTTTTGGATCTTTGCATACCAGACGATATTCCTTACCGATAAATTTTATTCGAAATGTTGAGGTGACAGAGAGTGATTGCCAGCAAAGCAATGACTATCACAAAAGCTTCCGAGCTGAGTTGGCGTCAACGCAAGAAAAAGCGGAATTGAAACTGCTTATCAACGACAATTCTTTCTTCCTATTACACGGCTATAAGCTGGCTGAAGATCAAAATATCTGCAGCTCAACGATTGCCGGAAAGTCACTATTGACGGCAACGGTTACCGACGACAGTAAGCTTCGCGCATTTTTAAGAGGGCTAGGAAGTAATATTGAAGTTCTTGAGCCCTTAGCGCTTAGACGTTACTTTACAGGCTTGTCGGAAAGCCTCTACCAGACTTACTGCAATTAATATAACAACGCGCATTTTAGCGTTGATTATTCGGGCTGGTGAAGCTTTATTCTCTAGCCTTTTCCTTTAAGCCTCACGAAAGTCGGGGTATCTAGATACTCGCTTTTACCATTATAGGGTTGAGATAGCCTTGGTCGCTTCATCTCTACTATCTTGTCAGAAGTAGGTTCGCTTTGCGCATCAGGTGGAATGCCTGTCGCAATAACCAACACCTCAGCAAAGTGGGGAAGTTCTTCCGAGATAGTTACGCCACTAATAATCAATGCTCGAGAGCTGTCTATCAAGGTTTGTAGTTCAGCCAGCATACTTTCGTACATTGCAAGGCTGGGCTCTTGTTGACAAGATAGCTGAACTATTACACCTTGCGTGCCTTTAATATGGTTGGTTTGAACTAAAGGGTTCTTTAAAGCATGCGTTAGTGCATCACAAAGTGTTTCATCACTGTGTGCCACGCCAACGCCTAGGGCGGTATCACCTTCAAGTGATAGAATATGGCTGAAATCGTTGATATCAACATTGATGTAACCCGTGCTGGTTAGCATAGTAATGATGGATTCCACAATTCGCTGCATTTGCGTATCACAATGCCGAAAGGCACTAATAATGCCCACGGTTGCATCAAGCGCGGTGATAAGTGCGTCGTTTGAAAGCACCAGGGTCGCGTTGGCTTTGCGCTTAATATCTTCAAGGGCGTAATAGGCTATTTCTTTGCGTTTATCCCCTTCAGATTTAAAGGGCAGGGTAACAAAGCAAAGGGCATCTATTCCCATTTCTGATGCTAAATCTAACAACACTGAAGTGGCACCGCTGCCGGTTCCTCCTCCAAGCCCTGCTATCACTATAATGAGGGTGTCGTCGGCGATCAGGGCTTTTAATAACTCAATACTATGTTCGGCGGCATGTTTAGCCACTTCAGGGTTGGCACCTGCGCCGAAACCTTTTGTGGTGTGCTCGCCAATCAACACAACTTCATGCTTTGTTGAATGTTCTTGAGATTTTTTATGTGAAAGGTTTTGACACTGGTTTAGCGCAGAAATATCGGTATTAATCGAGCTAAATCTAATGGTGCTGTGCGCTGAAGCGGAAGACATATAGCCAATTGCGTTACCACCACACCCACCTACACCAATGACGTGAATATTTATTTTTGTTGCGTCTTTTTCCAACATAACCACCACCGAAACTTAACCAAAGTAGAGTACTTAGGATGATGTATTAATGCGGTAAAAACTGACGCACCCAGCGTTTACCTCAGTAAAAGAGCACAGTTATTTTAGTAAAAAAAGAGCCTAAATCTCAAAAAGGCACTTTAGTTATCACTTTGCCATCTATCGCACGAAACATCTCTTTGTGTTCTTTCCAATAGCCGCTTACCGTTACCCTAAGAAAAGCGGATAAAAAGGCTATAGCCTCAAACCCGCGAATTTGCGGGCCCGAGCGGATTAGTGTGAAAGCCTGTAGCACAAGAGCCGGTGGCATTGGAGCTCGTGCACACACAAGCCTAGTCAATTACGGGGTTTCCACATAAGGAATAAAGCGCCCTAAAATAATAACGCTAGTCCACAAGAATAGTGATATCCAAGCGACCACCTGCGCATTTTTATCTAGTTGCGCCGGGGTATTCAACGCGCGCGCAGACATGGGCATAGTGGCCATTTGCGGTTTAACTCGTATTACAAAATACAGCGTGTTAAGCCCCGCCAATATTATGCATCCCATTTTGGCCCAAAACGCAATATTCACAAGATACCTATCGGCATCGCCTACAACAAAGAGTAAGCCCGAAACCACATTGATGGCGAAACCAATCAACGCCCAACGTAAGAATACGTCAACCTGCTTGATGGGCACAGCCTTAGCAAAGCCTACCATTCTTAAATCAACTACCAGCAGCGCGCCAAAAAGCAAACACAGCCCTAAAAAATGTGCCATTTCTAATGCTGGAAATACGACGGCATTGTCCATAACAAAACTGCTGATAGGGCTAGCATTAAGGGTATCGATAACCCACGAAAGTAATGAATTCATAGGTAACCTCCTTAAGACATATAGCCAATTAATCGGCCAGCAATAATTGCGGCCACCCAACTGACCATGGCAACGGCAGCAAGTTTTTTATGCTTCGTCGACACGCTGTCAGTGTGTTTAATACAAATAATGACTAACCGCCATGTCAGCACAAGGCCTGCAACAACCAACAGAATTTTAATCCGAAATGCCCAATTAAAATAAAGCTCTGATGCATTTCCACAAAATAGCGCCACACCTGAAACTAAATTAATGCCAAACCCAACTAAAGCCACTCTCCAATAGTTTGCCATTGCAGTAACCGGAATAACTGAAGCGAAGCCAAGCACCCGAAGGGTTAGCATTAATGCTATGCCCACCATGGTAGCCATGCCTATTGCATGTAAGGACAGCACGATAGGGTAGCCCCATTCGGTATTTGATATGGTTTGACCTACCTTTGAGTCTTCAAGCTTGTACAGCGTGCCCATGGCTGATTGACTGTTTGCATTGCTGTTTTTTAAATTGTCATTTCCTGCAGTTTTGTTGTCGAGTGTTGTGGCGCTAGGCTCAAGATTACCTGAGCCTCGTTCGGCAGTAAGGTCGTCACAGTCATAAGGCTGATAGCTGTCTTGTGTGAAGGTGACTTCATCTGAACCTGTCATAGGTGCTTTAAGGTAAAGCGGATCGGTAATGGTATATTCACGTTTTAACACCGTGCCGTCTTCGTTTAGTGAGAAGCGCTCTACAATCACCATCTCACGGCTGTTTTTAGCCGGTGACGGTGGGCCGCCATTGCCTCTTGGGCCTGCTGGTGGGCCATTTCTACCATCTGGTGCGCCTTCAGGGCGAGGAGGACGATTGTTGCCTTGAGCACTCCCAATACTAGACCCCATACTAGCCCCCATACTAGTCCCAGTGCTAGCATCGTCAGGCTTTCCATCTTTGGGGCCGCGGGGCTTTCCACCAGGGCTGCCACCCATGGGCGCCATTATCCAACCCTCATCAAACCCAGTGGTGGTAACGACTAAGGTATTTCCTTCCCACACACCGGTTGAAAATCCTGCTCGATTGGGCTCATAGTCTTCGGGCATCTTAGTACCATCTAAATAAATGGTACGTGTCAGACTCATAAATCCGTAAGTTAGGTTTATCTGTGTGCTGGACTGTTCAATTTTATTAACCATAAGATCGAACCACCAATCCATGATGATATTAGTCGGTTCGCATTGGTATCTAGGGTTTTCATCTTGAGTAGCCCCTTCAACCGCCAAAGCACCTGCATCAGTTAACTGTGCAAAAGCGCCGCCACCGCCAGGTCTGCTACCTTCTTTGCGCACCATTGCCCAATTGCCATCAATGTTAGGTGTACCGTCGGTGCGAGTAATAGGGCGTTGTTCGATGGGCTTATTCTGAGTTTGCGGTGAAGCGTTGGCGTCATTGCCAACTACCAAACTACCATCATCGTTAAATACGCTATTGCGGGTGGCAGTTATTCCATTTTCGAAAGTAATTTGCTGCATATAACATGTAGTGGGGTCGTTTCTATCTGGAGAGCCTAAAATGGTAATAGCACTGCCTGCTTTGAATTGCTCTGTGTTCCATCCTCTACGTTTGAGTAACGAGCCTGACTGTAGCTCACAACGCATATTTGTTACGCTGCCATCTTCGTTCGTAACATCGAAATACACATAGGCATGCGGGTTAACTAACCGTACTCGAGTAATCTCGCCAGACAACTCAATCGTTTTATTCGTTTCAAATTGACCGCTACTTCCATGATGGGCGAAGGCCACATTCGGTAAAATAAGCGCTACAAGTACACATAGGCATCGTAGATTCCACATTGGTGTTGATTCCTTCCCACTTAAAAAATGTAAATAATGCGAGCCGTTCCTCGCCTACTGAGTATCAATGAAAAAAGCAGTGATGCTAGTAATGTAAAGATCATAAAGTAAACTCGCAACGCTCGCCATTGACGAAATGTAAAGACTGGTTAAATACTTTCAAAAGCTCGGCCTCAAAGCGGTTGCTGTCATCACAAATGATTTATCAGCCATTGTGATTGACTATTATCTTCATTTTCAAAATTCTGTTTATACCTGTATCCCATTTATCTCTTGTCCTTAAAAAACTATATTCCCTCGCATCGGGGAAACCTATACCATTTTTTAAGGAGTGCTTTATATGGCTATAGCCACAGTAAACTATCATGTGAAAAGTAACGAAGTTCAGGCATTTCATTTCGATGTTAATGGCGTTGTTGGGAATTTGATTTCGCCTGAATTAATTTCAGTCAAAGTGCCGGTTACTGATATACGAAAAAAAAACTATTCAGTGAATTTCAATAAAGATGGGATCACTTTTATAAACGCACCAACAAAGGTACATGGGTTCGATGAGTCTGAAGCGTGGGCGAGTGACTATGAAAGTGAGCTTACTGCCATTCTGCAGCAACAGATAAAAGCAAAAGAAGTCATTGTATTCGACCACACAGTACGAATCGACGACCCAAATGCAACACGAAGACCTGCCCGCAACGTTCACAATGACTATAGTGAAGGTGGGGTAGAAAAGCGTTTGTTGGATATTTTAGGTGCCCAAAAAGCGCAAGAGTTTCAGCAAGGGCATTTTGGGTTTGTTAATGTATGGCGCCCAGTGGAATACACGATACCTTCATCCCCTTTAGGGTTTATCTGCCCACGCTCGATGCAAGAAGATGACTGGATGAACATCGAATTGGAATACCCCGATCGCAAAGGTCAAATATTAGGGGTAGCGGAAAATAGAACCCACGAATGGTTCTATCAATCTGATATGACACCCGAAGAAGCGATTATATTTAATATCTATGATAACCGTGGAAGGCCACATTTGGCGCATAGCGCACTCGATATGGAAGGCGATACTGCTGTGACGAAACCACGAAAGAGTATTGAAACGAGAACCCTTGTTCGGTATTAGTCTTTTAACATGGTACAGAGCGCACTTCAGAAATTGTGGGTGGTATATAAATAGAGGTGAATACCTTTTTAAGGGTTGAGGTATTTATTCAACACTTCAAGCAGCTTTTCTTTTCGAATAGGCTTGCTGACATGGTCGTTCATGCCTGCATTTAAACAGGCGTCAATATCTTGCTGCATAGCATTTGCTGTTAACGCAATAATAGGTAAGGTACCGTTCATTTGATGGCGTATGACCCGAGTGGCCTCGTACCCATCCATTTCTGGCATTTGAATATCCATCAAAATAATATCAAATGATTGTTGAGATAACGTGTAAATAGCGTCGTTTCCGTTAGCAGCACGAATTATTTGTAGATTTGTGGCGTTTAGCATTGCCATTATAACTTCAACGTTTATGTCATTGTCTTCGGCCAATAGCACGCGTGTTTTTTGGAACTGGGTAATGAGTTGTTCGGCTTCTGGGTTCTGAATGTATTCTTCACCTATTGAATGACAAAATTCCAAAGTAAAGTAAAAGCGTGAACCTTGTCCAATGGCGCTAACAACGTGAAGTTTAGAGCTCATTTGCTCTAATAATTTATTGCAAATATTTAAGCCTAGGCCTGAGCCTCCATACTTTCGTGCCGTTGAGCTTTCAGCTTGAATGAAGGGTTGAAACAAGTTTTCTTGTTGAGACTCACTAATACCGATGCCGTTGTCCTGAACCCATACGTCGAACAAGCAGTGGGTGTTGTCTTTCTGTTTAACCTTAATACCTATTTCTATATCCCCAGCACTTGAAAATTTAATGGCGTTGCTAATCAAGTTAGCAAGTACTTGTTTAAGCCTAAGTTCGTCAAAAATCATCTCTTTAGGAAGCTCTTTATCGATATTTAGCTTAATCGTTAATCCCTTGTTGCTTGCTTGCGCGTGGAATATATCAAGTAGCTTTCTTATGCTTTGACGTAAGTTATACGGTCCGTAATCTAGCGCTAGCTTACCCGCTTCAATTTTAGAGAAGTCCAGTAAGTCATTAATAAGTTGCAGAAGCATTTCAGATGAATTGACAATTTGGCTGGTGAGCTTTTTAGTTTGTTTATCTTCTAGTTTGTCAGTCAGTACTTGCCCAAAACCAATGATAGCGTTCAAAGGGGTTCTAATTTCGTGGCTTATGTTAGAAATGAACTCTGTTTTAAGCCTGCTGTGAAGTTCGGCTTTTTCCTTCGCTGATATATAAAGTGCATTGGTCTTGCGTGCTTTTTTAAGCAAAATTAAAATAATAACCAAGGTGACAAGGGTTAATGCAATAAAAATCACGAGCCAGCGGGTGAAGAGCTTTTGCGTTTGCTGAGCAGCTTCCCTAGCGTCAAGCAGTTCAGAAATAGCGCGGTTTTCTTTTTCTAATAGTGTGGTTTTTTCTTTTTGCTGCTCTATTTCGTAAACTAAATTTGCGCTCTCTAATAGCTCTAAATCTTCGTACTTTTTAGCTTCAAGGTATTCGTTATGGTAAACCTCGTATTCCTTGTACGCCGTTTCAAAATCACCTTCTTTGGCGCTAATTTGTGAGGCGAGCTTTTCAAGTTCTGCCCGCCATGTGGTCTTTTCACCCACGCGGTAGTCGTCATAGGTGCTGCGAGATTTATCAAGGGCCACTCTCGCTTCGCTTAAACGTCCCCGTTCCATCAACGCCTTCGCTTTTAATCTATAAATTTCGCTATCGTAAAAAGAGGTGGTAAGTGGGTGAGAAGTGACCGTTTCAGCCAGCTTCAACGCTTCTTCAATATTGTCAGTTCGAAAATAAGTAGACGCCATTCCATATAAGGCGATGTATTCTGCGTAATTAATGTCTATCTTTCTGTCAGATTCAATGGTTTGCTTAAAGTAGGTAATCGCTTTATCGAAGTTGCCCATATTTCTAAATAAAATGCCTATGGCGTACAGGTTGTCACTAACAAGCGGCCATTCATTGAGGGCTTTTGACTCTGCTAACGACTTCTCATAATACTCAAAGGCAATATCAAAAGACTTTACCGAGTGATAATAATCAGCAGCTATATAGTGATACAGGGCCGTGGCATAAGTGAGGTTATTTTCATGAACCAGTTCGTTAAGCGTATTTAATAAGTTAGCGCTTGATGCGAAAACTTGCCCTTCATTGTATGAAAGGATGAGATACGCAATTGCTATAGCCTTAACAGAAGAACTGGCAGCAGGAGATTGTATGACTTCACCGAACAACTGATATGACCGGTCATAATTAGCATTGATGCCTACCATTCTGGCCAGCCCCAATTTAATGATTAAACCATCTTCCGTTTCAGTGACTAAAGATTCTAGAATAGTCATCACATCATCAGGGGCGGTGTGATGTAATTTGAGCTTAAGTTGAATGTAGCTAACGGCTATTTTAGTTTTTTCAAACGAGGTGAAGTCAGGGGTGAGTAATCGTGTTTCCAGCGTCGATATCACTTCGCCAATGGGCATGGGGCTTTCAGTTTTAACCCGTGAATTCAACGACTCAAGTTCAGTCAATACATTGGCATACGCCACATGGCTAAATATACTAAGGCCAACTATTGTTAGAACTCTAAGAGAAAATTGGGTAATGGATAGCACAGTATTTTCTTACGTCTTGTTAGGTGACTGCTAGGCTTGAACTAACATCAACGAACTAAATTCAGTCTTTGCAAATTAGCAGACTTAACACGTTATGTCTTGAATTTAGGATAATTATCCACCGCGCCATTTGAAATTTAGCCTTTAGTCTAATGTTTTAAGTTTTATTGATATTTGCTCAAGCATTTCTACGTGTTCTTTTTAAAAGCCGTTTTAGGTAACCCTTAGCCTAGTATGACAATAAGTCATCTTCGTAACAAAGGCATGATAGCCCACAAGTCGCCACGTAGCATGACCACCGAACCTGCAATATCGGGCTTCCGATGAATAATTAACATATATGCTTGTCTTCTTAACTTTCTAAAAGCAGAATACGACCACAAAAAATAGTTCATCGCCAGATAGTTGGAAGCTTTATATGATTGGTTTTTTCAAGCCTGCAGCACATAAAACTCGGTTACAAGAACAAGAAATAGATCCAGTTTATAAAAAGCTTAGATGGCAGATATTCCTCAGTATCTTTGTCGGCTATGCGGGTTACTACCTTGTTAGAAAGAACTTTTCACTGGCCATGCCTTATTTAATTGAAGAGCAAGGCTTCACAAAAGGTGAGTTAGGTTTTGCGCTGTCTGCAGTCTCTATTGCCTACGGGTTAAGTAAATTTTTAATGGGCAATGTTTCTGATAGAAGCAACCCCAGATACTTTTTAATGACAGGGCTATTACTGTCTTCCTTGGTCATGTTTATTTTTGGTTTTGTGCCATGGGCAACCCAGAGCATAGCAATTATTTTTCTGCTGCTTTTTATTAACGGTTGGGTGCAAGGTATGGGGTGGCCCGCCTGTGGCCGTACTATCGTACATTGGTACTCGGGGAATGAACGAGGACAAGTTGTTTCGGTTTGGAATATTGCGCATAACGTTGGCGGCGGACTCATTGGCCCTTTATTTATCTTGGGAATGGCGTGGTTTAATGATTGGCGTAGCGCTTTTTATGTACCCGCAGCCTTCGCTGCATTAATCGCCGGTTTTGTATTTTTAACCTTACGAGATACACCGCAAAGTTGTGGTTTGCCACCTATTGAAGAACATCGCAACGACTATCCTCTCGATTATGAAGAAAAACATGAGCAAGAACTCAGTGCTAAAGAAATATTTGTTACCTACGTATTGAACAACAAACTCCTGTGGTTTATCGCTATTGCCAATGCGTTTGTGTATCTCATTCGATATGGCGTTTTAGATTGGGCGCCGCTGTACTTGTCAGAAGTAAAAGACTTCTCATTCGAGCATAGTTCTTGGGCGTACTTGTTGTATGAGTGGGCGGGCATTCCAGGTACGCTGTTATGCGGTTACATTAGCGACAAATGGTTTAAAGGCCGTCGTTCACCCGCTGCTATTTTGTACATGGTGCTCGTATTAGTCGCCGTTCTTGTATATTGGTTTAACCCTGCTGGAAACCCATCCATAGATATGGCTGCGCTAATGGCTATTGGCTTTTTAATCTATGGGCCTGTTATGTTGATAGGTTTATACGCGCTAGAATTGGTGCCAAAGAAAGCCGCTGGCACGGCAGCCGGATTAACGGGACTGTTTGGGTATCTTGGTGGTGCCGTTATCGCCAATATTGCCTTAGGTTTTACCGTCGATTACTTCGGTTGGAATGGCGGATTCGTACTACTCACAGGTGGGTGTATTTGTGCCATTGTGTTAATCGGGTTTACGGTTAAACATGAAATTGCGCATTTGAAAAGTAAAGAAGCGTCTGCAGCTAACTAAATGATGACGTTTATTTAACGCGAAATCTTGCCGTATTTAGACGTATTTAAATCTGGCAGTGGGTAATAGCATGAGCAAAATAAAGACAGCAAACAAAGCGAATATCGTCATGTTAGGCGCTGGGAGCATCGGATGTTATTTAGGAGGCTGTTTGCTGTCTGTTGGCGCGAATGTCACCTTAATTGGCCGTGCAAGGCTAAAAGAACAAATCGGGAAGAGCGGCTTAACGTTAACCGATTGGCGGGGTAGGAATACAAAGCTTAAACCGGACGCCGTTAATTTTACTAAAAGTGCCGAGGTAATGGAGAATGCTGATTACATTTTAGTGTGCGTAAAAAGCGGTGATACTCAAGAGGCTGCGTTGCTTATTGCGCAATATGGCAATAGCCTTCTACAGAAAACTAATCCGATTGTTATCAGCTTTCAAAACGGCGTAAGAAACGCACAGGTACTATCAGAATGCTTACCGAATTATACCGTCATGAAAGGCATGGTTCCCTTTAACGTGCTAGGGCAGGGCGACGGGCATTTTCACTGCGGTACAGAAGGCAATTTGTGTATTGAAGATAAAGCCGGGAAAGCGGAAGACTTAGTCGGCCTGTTTGACATGGCCGACTTGCCTGTTCAGGTGTATAAGGATTTATCTAGTGTGCAGTGGGGTAAGCTGCTCATGAATTTAAATAACGCCGTTAATGCACTTTCAGGCAAACCACTACTTGAGCAATTGCACGACAACGAATACCGAAAAGTAATGGCGGTTGTGCTAAAAGAAGCGTTAGTCGCAATGAAAACGGCTGGTATTGAACCGGCTAAAACAGGCAAGGTCGTTCCTAAACTTATGCCTTATATTATGTCATTGCCTAATTTTTTGTTTAAAAAGGTAGCTGCTGCAACGTTAAAAATTGACCCTCAGGCACGTTCATCTATGTATGAGGACTTAGCGCTGAATAGAAAAACAGAGGTCGATTACCTAAATGGCGAAATTGTTGCTTTAGGTGAAGCGCATCAAGTGAGTACCCCCGCTAATACCGCAATAGTCAAACTCATTAAAGCAGCTGAAAGCGCAAGAGAAGGGGCACCAAGATTGACTGCAGCCACCCTACAACAAGCGATAGCTGCTAGCTAGTCTATCGCTTTTAATCGTCTTGAAGGTCGTTAATATCGTCAATAATCTTGTTGAGCTTTTTCAACAAGTGTGACTTCTGCTTAGCGGTCATTGTCTTTACCAACTCATCGGCCAACGATAAATATGCTTCTCTGTTAGCCTTTCTGCGTGCTAGGTACTCTTCGGTGCGGTAGTCATCAGGGTGAGTAAGTAGGTGGGTTAGCTTTTGTTGAAAGGCTTCTGTATTTTGTCTGCTTGCAAACAGTCGGCGCGCTTCATTCTGCATGGTTATGCGGTATTCAAGCCAGTTTCCACGGGTACGGGCGAAGTGAGGTGCGGCATTCGCTATCATCGTTTTTTGCTCGTCAGTTAAGTCACCTACACTGTCTTCAAAACCTTCTTCGAAATTCTCAATTAACTTTTCAAGCCTTTCGCTGTCAGACATTGAGTCGTACTCATCAAGCTCTTCTTGCTCTTCTTTATTTTCTTTTTGAATTGCAGCAAACAAATAAATAACTTGGTCGTCACTTAAGCGGGAAGCGAGTTCTGCTAACTCAGGCGCTATTTTCGAACGTAATGTCATTACGTGCTCATTAGCCTGATTTAGATGATTGGCAATAACAGCTTTGTTTAACTTATCTTGTTTTATATCTTCGGTTATCTGCTCTAGTTGGGCCAAATATAAAGCCAATTGTTCTTCTCTGTGCCAATCAATCCACCCTTCAAGCTTAATATCGAAAATAGCTTCTTGTGAATCGTTAAGCTCTACATAATCGTCCATGTACCAATAAATAAGCCAATCGAGGTTATTGTATGCAAGCTTAGACGAGCACCCTGTCAGTACTAAGAAGCCAAGAACAAGCCATAACTTTTTCATCTTTAAATCCGTTGTCGATGTAGCTATTAGCTACTGATATATAAATTAATTACTGAGCACTAATAGTTCTTAGTAATTTAGCCGCATTTTGGATTTCAAAATCAATAAATCGCTGCTGAATTTCTATGGCAGCGCTACACATAATATCTGGTGACTCGAGAAAATCTTTAGGTGCTGCTACCACCTCAAAATGTGCCTTACTGCTATCCTTCATGCCTTTAACTAAATTCGTGATGATGTCATCACTTTCCTCGTCAGAATACAAAGAGGGGCTTACCTGCTGATGAGCAATAAGCTTTGCTATAACCTCAAGCTCAAGTGCCTTTACTTCGCTCGATAGCTGAGCTTCATTCCCAGCATGGTGTTCTAGTGGCACCTCTTCGGGATACACAAATGCGGCGCAGGCAAGGGGATATTGCCCTTGAAGTTCTTGCATTTGTTTTATCATTACATGCCAATAATCAACGATGTCAGCATCACTACCATGGGCGATATAATGCGTAATCCTCGCTTCAAACACCGCTCGAGCTCGGGTTGCAATAGCATTAATAGAAGCGCCTTCCCGTAAACCCTCTTCATTTATAGCGACAATTCGATAGTAGGTATCTGGATCTTTGTCTTTCATGGCAACCAAGTAGGCATGAGTCAATAAACCAGATTCTACTGCTTGCGTGTTTATTTCGCTTTCGTCTTCATAGCCACTGAACCCGTAGGCGCTACTGTCCACTACTTTACTGATAATACCTGCTCGTAAAAGTTCTTTGTGAGAAGGAGCCCAAAGTTCAGTATTCGGCGTATTTCGTATTTTTTTCGCAAACCAATTTGGAACATCGGCATCTTTATACGCTTGGTCAAACGCGGAACTTAACTCTGTGTTGTCATGCATAGACTTGCCGCCTAATGCGGGAGCGTGAAACTGCAACACGCCGTCTTCACCCAATAGCCTTTCTTTTCCCGCTAAATACACAATAGTGCATGCCGAAGAGCACGAGGTTTTCACAAATGTATTAAGTCCATATTCTTTGACTACAGCAGCTAGACGAGTCGCGCCGATAAGTCTTCCGCCAATACTGTGTAAGTGTATTGTTGTTATGTTTTCATTCTGTTTCAGTACATCTAGCAGCAGTAGTTCGGAGCCAATTTCTATACCGCCATAAAGTTCTAGCTCGGTGCCATTATTTAAAACTCTAAACTTGGTAGGGGGATAGGTGGATTCAGCGCCAATTAAAGAGATACTTTCAGTAATGATGGGTACCCCTGACCGATAGAAATCTACAGTGAAATTTATCATTCCTACTACTGTCATTATTATCGCCATTGTTGCCCAACCAGCAGAGCCACCGCGATGAGGGTGACGGATGGCAGAGCGAATTATGCCAACCGATTGCCAGATAACCACGGGTGTTAACACCACGTACAAAAGCATCATGTATATACCAAGCTCAGCTCGCGATGATGCACTTTCTATTTTAAGTTCAACAAATGAGCTTAGCGCAAGTGCACCAAGTGTTATTAAAATGCCAACCACCCAATAACTGATAGGTAACGATACTTGGCCTTTCCAAAAATGAATTAGCCAGTTTGCATGCAATGCTTCGTCATCGTATCTATCTTCTGCCAATACTGGGTCGTGATTGGCAGTATTTTGAGGATGAGAACTATCTTGATGCTGAGACGTTTCGGTTTTACTTGTTAAGGGGTGTCTTAAGGCTATTTCCTTTAGCACGGCAGACACTCTATAGGGGTATTGCTCTTTGTCGATGTAGGCTAACACATCTTCAAGTTCGGCAAGGCTGTAGTTTGAATAATCCGGAGCTTGCATTAAATACTTCCATGTGGCTTTTATATTATTGAAGATGACATTCATTGACGTGTTAATAATACGGAATATTAGCCGCTAACACTACAGTATTCACCATATCTACCTGAATAGATGAGGAAAAATCATGGCAACACACGAAAAGCTTAACTACGTTGAGTTCGGTACATTCGATATCAGTAGTACTAAGCGCTTTTTCGAAACTGTATTTGGTTGGGCGTTTACCGATTATGGCCCCGAATACACGGCATTTTCTAATCAAGGATTAGACGGGGGCTTTTTTAAAGCTGAGCGCGCTAGCACCACAGCAAATGGCGGCGCGTTATTAGTTTTTTATAGCGCTGACATTAGGCAAACCTTAAGCAAGGTAGAAAAAGCTGGTGGCAATGTGAACAAGCCTATCTTTGAATTTCCAGGCGGTTGTCGATTTCACTTTATAGAACCTGGGGGCAATGAATTCGCGGTTTGGTCTGAAAAGGAATAGAGGTCTGAAAAGGAATAGAGGTCTGAAAAGGAGTAGTGGCCTGAAAAGGAGTAGTGGCCTGAAAAGGAGTAGTGGCCTGAAAAGTAATAGAAGCCTGCGCATGTTCACGCTGGCCCAGAGATGATCTGTATAAAAGAGCCCTTTATAAAAAAGCGCTGTATAAAAAAGCCCAGCTTAGAAAAAGCTGGGCTCTGTCACTTATTTTTAGCGGTGTTTACGCTATTATTTATTAAGCCTTACCAAGAACTATACGCAGCATTCTTCTAAGCGGCTCGGCAGCACCCCATAGCAGTTGATCGCCCACGGTGAAGGCTGAAATATATTCAGGCCCCATGGTCAATTTACGAATTCGACCTACAGGAATAGACAATGTGCCGGTCACTTTCGCTGGCGTGAGTTCTTGCATGGTGTCATCACGGTCATTTGGTACCACTTTCACCCACTCATTATGCTGTGCAAGAACTTGCTCAATCTCTTCAACTTGCAAGTCTTGTTTTAATTTGATGGTGATAGCCTGACTATGACAACGCATAGCGCCTACACGCACACAAATGCCGTCAATAGGAATAGGCTGCTCAGTTAAACCCATAATCTTGTTGGCTTCAGCTTGCGCTTTCCATTCTTCACGACTTTGCCCAGATGGCAACTGCGAATCAATGTAAGGAATTAAGCTTCCTGCTAGCGGCACGCCAAATTGTTCAGAAGGGTAATCATCGCTTCTGATAAACTCAGCGACTTGCTTATCGATGTCTAAAATAGCAGACGCTGGATTGTCTAAATTTGCTTTTACATTAGTGTGAATGGCACCCATCTGGCTAATAAGTTCGCGCATATGCTTAGCGCCAGAACCAGAAGCAGCTTGGTATGTCATGGGTGAAGCCCACTCAACCAAGTCTTTTTCGAATAAGCCACCTAGTGCCAACAACATTAACGATACCGTGCAGTTTCCACCTACGAAAGTGCGAATGCCGCTTTCAACGCCAGCGTCAATTTCTTTGCGGTTTACAGGATCTAAAACAATGACTGCATCGTCTTCCATGCGAAGCGCTGACGCTGCGTCTATCCAGTATCCATTCCAGCCGGTGTCGCGCAGTGAAGAATACACTTCTTTGGTGTAATCACCGCCTTGGCAGGTAATGATAATATCTTGCTTCGCAAGCGCTTGAATATCGAATGCGTCTTCTAGTACGCCAGCGTTAGCACCTGCAAAATCTGGCGCCGGAAGGCCTTTTTGAGACGTAGTAAAAAATGTGGGTTCAATGTGCGCGAAATCTTGCTCTTCTTGCATGCGCTGCATTAACACTGAGCCAACCATACCGCGCCAGCCCACTAAACCTACTTTTTGTTGTGACATTAACTTGAGAACCCTATAAAACTAAACTGTGTATTTATGTTGAACCAGCGGTGATATCACTCTGGCAACCCTATACCTGTCGCATATTCATTATTATGCCTGCAGTCTATAAACAATTTAAAACGCTGGCTAGCGGGTTTTTAGAAATATTACGTTATAGATATAAGTGAATCACATTTGGCGGGGGCATTATCAATCTTTTGTTGAAACTAATTCTTAAAATGCATAATTATCATTCATGTTAGAGAAAGGTAGTCTTGATTCAACAGTTTTTCAGGCTTTAGCAGTCTAAATGAGTACCGAGTCAAACGCGCTCTACTTTACGAAATTAAAAAGGAAATAAACGGATGAAAACTATATTAGTAACAGGCGCGACCGACGGCATTGGTCTTGAAACCGTAAAATTGTTAGCTCACGAAGGGCACAATTTGATCATTCACGGAAGAAGTGCTGATAAGTTAAAGCGTGTAGAGCAAATGTTAGGTGCCGATTACCCTGCAATAAAGGTGACAGGGTTCGTGGCAGATTTAAGCGACTTTCAAGCAGTTGATAAATTTACAACTGATGTGGCAGGCGCTTTTTCAGCCATTGACGTTATCATTAATAATGCGGGTGTGTTTCATTCTCCCGACATTGAGACAAGCGCAGGACTAGACGTACGCTTCATGGTAAATACGATAGCGCCGTTCATCATTACTAAACGTTTGTTGCCACTTATGCCAAGTGATGGCCGTGTAGTTAACGTGTCATCTGCGGCTCAAGCCCCCGTTAACTTTGATCTGCTAAGCCAAGGCCCTTCTATGAGTGACGGCATGTCATACGCACAAAGCAAGCTTGCTATAACCATGTGGACACGCTTTTTTGCCGAAAAATACGCAGCAACAGGGCCATTGTTCGTGTCTGTTAATCCTAAATCTTTGTTAGGCAGTAAAATGGTGAAAGAAGCTTATGGTGTAGCCGGAGGTGATTTAGCAATAGGTGCGAAGATATTTGTGGAAGCAGCTCTTAGTGATAGGTTTGCAAACGTAAAAGGTGAATATTTTGACAACGACAACAATCAGTTTGCGCCTGCACATCCATTTGGTGAAAACTCAGCAAATAGAGAGCAATTGGTTAATGCAATTGAATCTATTGTTGCCTGTCACCTAAGTTAATAATTTCCAAACATTAGCATCTTCATGTAGAACACATCAGGTCCTCTGGTGTGTTTTGCCTATTCGGCACTATTTCATTTTTTCAATCTTGCCTTTGTACTATTTTTAATCCTTATCATTGCTTGCCTTGCGAGTATGTAAAATATTCCTTCTTCTTGTAATTCCTCTAATGCCTATAAATCGGTTTCAACTTAAGTCATTAATTTTATTTAATAATTTAACATGGAATTCTCCTTGCTTCGTTCAGTTCTGAAACATGAATGTTTCACCCTAGACCGTTATTACAACGTAATCAATTAGGTTATCTCTATAAGGAACTGAAATGGCTGAATCGTTTAAATACCAAGGACAAAAAGGGAAAGGCGGCGAGTTACATCAAACCGCGGGTAATGGACACCCAGCTATGACAACAGCGCAAGGTTGCCCCATTCACGACGATCAAAATTCTCTTAAAGCTGGCCAACGAGGGCCTACTGTTTTAGAAGATCACGTACTTAGAGAAAAGATTTTTCACTTCGACCACGAGCGTATTCCTGAACGTGTGGTACATGCTAGAGGCTTTGGCGCTCACGGCTATTTTGAAACTTACGAATCATTATCAGATATTACATCAGCAGATATTTTCCAGCGTAAAGGCGAAAAAACGCCTGTATTCACACGCTTTTCTACTGTAGCGGGCAATAAAGGTTCACCTGACTTAGCGCGAGATGTGCGCGGCTTTGCCGTGAAGTTTTATACTCAGCAGGGTAACTGGGATTTGGTGGGAAACAATATCCCTGTATTTTTTATTCAAGATGCTATTAAGTTCCCAGATCTTATTCATTCGGCAAAACAAGAGCCTGATCGCGGCTTTCCTCAAGCGCAAACTGCCCATGACAACTTTTGGGACTTTACCAGTCTATCGCCAGAATCTACACATATGTTGATGTGGGCTATGTCAGATCGTGCAATACCTCGGTCTTTCCGATTTATGGAAGGTTTCGGTGTGCATACCTTCAAGTTTATAAATGCAGAAGGTGAGATGAAATACGTTAAATTCCATTGGAAGCCAAAGCAAGGTTTACAATCGGTCGTATGGAATGAAGCACTTAAAATTAATGGCGCAGATCCTGATTTTCACCGCCGAGATATGTGGAATGCCTTACAAGCAGGTGACTTCCCAGAGTGGGAATTAGGCGTTCAGGTGTTCGACCAAGATTTTGCCGACAGTTTTGAATTCGATGTTTTGGATGCGACTAAACTGATCCCTGAAGAACAGGTGCCTGTGAAAATAGTAGGCAAAATGGTACTTAATAAAGAGGTTGATAACTTTTTTGCAGAGACGGAACAAGTGGCGTTTTGTACCCAAAACATAGTGCCAGGTATCGACTTTACCAATGATCCTTTGTTGCAAGGCAGAAACTTTTCCTACTTAGATACGCAGTTAAAGCGGCTAGGTAGCACGAACTTTACGCAGCTTCCTATTAATGCACCCAAATGCCCAATGCGCCATTTTCAACAAGACGGCCATATGGCAATGCAAAACCCGAAAGGGCGCGCTAATTACGAACCAAATTCGTGGGATGCCGATGAAAATAACCCTCGTGCGTGCCCAGAGACGGGTTATCAATCACATGCAGAGCCTATGGAAGGCAGTAAAACACGCTACCGCTCAGAAACCTTTGCAGACCATTACAGCCAAGCACGTCAGTTTTATATTAGTCAAACTGAAACAGAGCAAAAACATATGCGTGATGCATTTGCGTTCGAACTGTCAAAAGTTGAACGGTTAGCTATTCGCGAGCGGGTAGTGTCTCATTTGCTAAATGTAGATAAAACATTAGCCGAAAGCGTTGCACAAGAGTTGGGTTTTTTAGAAATGCCTGAACCCGCTGAAGCAGCGATGCCTACAAGAGAAGATTTACCGGTATCTGACGCTCTTAGTATCTTAAAAAATGCTCCTAGCACTTTTAAAGGCCGTAAATTAGGCATTCTTGTGTCTGATGGAATTGATGCCGATATGCTTTCAAATGTTATCGACTCCCTAATGGCTGAAGGGGCTATGTTTGAGTTAGTGGCGCCTAAAGTAGGTGGTGTAACATGCAGCGAAGGAAAACATATTGCGGCGCATCAAAAGATTGATGGTGGACCATCAGTGCTTTATGACGCGGTACTATTATTACTTTCAGAAGATGGCGCAACATCTTTATCGATGAAACCTGAAGCAAAAGATTTTGTTTCAGATGCGCATGCTCACCAGAAGTTTGTAGGTTACACGGCGAACGCCATGCCATTGATTAAAGCTGCAGGTTTGGGTGATGCAATGGACGATGGTTATTTGGATATCGAATCTATCAAGCCAGATGCGTTTATCAAACAGCTTCGCGACATACGTTTTTGGGCTAGGGGGTAAGGGCGTTTTTTGGCCATTTCCCCTTTAGCATATTTACTGTAATCGAAAAGGAATTGGCCCTAGTCTTCAACCTGAGGGGGGCGCTTTATAGGCGTTTCCCCCTATACCCAAGCAAATTTTCCCGTGCTAAGTTGAATTTTAATTTAGAATAGCTAAAAGGCTCGTGAGCTTTACTTTGCAAGTTGCGCAAAACGCAATTGCATTTGCGGTAAAAAGTAGCAAGGCTATATGAAATATATAAGAGCGCAATTTCACTATGTCTTTTATAGTGATGCACATTAATAACTATCGCGTTAATAACCGTCGCGTTGCCCGAGGAAAATATGCAGTACGATACACATCAAAAGTTTTCACCTACCACACTATTTTTACACTGGACTGTTGGCTTAATCATAATTGGCATGCTGGCTTCAGGTGTCTATATGGTAGAGCAAAATGCCTATTGGGTATTTTCGTGGCATAAATCTTTTGGCTTTATTGTGCTATTCCTAGGGCCTGTTGATCTTTGCTGCATATATTTCACTCAGCAGTACATGGGTAGCCACATCATCGAAAATGCCAGTGA